>JAKOVI010000104.1 GCA_029782135.1 Bacillota bacterium
AGCGATCAACCGGCAGGCTTATAACGAGGCTTGGGTGGAAAGGGCCAGCTTGCTGATCTTCTTAAACAAAACCTGTTACAACGGGTTATTTCGCCTGAACAAAAAGGGAGAATTTAATGTCCCTTACGGCCGGTATAAAAAACCTAAGTTTTTTGACCATGACAATCTAATCAGGATCCACCAAGCCCTGCAAAACACCGAAATCATCTGTGGGGATTTCAGCATGGCCGATTGTTATGTAACCAAAGACTGCTTTATCTACCTTGATCCGCCCTACCGGCCGTTAAATCAAACTTCAAATTTTACCAGCTACGCCAAGGACGGTTTCTCCGACCGGGACCAGCAAAGGCTGGCCGCCCACTTCCGTGTGTGGGACCAAAAAGGGGCGGCCCTCATGCTCAGCAACTCCGACCCGCAAAACGAGGACCCGGATGACCACTTTTTCGAGGAGTTGTATAAAGGGTACCGGATCGAGCGCGTCCCCGCCAAACGGTATATCAACTGCGATGCGCAAAAAAGAAACGCCATTAATGAGTTAATCATCCGAAACTACTGACGCAGCCTGTTGTGCCGGTACTTCCTCCGCCTGCTGCGCCGTGCTTCCTTCTTCCGGCCGGACTTCCGTCGATGCTGACTCCCCGGAAGGATCAATGTGTTGCTCCGGATAATACCGGTACAACCAGTCAAGCTCCTTTCGCTCCTCATTCTCTTCGTACCAGCCCCGGCCAAAGAGGCGGTGAATACGCTGGAAATATTCTTCATACATCTTTCCGACCCGCTCAAGGGAGTAGTTCTTCACCGCCCAGGCACGGCAGTCTTGCGGCCGAATCCGGTGGATATTCTTCACCGCCCAACAGAACTCCTCAAACACCCGGCAGCGGTAACCGGTCACCCCGTGGAGGACCGTTTCCGGAAAGGCCCCCCAATCGCTGGTGATCACCGGAGTGCCACACAGCTGTGCTTCCACATTGACACCCCCGAACGGCTCCAAATAAAAGGTCGGCATCAGAACAGCCTTGGCCTTCCCGAGCAGGCGTGCTCTTTCTTCCGGCCCGACCGCGGGCATATATGTAATATGTTTTTCACCGCTTAACGCCAGTCCCTCCTGGGGATTATCCAAAGAGCCCTGGCCAACAATGTACAAGCGATTGCCGGTTGCTTTCGCCACTTCGGACGCAACTTGTACCCCTTTGCGCCAAATGATCCGGCCGAAATAAAGCAGGTAATCTTCTTTCTCCGGTTCGTAGGGAAAATCGGCCACATCAAAATAGTTTGGAATGACTGCGTCGTACCAGTGGCCATCATCCTGTTTCAGCAGTCCATAAACATAATGCATCCAGGCATATGATTCAAAGACCCGGAAGGAAGAGAAAACACCGGTATAGCCGATCCCAGGTTCCACCGTCAACAACTTAACCCCTTCGGCAACCGGCTGTTGGTAATTCCCCATCGGGCACAATAACAAGTCCTGCTCCGCTTTGCGTTCCAAAATTGCTTTGATCGCATTCTGATTAAAAGTGCGGTGGGCCAAGTCTTGCGGATGATGTTTGAAGAATTCCCGCGACTGGTCATAACGGCCGTAAGTTTTGTCGAGGATCTCCTGGGTGGAAACCGGAATAAACTCATCGCATTCGACCTCGGACCCTTCCACCCCGTAAAAATAGACAAAATGCCCATAGCTTTTCAGGATCCGGGCCAGTTTCACAATCTTTTGCGTATAAGCACAGGCCGAGTTCTTCCTGTGCGTCGTTAAATGCGCCAGTCCTAACAGATGAAAGCGGAGTCGTTTCATTCTCCTCCCTCCCGTTCACATTGCGCAGCATTTAGAGAGGAGGAATTATGCCCATAAGGGGCATAATTCCTCTGCTTTGGAGAGAAGAATCTCTCCCGCCATGAAACCGGACGTCATCCCTTCGCGGTCCTAACTTAACCGCCGGATCACCAAAGCCGCATTTACTTGCTCCTCGTCACCACCGATGAAATTCTCCAAAGTGACCGCGCTGAAGGACCTGAAGTTGCGGATATTGAGGATCACCGGCGCTTCGATCTCAACAATGACCGTGCCGCTGTTTTGGATGTTGGCAGCGCCAACACTATAAATTCCTCCCGGCACCACGTTGCCGTCCAGGAAGATCGCGAACTGGTTGACCCGGTCCGCCTGCACGGTAAAGGTGATTTCATAAACGCCGGATTCTTCGATTATAATATCGCCACTCCCCGGCGGATGGACGATTCCCCCCACAATCAGGCCGTTGTTACTGAAGGGAACGATCCCATCGACCGGAACCTCCTCAACCGTGCCGACATTATAAATATAGGCGAAGGTTTGCGGAGCCCCTGGACCGGTAGGACCGGTAGCACCCGTTGCACCGGTTGGACCGGTCGCGCCAGTCGCGCCAGCCGGACCAGTCGCTCCTGTTGCACCCACCGGGCCAGTCGCACCAGTTGCACCTACTGCACCAGCCGGACCGGTCGCACCCGTTGCACCCACCGGGCCGGTCGCTCCAGTTGCGCCCACCGCGCCAGCCGGACCAGTCGCTCCTGTTGCACCCGCCGGGCCGGTCGCTCCTGTGGCACCCACGGCGCCAGTCGGACCCGTGGCACCCGTTGCACCAGTAGCCCCTACTGCGCCAGCCGGACCGGTGGCACCGGTCGCCCCGGTGGCTCCCGTCGGACCCGTTGGACCAGTCGGGCCGGTCGGCCCCGTTGGACCGGTGGGACCTTCAATCGGGAAACGCAGCAGAATCTGCTGGATTTTATTGATCAAGGCCAGCAGCGGTACGATCTCCCTGCAGAGATCCGGACAACTCAACAACTGGGCCACCAATTTATCGAAGATTACCCCAAGGACATTCAAGACACAGAGAAAATCCTCTTCCTTTAGGCAACGCTTGGCAAGTTTAAGGTCGTTCAATAAAACATTCTGCAGTTCTTTGGGCAATTTGGCCTTAATGATCTCCTTTTCCAGTTCAGCCAATAACTCTGCCAGTTCAGGTAGCGGAAAACCATTATGCACAGACTTCCACCTCCCCGTTGGATATTCATAGCCATCATACGAAAGGGGCTTTCGAAATGCACCACGGCAGAAGACATTTTAAACATTTCCGCCCAAATTGTTATTTCGGGAATAATGTTGTTATCACATAAACCAATAAAAAAGCCGCCGGTCAAAGGACCGTCGGCATCATCACCGTCGCGACAAACCATGCTTAACTGCCGTAAGAGGTGTAATATGACCGGCCAACCGTCGATCCCGGCCAGAACCGCGGCGAAAGTTTCGCCCCGGTTACAACATCCACCTGACTCCATTTCGCCACTACGACCTTAAGGTGTGCCACGACAATCTGCCTTAAGCAACCGGGTAGACAACCCCGGGCCGGATGCAAAGTATAACTTACGTCAATATCCTTAAGGTGGATTTGGATTTCTTCCCAGGGATCAGGCTTGACGCCGGGGAACTCGGTTACTAGCACAAATGGCAGATCTTCAGTCGCGAAACGGAGAAAATTATGCGGATCGACATAAAAGATATCTTTCCGGATAATCCCTTCGGTTATAACTTTATCTGCCACTAATTTGCTCTCGGCCTTTAACAGTTTGGCTTTAATCCGGTCAATCTTAATCGCATTGAGGCAGGTTGCCGATTTGAGCTCCAGTTGGTTGGCTTTTTCGCCAATTACTTTTAAAACTTTAAGCCGTTCAGTTTTAAGATCGAACAGCGGGGTATCGTGCGAACCATAATAATACTGCAACATACGCTCTCCCCCCTTTGGTTAGGGATTGCTTCTTTAGGAATTGGATGAGTTGGCGCTCATCATGATTCAATTCCTTCATAGTGTATTGTATAAGTTTACGCCGGATCGGTAACCTTCTTTTTGAATATTTTTTCCTTTCTGGACAGCTTGTTTCTTGGCAAAACACTCCTGCCCCTTTTTCGCAATTTCTGTTATAAGCGAGACAC
>JAKOVI010000088.1 GCA_029782135.1 Bacillota bacterium
TGGTACGTGTGCGGGAACATATCGACCGGCTGGATCTCTTTCACCGCGTAGCCCCGGTTGACCAGGTACTTGAGATCACGCGCCAGCGTACTTGGGTTGCAGCTCACATAGACGATCCGGCCTACTTTAACCTGGACGAGCGCTTCCAAGACCCTTTCTTCGCAACCGCTGCGCGGCGGATCAACCACGGCGACTTGAAAATCGATCCCGATCTTGACAAGTTTCGGAAGGACCTCTTCGGTCGCGCCGACGACAAAGACCACGTTATCCGCTTTATTCCGCTTCGCATTCTCTTCGGCGTCCTCGATTGCGCCCGGGATCACTTCGATCCCGTAGACCTCCTTGGCCTGGCGGGCCAGGAACAAGGTGAGCGTGCCGACCCCGCAGTAGGCGTCAAGGACCCGCTCTTCCCCGGTCAGCGCCGCATATTCGAGGGCTTTTTTATACAAGACTTCGGTTTGGGCGGGGTTCACTTGAAAGAAGGAGTTCGCCGAGATTTTAAACTCCAGATCCCCGAGACGGTCAATAATCCCGTCCTCCCCGTATAACACCTTGTTCTTATCCCCCAGCACCACATTCCCGCTGGTGGTATTGATATTCTGGACCACGCTTTTAAGTTCGGGAAAATTGGAGGCCAGCATGCGCGCCAGCTCTTTCCCTTCCGGAAAATCCGGCCCGTTCGTCACCAGCACGACCATTGCTTCCCCGGATTCGAAGCCGTTTTTAACGAGAACATGGCGTAAGAGGCCCTGCCCGGTGTTTTCGTCATAGATGGAAATCCCCATCCCCTGCACCAGTTCGCGCAGGCGGTTCATGATCCGGCTGTTTAAGTCATGCTGGATCAGGCACTCCCTAGTATCCACCACGTTATGGGTGCCTTGTTGGTAACAACCAATCACCACTCTTCCCTTTGCATCGAGGGCAAAAGGATACTGGACTTTGTTCCGGTATTTCCAAGGGTTGGGCATCCCGATCACCGGCCGGACCGTGACATCCTTCAAGCCGCCCAACCGTTCCATCACATCAATCACTCGTTGCCGTTTGAAGGCCAGTTGTCCTTCATAATCCAGATGCAGAAGCTGGCACCCGCCGCATTCGGCATAGAGCGGGCAAGCCGGTTCAACCCGGTGCGGGGAAGGCTCCACCACCCGCAGTAACTCTCCCCGGGCGTAATTCTTCTTCACCAGTTCAATCCGGGTCACGACGGTCTCGCCGTCCAGGCTATTAGGGACAAAAATGGTAAAACCCTTATAGCGTCCTACCCCTTCCCCTTGGGTGGCGTAACCGTTAATCGCGACCGTAAGCGTATCACCGACTTTCACCGGTGCCAATTGCGTCATTTGCTCCATTAATCCTACCTCCCCAGCAAATAGTTAGATCTTGCGCCTTTTTTGCGCTGAAGGCGTCCAAGGTCTTTTGGGGATACGACCTTCGAACAATTCCTTAAAGATAAAGATATCATAAAAACCGGTCAACTGGCAATAAATTCTGGCCGGTTGACCGGTTTCATAGTAAGCAGTAATAAAATAACAATTGGTCACTCGTAAACATGACTACCCAGCACAGAACCCTTGCCTGTACTAGTTACGAAGGTATAGTTTTGGAAGAAAAAAGTTCACCAATCGGACACATAAATACTTTAAAATTAAGATTGATCGCTTTTATTGCATATGTGTTGGGCGGGTGGTTAAATGTCCGGAATCAAGATCCTCATCGTTGACGATGAAGCGCGGATGCGCAAACTAATCGCCGACTTTCTAAAAAAAGAAGGATACACTATTATTGAAGCGGAAGACGGGAAAAGTGCGCTTGAAATCTTTACCAATGAACCACAGATCAGTCTGGTAATCTTAGATGTCATGATGCCCGGTTACGACGGTTGGACCGTTTGCCGCGAGATCCGGAAAAAGTCACAAGTCCCAATCATCATGCTGACCGCCCGCGGTGAGGAAAGTGATGAACTTTTTGGTTTCACTCTAGGAGCGGATGAATACATCGCCAAACCTTTTAGCCCACTGATTCTGGTTGCAAGGGTACAAGCATTATTGCGGCGGAGCGGGATGAATCAGAGCGTAAAAAATGTTAAATTTTATAACGGAATTGAAATCGATGAAAGCGGACGAAGTGTGTATATCGACGGGAGGAAAGTTAATCTAACCCCGAAGGAATTCGAATTGCTATTATACCTGGCGACCAATGAAGGAATCGCATTATCAAGAGAACAGATTCTAAACTCCGTTTGGGACTACGATTATTTTGGCGACGTGAGGACCGTTGATACTCATATCAAAAAACTACGGTCGAAATTAGGGGCCAAAGGCAATTATATTCAAACCGTCAGAAGTTTTGGCTACAAATTTGAGGTGGTAGAATGAGGCGGACAATTAGATTCCGGCTTTTTGTCATTATTACAGGCCTAATCGCCTTCTTTGTTTTTGTCTCGTGGGTCCTAAATGGCCAGCTTCTAGAGAGGTTTTATTTATTAAACAAAAAAAACAGTTTACTCCAGACTTACCAAGCAATTAATAACCTCTTTCGGGATAATAACGATAATAATACCGAAATTGAGCTGGAACTGGAAAAATTGGAAAATATCAAAGGCGTCCGGATTATCGTTGCCGACCGCAATTACAGAATTAAATATAGCTCTTTTTTGAGGGAGGTTAACCCGCGCCTGCTTCCTCAAGACCAGCCTTCAAACCGTCGCATGGATCCGTTGTTTTTATTAAAAACCAGCAGTAAACAGCAGATCAGAGCCGGCCAGATCAAAGTGATTAAGGATCCCAGATTGAATATCGAAATCATCAGTTTGGCAACACGCTTGGATAATGGCGATTACCTCCTGCTTTCGACCCCCAAAGCGGCAATTAAGGAAAGTGCGATGATCGCCAACCGTTTTTCGCTGTTTACCGGTTTCTTCACCATCATGGCCGGGGGAATTTTAGCCGGTATATTAGCGGGTCGCTTCATCAAACCAATCCTGGAGCTCAAGGAAATCGCCGAAAAAATGGCACAGCTTGATTTCAACCGCAAATACTGCGGCAAAACCGGAGATGAATTGGATGAACTGGGGGAAAGCATCAATTCGCTCTCTGTCCAATTGGAAAGCTCCATTGCTAATCTACGGAAAGCTAATGAAAAGTTGCAACAAGAGGTTGAACGGGAACGCCGGATTGACGAAATGCGGAAAGAGTTCATCTCCAATGTCTCCCATGAACTGAAGACACCGATTGCTTTAATCCAAGGCTATGCGGAAGGACTCAAACTCAATGTCATCGAGGATGATGAAAGCAAAAACTTTTATTGCGACGTGATTAGGGATGAAGCAGCCAAGATGAACCGCATGGTCAAGCAACTTCTGGAGCTGGCCCGCATCGAATCGGGATCTATTCCTTTAGCACGGGTGAATTTTAATCTCTCCCACTTCTTAACAAAAGTCTTAGAAAAGAAAGCACTCCTTTTCCAAGAAAAAGCGATTCGCCTGGAAACGGAGATTGAAGAAGGCCTCTTCGTCAACGCCGATCCCGACCTTACGGAACAGGTGATCAATAACTACCTAAGTAATGCCTTGAACCATGTGAATGACTTTAGGATCATTAGAGTCCGCGCCAGACGTTGGCCCGGAAAAACAAGAGTCTCCGTTTACAATACCGGTGAACATCTTCCGGAAAACGAACTGGACAAAATCTGGATTAGTTTTTATAAGATTGATAAAGCCAGAACAAGAGAGGATGGCGGGACCGGTTTGGGCTTGTCAATCGTGCGGGCGATTCAAGAAGCCCATGGCAATGCATACGGGGTCAACAATATTGCCGGCGGGGTTGAGTTCTGGTTTGAACTTGACAACACCGATCATTTAGAAACGGATTAATCTCTTAAGCTGTTTTCAATGCAAAAAACCAAATTGCTTTATGTCATAGCTTATAAGCTCCTTCTTTGCGGGGAGCTTTCTTTGTTCTTTGCGACAAGATCACAACCTCAATTAAAAACCGCCACCAAGTGTTCCTTCCTTATTCACCAAACGGACACAAAGCATTTTTATAATCGGGTTGTAACTTTGAGCTTGTTTTCTACAATTGTAAAGCAGAGGTGTGAGGAGAATGAAATCAAGAAATAAAACCCTGATTTTATTGGGAACGGGGTTCTGCCTGATCTGTTTGCTCGCGTTGTTGATCGGCGCCCCCGGTACCGCGGCAGAAGCAGAGCTTGCAGAGTCAGAAATTTTAATTGAAGAGTGTGATGAAACTTGTCTGGTCGCGGAAGATGAACTCCCAACCGGCCCGGAAAAGAGATACGCCGTTGTCGCCCCGGTGGGTAAGCAAACGATTCAGATGATCACTCAGGCTCCCCGCTTGGACACGTTGGAGGGAAAGACCATTGCCCTCGTGGGTGGAAGCTTTATGGCCGGCGTCACCCATCCCGAAATTAAGCGGCTGATCCTGGAGCACTACCCCACGGCCAAGGTGTTTGTCCTCGATGATCAGATCGGAGCGGCCGGACCATTTCCCGGTCCCGGGGTAACCAGAAAGTCCGTCGAAGATTTTCAGAAAAAACTCAAAGAAATGAGAATCGATGCTGTAATCTCCGGAAACTGTGGCTGTGGATTATGTACCATCAAAGAGATGGGCTCGAGTATCGCTGCCGAGTACATAGGTATCCCCGCCGTAACCATTGCCGCTCCGGCGTTTGTGGCGCAAAGCCGTTCGATCGCCATCAATAACGGCATCGCGGCGCCGCGAACCGCCACTTACCCCGGCGCCTTTTCGACCCACACCCAGGAGGAATTGATCTTAAATACCCGGGAAGTCGTTTGGCCACAGCTCCTTGAGGCATTGACCAAACCGATCACTGCTGCGGAAATCGCGGAAAGCCGCAAAGCATTAGTGGGCGAGGCTAAAGATATTGTCTTCGTTGGTACTGTTGATGAGGTAAATAAGTACTTCACCGCGATGCGCTGGTCTGACGGGCTGCCGATCATCCCGCCGACGATTGAAAAGGTTGAGGAATTCCTGAAATTTACCGATCTCCCCTGGAATGAGTCGGTAGGTATCCTTCCGATCGCCTACCGTAACACATTAGTCTGGCATGTCGCGGTCAATGGGGTGATGGCCGGCTGCCCGCCAGAGTACATGCCGCTTTTACTCGCGTATACGAAAGCTCTGGCAGACCCACATTTTCGACGCACCTTGGCCAGCACCCATGCCTGGACTCCCTATTGCTGGGTGAACGGCCCCGTTGCAAGGCAACTGGGGATCGACGCCGGGCAGGGGCTGATCTCGGAAGAAAAAAACGCAGTTCTTGGACGGTTTATTAATCTGGCCATGTTGAATCTTGGCGGTTACTACATTAAACAGGACCGGATGGGAACCTTTGGTTACCTCATGCCCTGGGCAATGGCGGAAGATGAAGAAGCCTGTCTCACGATTGGCTGGGAGCCTTACCACGTCCAACAAGGGTTTGACCTGAATGACAGCACTTTGACCGCCGCTTCTGCCCTGCTGTGGGGGAACAATCTCACTCCGGCAACAACGAACCCCAGAAAAATTATGGAACTTATCGCCTGGGATGTGGTAGAAAAACAGCAATTTGCGACCGGGAGCGGCACAGCAGTCACGTACCGGACGATTCTAATCACTCCGTCCGTCGCCCGGGACCTGGCCCGCGGTTATCAAACAAAGGGGATGCTGGAAGAGGCCTTAGTCGCAACGGCACGGAGACCAGCATACCAACGGGCTTATGCCAATTATTGGGCCAACCCCGGTAGCGCTTTTGACCCTGCCAAGTACCCATTTGAACAACACCTGAAAAAGATTATCAAAGACGAGAAAGCCGAACTGACAGATTTACCGGCGTGGTTCCCGAAAATTCCAGGGGTGGAAAAAATGTATACCGTCGCCGTAATGAAGCGGGGGATGAATCCGATTCTGGTCACTGGGGACGCGGATCGCAATAAAGTGCAAACCATGCCTGGAGGCGGTTACGCCACGATCAAAATCGAACTGCCGTCCAATTGGGATGAGCTAATGGCTGAGCGCGGCTATCGCCCACTGCACGAGTATTACCTCAAACAGTAGCGCTCATGATTAGTGACAACCAACTGGCGGTTTCAAGCTCCGGCCCATGAACTGTCAGCGAGACTTGCCTCTACAGAGAGATTTTTTCGCCGGTTGGATCATGAACCGTAAGGTTGTGTTGTCGCGGGTAATTTGTCAACTTTTACCCGGGAGGAGCGTTTGTAATACGTACCAAGGGGTGTCTAAAATGCTCAAGTTGAACAAAACTTACTGTCATCATTGGACAGGTTTTGCCATGATCACTTGTTTAATTTTCCTTTATTTACCCGTGCCGTCCGCTTGGGCAGCCGAAAAGATTGGTCCGGTTATTGGTTATACGGCGCCGGATTTTACTCTCAATAATATCGCATTGGAAAAGGTAGTACTATCACAGGTCATGAGTGAACACCGGGTGACTCTGGTTAATTTTTGGGGGATCTGGTGCCCGTATTGCATTAAGGAGATCCCGGATTTAGTCAGGTTTTATGCAGAACACCATCCGCGTGGAGTAGAAATTTTAGCCGTTAATGTCGGGGATAATCCGCGCAATGTACCAACTTTTGTTACGAAAAATGAGATCTCTTTTCCCGTCTTATTGGATCTGGAAAAAAGAGTCGCCAATCTTTATCAAGTCAGCAGTTATCCAAGAACGTTCCTCATCGATCAGCATGGAAAGATTAGGGATATTATTTTCGGCGCTACCAATTATACCGCCTTGTCAGCGAAAGTCGATGCCCTTCTGGAAGGAGAGAGCAAATGAGTTCAGTCAATGTGTTCATCGCCTTTGTTGGCGGGTTGCTCTCTTTTCTTTCGCCGTGTGTTCTCCCGCTTGCCCCCGGTTATTTGGGAATAATCTCCGGCGTTTCGACAGCTAAAATTAAAGACGAAACGGACGGCAAACAGAAAATTATCTTGGCAACGCTCGCCTTTATTTTCGGCTTTAGCCTGGTCTTCATTGTTTTAGGCCTGGCCAGTACTTTTCTTGGACAATTATTGGCAAGTTCAAGGATGTTTTTTACTAAAATCGGCGGAACTGTTGTGATCTTGCTTGGCCTCCATCAAACCGGCCTCTTACCAATCGGTTGGCTTTACCGGGAACGCCGGGTTAATATCAAGCCGGGGATTGGCATCGGGAGCGCTTTTTTAACCGGTTTAGTTTTTGCGTTTGGCTGGACTCCATGTGTTGGACCGATTCTGGGCGGGATATTAGCCTTGGCCGGCAATCAAAGTACCTTGGGGGCTGGAGTTCTTTTATTAACCATTTACTCATTGGGCTTTGGGGTGCCGTTTCTGCTCTTGGCAATTGCGTTTGAACAAATCTCCGGGAAACTGAACCGTTTAAAACCATATTTAAAATACCAACAATGGATTGCCGGCGGAGTATTGATTTTGATCGGATTGTTTCTAGTAACGAATAATTTAACCATGATTACTATTTGGTTCATGAGAATCACCGGTGGATGGAGCCTTGAAGAAGGTATCTTCCGTTTTTTGCGGAATTAAAAGGGAGATGAGCTTAACACCGGGGGTGTTTGCGTTGACGGATCTGATCACGGCACAGCTCGAAGAGTTGAAAAAGGAGGTCCTAACCTGCCGGAACTGCGGCCTGCGGGACGGATGCCAGCAGGTGGTCTTTGGCGAAGGGTATCCTGGTCTGCTGGTGATTGGCGAGGGGCCGGGGGCGGACGAAGACCGGCTCGGGCGGCCGTTCGTCGGCAAAGCCGGTCAATTGCTGGATAAAATCCTGGCCGCCGGCGGCTTTGACCGGAATAAGAATGCCTATATTGCCAATGTAGTAAAGTGCCGACCCCCCGGGAACCGTGTCCCCACGCCGGCGGAAAGCCTGGCTTGTCTTCCTCATCTACACGCCCAAATGCGGATCCTGCAGCCGAAGATCGTTTTGTTACTGGGGGCAACCGCCCTCCGGTACGTTTTACAAAGCACCGACGGAATTACGAAAGCACGGGGGAAATGGGAGGAAAGGGATGGCGTTTTCTACTTGCCGACCTACCACCCCGCTGCGTTGCTGAGGGATCCGCGGCGGAAGATTGAGGTCTGGGCGGATATTCAGGACTTGGTGAAGAAATACCGGGAACTGGTTGACCCCAACCATTACTCCCCATATTGTTAATTTCGTCAAATTCAATCAAAATGCGCGAAAACAACCGGCAAGCCCGCAAGCAAACCGCTTACGGGCTTCTTTCTTGCTTTACAATAACGCCTGGGGGTGTTATAATACAGATGCTCCAGTGAAAGTTTAGTGATTGCTTATTTACCCCTTCTCATGATTATTGCTCCAAGGCCAGGGGAGAAATAAGGCGTTTTATCCTAAACCGACCGGGCAATAATTGATGAGGAGGTTCTCCATGTACCAAGACAAAACCTTAGTCTGCCGCGAGTGCGGGTCCGAATTCGTTTTTTCTGCCTCTGAACAAGAGTTTTACGCGGAAAAAGGATTCACCAACGAACCGGGCCGCTGCCCCCAGTGCCGGGCGGCGCGCAAGCAGAGAAGCCGTACTGGTTCCGGCAGAAGCCCACGGACTATGTACGAAACGACCTGTTCCGGATGCGGCGTGACCACCCAGGTCCCGTTCCAACCCAGCGGTGACCGGCCGGTTTATTGCCGCGACTGTTACGCCCAAAAGCGAAACAGGTATTAATGTGTTAATCCGGTCTTTACCCCTTCACCTAAGGTGAAGGGGTTTTGTTTTCCTAATGTAAAGAGCCCCTGCGGGCGAGGGGCTCTTCATAGCTTTTTCCGGAAAGCTTATTCGCTTAAAGTATACAGTTCGACTTGGTCTATGTAGGCCACTTTCCTGTCTTCCCGTTTCGGAATCTCGAAGAGAATCATCCGCGGCGGATTTCCTTCATATGCCGGATCAAACTTCGCACCGCCTTCCGGGGTAAGCGGAACGTTGCCGCTGCTTCTAATCACCCAAGCATGCCAGATCTGGGTGCTGGTGTCCCATTCCAACATCACCCGGTGCCAATTATTGTTGGCGAGATTAAGGATGTTTTCGCTCTGGACCCCGGCGTTCCGGATCCGCACATTCCCGCTGCCGGTGATGAACAAGCCAAAGATCCGGCCGTTTTCTGCAGTTTTTACGTCAATATAGAGATTTTCTCTGAAATTCTCCGGCTGGTAGAAGCTGACATAGAGCCGGCACTTGTCAAGGTTATCGAAGATTTTGTAGATCGTGCCATTCTCAGTGGGGCTGTTATCGAGACGTACCGCAAAGGTCCCGTCCGGAATTGATACCCGCCGTCGATCGACAATACTCATCCCGGTGCCTTCCCAGCCGGCCGGTTTTCCGCCAATACGGTTATTTTCAAACGAGTCGGAGAAAAGCAGGGTCCCTTCCCCTTCGACCGCAAAAATAGTACAACCGACAATGAACGCCAAAACCAGGCTCAAGACTAATCGCTTATAGGCTTTCAAGGCTATACCTCCTCATAATTGTTATATATTATATATACGGTATTCAACTAAATTATCCTTCATTTCCGGCAAAATATTGTTGAACTGGTAGATCGGGGTATTATTTGACATCGTCAAAACAGTTTTTCATTAAGGTTATATATAAAAAAAGCAGGCATGAAAGGCCTGCTTTTTTCTTCGCTGTGATTGTTCTCCGGAAACCGGCTTTAGATGTTAAACCCGAAATACTCCTTGGCATTGTAATAGCAAATATTCTGCACCATTTTACCCAATAAGTCAAGGTCATTGGGGGCTTCGCCGATCTCAACCCATTGGCCAATGATGTCACAAAGGAGCCGCCGGAAATACTCATGCCGGGTATAGGAGAGGAAACTCCGGGAGTCGGTCAGCATCCCGACAAACCTGCTCAAAAGGCCGATACTCGCCAGGGCGACCATCTGACGGGTCATGCCGTCTTTTTGGTCATTGAACCACCAACCGGAGCCCAGTTGCATTTTCCCGGGAATGCCGCCGCCCTGGAAAGAACCGGTGATCGTCGCCAGCAGTTCGTTATCGATCGGGTTCAGGGAGTAAAGGATCGTCTTCGGGAGTTCATTGGTCTGATCGAGCTTATCCAGGAAAGCAACCAGCGCTTCCGCATAGACGTAGTCGCCCATCGAATCAAAGCCGGTATCGGGCCCCAGGAGTTTAAACATCCGGGTACTGTTGTTACGGATGGAAGAGAGGTGCAACTGCATCACCCAACCCCGCTTCGCGTATTCACGCCCGAGGAAGAGCAAAACCTGCGTCTTGAATTTGGCCACTTCCTCCGGGGTCAGTTTCTGTCCTGCCAATCCCTTCTTCAGGATCGTGGTTGCTTCTTCTTCGGTACTTTCCGCGTAGACGATCGGATCCAAAGCATGGTCGGAGACCCGGCAACCGACACTGTCGAAAAACTCAATCCGCTCCCGCAACGCCGCGAGGAGCGCCGGCAGGGTATCGATCTTCTTCCCAACCACGCCTTCAAGTCTCGCGATCCATTCCTTAAAGCCCGGCTTCTCGATATTAAAGCTCTTATCCGGGCGGAAGGACGGATAGACCTGCACCTTGAAACTCCGGTCCTCGGCAAGCGCCAGATGGTACTCAAGGGAATCGGTCGGGTCATCGGTCGTACAAAGCACTTTGACATTGGAGCTCTCAATCAGGGCACGCGCCCGGAACTCGTCTTTCTGTAAAAGCTCGTTACAGCGCGTCCAGATCGCTTCCGCCGTCTCCGGTGAGAGCAGCTCGTCAATCCCGAAGAATCTCTTCAGTTCAAGGTGGGTCCAGTGGTAGAGGGGATTGCCGATACACTGGGGCATGGTTTCCGCCCATTTAAAGAATTTTTCCTTGTCAGGCGCATCGCCGGTTATGTATCGCTCCTCAACCCCGTTCGCCCGCATCGCCCGCCATTTATAATGGTCGCCGCCCAGCCAGATCTCTGTAATGTTCCGGTACTTTTTGTTCTCGGCTATTTCTTTCGGGTTTAAATGACAATGGTAATCGATGATTGGCATCGGGGCAGCATACTGGTGATATAGTTTCTCCGCCGTCGGATTGTTGAGGAGAAAGTTTTCATCCATAAAAGGCTTCATCATCTGACCCTCCCTATTTTTTGAATTAATCACTCATTCAATCTTATCATTATATTCTTAGTTTGACAATGCCGAACGCCCTGGGTTTTTCGCACCTCCGCGATTCTTCCGCCATATAATAAACTATCTTAGCCGCAGGCAAATTCGGAACGTCTGTTTCTAAATTTAGCTTACGGCAATAATTTTGGCTTTCCGAAAAGTAAGATTGGAGATGACAAGATGGGAATGACGCGTCAAGCGAGCGGCATTTATGCCTTCCTCGACGAGTTGCGGACGGCCGCTCAAGATTACCACGCTCTTGTCGCTTTAGCCGGTAACCCCAACACCGGAAAGAGTACGGTCTTCAACGGGCTAACCGGATTAAACCAGCATACCGGAAACTGGCCTGGCAAGACCGTTGTCCTCGCCAAAGGGTTCTACCGGCACCAGGGCAAGCGGCTTGCCCTGGTCGACCTGCCCGGCACCTATTCGCTCCTTGCGCAATCGGTCGAAGAACAGGTAGCCAGGGACTTCATCTGTTTTGGGGAACCCGATGCGGTAGTCGTGGTCACCGATGCTACCTGCCTGGAACGCAACCTCAATCTCGCCCTGCAGATCATGGAGATCACATCCCAGGTCATTATCTGCCTCAATTTATTGGACGAAGCAAAACGAAAACAGATCGAAATTGACCGGGAGAAACTCCAAAGCTTGCTTGGGATCCCGGTCATCCCCACGGTTGCCCGGAACCACGACGGGCTTGACGAGCTGAAGACCGCGATCAACCGCCTGGTCTTTGGCGGCGAGACGCCCCACCCCCGAAGGGTCCGGTATGATCCCGACCTCGAAACCGCCTTAACCGAACTCTCGGCGGAACTTGAACCCTTTCAAACCCGGGTCAACCCCCGCTGGTTGGCCCTCCGCTTGCTGGACAGCGATTATCCTCTGGTCAAGAAGATCATCAGTTACCTGAACCATCATCGCCGTCACACACTTAAATCTACGCCGCAAGGGGTGAAACTATGAGCACCAATACCGTCATGAATCAAACCCTCTTTCAGCGCATCCGCACCCTCCGGGAGCGTCTGGGTCCGGACCTCCGCGACCGGGTCGTCGCCACGCTCTATCGCCATGCCGAGGAGATTACCGCCCAGGTTGTCCGGGAAAATACCGCCCGGTGCGATCTCGATACTTGTCTCGATAACATCGTGACCTCAAGAGTTTGGGGCTTCCCCCTGATGCTCCTCTTGTTCAGCGGGGTTTTGTGGCTGACAATCGCCGGCGCCAACTATCCTTCCGCGCTCCTCTCCAAGTTACTCTTCGGTTTCGAAGCCCGGCTCACCGCCGCGTTTCAGACCCTGAATGCACCTGCCTGGTTACACGGGATGGTCGTCCTGGGGATGTACCGTACGTTAGCCTGGGTGGTCTCGGTGATGCTCCCGCCGATGGCGATCTTCTTCCCGCTCTTCACTTTTTTTGAGGATCTAGGTTACCTGCCACGGGTGGCCTTTAACCTTGACCGCTTCTTCAAAAAAGCCGGCGCCCATGGGAAACAGGTTTTGACAATGTGTATGGGCTTCGGCTGTAATGCGGCCGGCGTCATCTCCACCCGGATTATTGAGTCGCCCCGTGAACGGTTGGTGGCGATCCTGACCAATAACTTTGTCCCATGTAACGGGCGCTTTCCTACTTTATTCACGATGGCGGCGATCATCACCGGCACCCTGCTCTCTTCCTCCCATCACCTGGCCGCCACCCTCTTTGTGACCGGAATCGTTGTCACCGGGATTGCCGTTACTTTACTCGTCTCCTGGCTCTTATCCAAAACCCTGCTCAAAGGGGTTCCTTCCTCGTTTACACTGGAGCTTCCCCCTTACCGCCTGCCAAAGATCGGCACCTTGCTGGTGCGCTCGGTCCTCGACCGGACAATCTTCGTCCTCATGCGGGCGGTCCTCGTCGCCCTCCCGGCCGGCCTCGTAACCTGGTGCTTTGCCAACCTGCAGGTGAGCGGCGCCAGCCTGCTGGACCACGCCGCCGGCTGGTTACAGGGCTTCGGCCGCTTAATCGGTCTGGATGGTTATATCCTCCTTGCCTTCCTCCTCGGTCTCCCGGCTAATGAAATTGTGTTGCCGATTTTAATCATGAGCTACCTTTCCCAGGGCGCCATGCTGGAACTGGAGAGCGTCACCGCGCTGAAGGAACTCCTGTTCAACAATGGGTGGACGTGGCTGACCGCCTTGAATATAAGCCTCTTTTCTCTGCTCCATTTCCCGTGCGCAACGACTCTTATCACGATCGCCAAGGAGACCCGGAGTGCGAAATGGACGCTGCTCGCAGCGGCCATTCCAACCGGCGTTGCCAGCGCCGTCTGTTTTCTCGTCACCCGCCTTGCCCACCTCTTTAACCTGGTCTAGCTAAGGCAAATGGCAAATTCTACTTTTGTCCTGTTCCTTCTTGCCCCTTTTTTCATACATTGGTATTAGGGTAATCACCAATTGAAGGAGGGCTTTTCATGAACAGACATGGTTTTCTCCCCTTTGTCATCTTTTTAATCTTAATTCTTCTGCTCTTAGGGAGCACGGACTATTGCTAGGATGAAATAATGAAAGCCGGTTTTCCCGGCTTCATTGCTCGTCATCCTTCCCCGGTTTTTCCCGCCGCTCCGGAAGGTAGGTAACTGAACGTTGCCGCTGGAGGGGCTGGGGAAAAAGAGACATTAACTTATAGATCGCTACCGGAAGCTGGTTCCGGACTTTGAGTCCCATCGCTTTTAACTCTTCAAACGTCAACGGGTAATCATGGGTCCAATATCCTTCCACCAGCAAACTGCTGATCCGGGTGGCGGCCTCCTCCCCGTAATTGTCGACCATCAAATGGTAAAGGCTCTGTTTGACTTGGCGGATGGCTTTTTCGGCAACATCGGCCCGGAGCATTGACCGGTCACTGATCTCAGCGACCGGTTTTATTTTCAGCAGTTTCAGTAAGGAGACGGCGGGTAACCCGTCAATCTGCGGATCTACCGGTCCTAAGACCGCATGTTCATCCATGACGATTTCATCAGCGGCCAAGGCGATCAACGTCCCGCCGGACATGGCATAGTGAGGCACATAAACCGTCACCTTCCCCGGGTGCTTTTTCAGCGCACGGGCAATTTGGAGAGCGGCCAAAACAAGACCGCCCGGTGTATGCAGGATCAGATCAATCGGTACTTCCGGATCGGTGAGGTGAATCGCCCGGATCACTTCTTCCGAATCATTAATGTCGATGTAACGGTAGAAAGGGAACCCCCAGAAACTCATCGTCTCCTGCCGGTGAATCAGGGTGATCACGCGCGAGCCGTGCTCTTTTTCGATCTGCCGGATACGGTAGCGCCGGGCCGCTTCCAGCTTCTTTCGTTTGAACACCGGTTGGATCATCGACAGCAGAATAACGATCCAGAAAAGGTCGAGCAGTCGCACTAGCTTCTCCACCTTTGGCGAATTTGAGCCTATTTTACACTTCCTTTTTCATTATTATTCCCAACCGTGCCTTTGCCTTTCTTCTAATTTGGACTCTCTTCCCCACTCCTCTGCAGGCACTCGATTTCCCCGGCGGTTAATTCCCGGTTCTCGCCGGGCTTGAGCCTGGGATCAAGCTCCACGCCGGCCATTGCCCGGCGCTGCAGGTAAATAACGTTTTTCCCCACGGCCTGGAGCATCCTTTTCACCTGGTGAAATTTTCCCTCGTAAATCGTCAGCTCTAGCTCTGGCTCATTACCCGGTTTCAATAATTCAACCTCTGCCGGGAGGGTCCGGTAGCCGTCGTCGAGGACGACCCCGGCGGCCAAGGCTTGCAGATCCGCCGGCGTTACCTCCCGGTCGACCCGGAGAAAATATGTCTTCGCCACCCGGCGGCGGGGTGAAAGCAGCCGGTGGGCCAATTGACCGTCATTCGTAAAGATTAACAGACCTTCTGTATCCTTATCCAAGCGGCCGACCGGCGCAACCTTCCGCTTCCGCCAGTACTCCGGGAGTAAATCCATCACCGTCGGCGCATATAGATCTTTGGTCGCCGTCAGATAACCGGCCGGTTTATTCAGCATTAAATAATAAAACTCCTGGTATTCGAGAAGCTCCCCGTCGACCGTCACCCGGTCCTGCCCGGGAAGGACCGCAAAGGCGCTGTCCTTGACGACCTCGCTGTTCACGCGCACCCGCCCGGCGCGGATCAAAGCTTTTACTTCCCGCCGGGAACCAACCCCGATCTGCACCAGCAACCAATCGAGTCTTTTTTTCGCCACGCCGACCACCTAACGCATCCTCCAGGACGGAGGATAGTAATTTTTAATCAGATTGCCCACCCTTTTCGCCCAGCCAAGCGGGAAACCGCTGGTGGTGACCAAAAGCCAGCCGTTTCCTTCAATGCTTGTCTCATCAGCCAATAAAGTATCGCCACGCAAATATTTCAGCACCTCATAACTGTCAGGCGCCAGCTCCAACTGCCGCCGGGCGGTTTGCCGTTCGAGGGCTAAGGCAAAGGGGTGGGAAGGGACGAACCGCCCCGCATGCAACTCGCCGACGAGCAAGCCGGTCCGCACCAATGTTAAGTCTGACAGCCCGGGCAAGTTTTCCGGGATCAACAATAAATCATTCCCTTGGACCACCAGCCGCCCGAGCGGAGGTGTAATCCCGACTTCCGCGCAGAAATCCCGGAAGGGCTGGAATTGTCGTTCTTCCGGTTCCGGTACGCGCCAGGCCGGCAGTTCCAACCGCTCGCCCCCTTTCGCCTTTTGCAGGACAGCGGCAAACTGCCCCTCCCCGCGCGCCAGGTGCGGCCAGATCCGGCCGGTCTTGCTCAACTGCTGATCGCCGGCCCATTCCCCCCGCCCGGGGCTGACCCCCTCCCGGTCGATCGCCAAGAGGCTAAACTCCGGATGCTTTGCCAAAAAATCCTTCACTTGCATCTCATTCTCTTCCGGGGAAAAGGTGCAGGTCGAGTAGACCAGGCGCCCGCCGGGGGCCACCATCCGGGCGGCCTCCGCCAGCAATTCACTTTGCAGCGGGACGCAAAGCGAAGGGTGGTACTCACGCCGCCAGGCAATCGTCAGCCGCGCTTCCCGCCGGAACATTCCCTCGCCCGAACAGGGGGCATCCACCAGAACGCGGTCGAAGTAGTTGGCAAAAACAGCGCTCAGCTCCCGCGGGTAGTTATTCGTCACCACTATATTTTTGAGGCCGAAATTCTCGACATTCTTCAGTAAAGCCTTGGTCCGCTTAGGGTTAACATCATTCATCACCAGAAGTCCGGTATCATGCATCGCGGCGCCAATCTGGGTCGACTTGCCGCCCGGCGCGGCGCAGAGATCCAACACCCGCTCCCCGGGCGCCGGCGCCAAAACGGCAGCCGGTAACATCGCGCTCGGATCCTGGAGATAATAAAGGCCGGCGTAGTAAAATGGGTGCTTGGAAGCTTTGAATCCCTTCGGCAGGTAGAAACCTTCCGGGCACCACGGAACCGGCGTCAGCTCGTAAGGAAAGATCCGGAGGAACTCCGCGACCGTGATTTTATGGGTATTCACCCGTAAACTGTGGATCATCACCTTCCGCTTTAATTCCTTTATAAACTGCTGGTATTCCTCGTTCGTCATCAACGACTGCATTTTAGCGGTAAATTCTTCCGGTAATTTCATCCTATCCTGCTCCTTGCTTCGCTCTTTCCGGCCTTCCCAAAGGCTGTCTGCCCTTTTATTTTCTCCATCTGCACCGCCTTTCCTTCAGTTGGTTATCCACCTTGACACTCCGACGCAAAAGTGTTACTTTGTAACTAGAACATAATACCAATTCGGTCAATTGGTAGAAGTTTGATCGAAGTAAGGAGAAGAAGATGCTGGAAGATTTCCAAAAAGTTCAAGCACACATTGTCGAGAAAGCCCAAGACCTCTTCGCCCGCTTTGGCTTCCGCAAGACAACCATGGATGAGATTGCCCAAGCCGCCCGTAAGGGCAAAAGCAGTATCTACCACTATTTTCAAAACAAAGAAGAAATCTTCCGTGCAGTAGTGGAAAAAGAGGCTAATGAACTGAAAAAAGCAATTAGTCAAGCGGTTGCCCGGGAAACCGATCCCCGTGCCCAGCTTCGCGCCTATGTTCTAACCCGCATGCACGCTCTGAAAAACCTTGCCAACCTGTATAGCGCTTTCCGTGATGATTACATCGAAAGCTATGGTTTTATTGAACGCCTGCGCGTTGGTTATGATGAATTTGAGCGTTCCGTGATCAGCCGGATTCTCCAGGCGGGTGTGGAACGGGGTGAATTTGTGATTGAAGATGTTGGCCTCATGGCTTATGTCATTGTCGTCGCCTTCAAAGGCCTCGAATACCCCTGGGCGGTCGCCCAGGATATCGCCAAAATCGAGGAGAATATCGATACCCTTTTGCATGTTTTATTCTACGGCTTATTGAAACGGTAATATTTGTTTTGCTTGCGAAATACATTAAAGGGAATATATTTTTTTCGCACCGGTTCGAACAAAATACCAATTTGGTCTATTTGTTTCTTTTTTTGTTTGTTTATCGAACAATAGACCAATTTAGTCTACTTGTCTGATTAATAGTTTGTTACCTCCGTCTAGCTTTCTTGGCAAAGCGCCGCCACGCCACCGGCCAGTATACATTTGCTCCATGCCGCCGGTTGAAAATGCGCTTGAGAGGTCACCGGCTGGGAATACGCTTGTTAACCCGTAAATAGTCGCCTAAGCAATCCTTGTTTTGCCTGGTTAAAAATTTAACGACAAAGGAGTGCTGACTAAATGAAGAAACTCGCCCCTTTCATCTTGGCGCACCGTAAAGCAGTCGTTTTGGTGATCATCGTCCTTACTTTGGTCCTTGGTTATTGTATTAAAGACCTGCGGGTCGATCCTGATATTATCAACTACCTTCCGGATACCGACCCGGTGGTCAAACTCTCCTCCTATATCAACCAGGAGTATGGGGGGAACCTCTTGGCGATGGTCGCGCTGGAAAACCCTGACCTCTTTACCCCCGCCGGCCTCCAAGAGCTGGCCGCGCTGACCAGCCGGCTGGAACAGGTGGAAGGTGTGCTCTCCGTTACCAGCCTCACCAATATCCTTGATATCAAGGGCGAAGATGGCTTTATCGAAATCGGACCAGCAATCGAACTGGACTATCTCCCGGCAACCCCGGCCGGGTTCGAAGAGTTGAAAACTTACCTGTTGAGCAAAAAGCTCTACCGGGGTAAATTGCTTTCGGAGGATGCCACGACAACGCTTCTGATCTGCCGGTTGCAGGATGATACGGATCAAGTACGGACCACCCGGGCGATTATCAAGGCCGCGGAAGAGATGGATTTGCAGGGGCAACTTTATTATGGCGGGCTCCCCTTTTACCAACAGGCGATCAGCGAGACGATCCTCGGCGACCTGAAGATCCTGACGCCGGTTGTCAGTCTACTCATCATTCTTACGCTTTATTTGAGTTTCCGTACGCTAAACGGCGTTATCCTCCCCCTCCTTTCCGTTTTGGTCAGCGCCGTTTGGACCCTGGGCTTGATGAGTCTGGTCAATGTACCGTTAACGATCATTACTGATGTGATCCCGGTCATTCTCATCGCCGTCGGGAGCGCGTACGGGATCCATGTCTTGAATAGCTTTTACCAATCTCCCTCGACCGGCAACGCAATTGAACAAGCCGGCGCAACATTGCAGAAGATTGGTATCGCCTTGCTCCTGGCTGCCGTGACCACCATCGCCGGTTTTGTCTCCTTTATTTTCGGTTCTTACCTGACAATGATCCAACAGTTCGGG
>JAKOVI010000111.1 GCA_029782135.1 Bacillota bacterium
GTCGTGGCGTGTTACTACGTCGTCGATACCGTTGATTATGATTGGTCGCATGAAATTAAAAATAACCTCTTCGCTATCGGTAAACAGCGCCCTGGTCACGAACCCCCCGCCCGTAGCAACCCGGCAAAACGCATCAGACAGCCAGGTAGGAATCCCCGACAGGTTGTCATATGCGAGAACCCAGCTATTACTAGCCGTGATCGCCAAGTCGCGTTCTTCCCTGGGGGTGGTTCGCAGTGGCGCAATCGATGGATCTACAAGTTCCCGCAACACGCGCGCTGTTGTACTTTTCGCGCTTCCCTGTTCACCCTGAAGCACAAGGATAGGATAAGGACCGGTCGGCTTCAACGCCGCCACCGCCCAGGCAAGGACCAACGGCCAGTCCGCATCAGTCACGTTGATAAACCGCTTCAGCTCCTCAATATTCCCGCCACGCTCGGGCCGTGGAAGCGGTAGAGTGCCTTTTGCCCGTCTGAATTTAACCGGTGGGTTGTTGACGACCTCCCACCCGGAGGGGGTCACCTTTACGGCTTCCCATTTTTCGTTGCACAAGTCTAAGTAAATAGCTCCGTTTGCTTCCGCTAGTCGATTAAAAATCGCACATTCCGGGCCGTCAAACAATGCCATTGCCTCCAAGGCACCGACGGCATCCTGCACCGCCTGACTCCCGGGGGGTTTACCGTGAACCTCAAAGAACTTTCTGACAAGCCACCGGCGGAAAAATTTTGACCGGACTGGATAGTTTTCTCGATGGTCGCCAACCAACACCGTCGCCCAGCATTCACCTTCTGGTGTATGGTAAAGCTCGGCCTCGTATGCAAAACCAATCAATTCCTGCGCTTGCGTGTTTTTCTCTTCATCTTCGCACTTTTTTTGCTTCTGCTTCCGCGCCCGCGCCTCATCAAGCGCTAAAATGTCCCCTAGCTGGTCTTGCTCCAAGGTGTTCACCTCCATTTTTGAATCTCTTTCCGGCAAATTGAAGAAACGATGGCTGTCACTTCTTCGTCCGGTAGTGGGGGCTTGCATGCGAAAAAGTTTAATGCTAAAATTAAATGAAGGGTCTCTTTTCCCCCAATCCCATGCGCTAGTAACCGCCCGGCGTATCTTGCTAGAGTTTCATTGCGCGCGCCCTCGCAAATTTCGGAAATCAAACCCGGCCAGTCCACAGCTTTGGCCGGGGTCTTTTTTTCTTTTGAAACAAGCTTTAAAAGCCATCCTGGCGGGTCGGCCATCTCAACCTCCAAAGGCCGGGACGATATTTCCCATTCGTACCGCCGCCCGCAGATATGAATCGATGGAGGGGCAACAATATAGCCGCCATCCCCCCTTATGTCCAGGCCGGGCCGAAAGCTAACCTTATTCGCGATCTCACGCCCCAGGTGATACCGGAAAAGCAAATGGCGCCCTCCACTACCCGTAACCTGTTCGATCGTGTCTGGGAGTTTCCCGCGCTCGGCCTCTAACTCCCGGAGAGAGTCCGCGCCCTCTTCGCCGTCCAAGTCAATAACAAAAAAACCGGATTTCTTTCCGGTCGCTATGCCAACATTTGCGAAGGGCCACCGGTACCACCACTGCTTTATTACTTCAGGGTTCTTACTCGCTCCGCGTACACCATTTAAGATTAGTGGATGTTTTCCAGGGGAAGAGCAATCCGACCGGGCGCAAGTGCATTTGCCTGCTTTTATGGAGTGTAGAGGGAGGACCGACCATTGCAATTTCACGGCGTACACCAGGGCTGCTTTCAAGAAGTCCGCCATTCAGTCCCCCTCCTCTCCTTTTTTAGCCTTTTTAAAATCTCTTTCAATTTTTTTACCTCCTTCTCTAAGCGGTAGCCATTAAAAAGCACCAGTCACTGCGCATCCCCCTGCTTTTCCTTTTTTTGTAACCAGTCAAGCAAAGCATCACGCCGAACAAATTTTTTGCGGCCAAAAACGATTGCTGGGAAATCCTCTTTCGCGAAGATCTCGTAAATTTTGTTAGTTCCCACGCCCAGCAACCTTTTTGCTTCCTTTGGGGTGAGAAGAATTTTCTCATCCATCGTCGCGTCGCCCCTCCTTTCGGCAATAAAAAAACCGCCTTCTGGCGGTTATTTATTCGCTCAACTCTTCTTCGGTTATGATTTCATCTTCGTCGAATTCGTCTTTTATCAGTTTATCTCGATATTTATTAAGAATCGCTTCCTCCCTAGGGCGAAGCGGAGTCCCCGCTGCCTCTTCAGCTAAAGCCTTGCGAAGGAGTTTCTGCTCAAATTCAGAGACATATTGTGCTTTTAGGATATTATAGAGCTCCTCGCCGGTCGGGGTCCTGGGTCCTGCTTCGTCGTTGAAGCTTATAAATTCGTCCAGCATCTTGCTTTGCCGCCCGAACACTTGAGTCTCTGCGTCTTCTCGCGCAAACCGTTTAATTAGCATGTTTTGAATGACAACCCACTCCGGTATCCGCAGGTTCTCGGCGTACCAGGCTATTTTTTTCCAAAAATCCAGATCGAAGTTTACCATCATTAAGAGCGCTTTAGTGACAAACTGACTCCGGTTTAATCTTAATTCACTTGCCCGCTTGTCGATTTGTTCCAGGCTCAACAATTCCTTAATCAACCGTACGGACAAAGCATCATACCGTTGTTCCATTGCTTCTCCACCTCGCTATAGTCCGGAAGGCAATCGCCGCAGTCGGATCGAGTACATCGTATTCGTTTCTGAAGCTTAATCCTTTTTTGCGAATTTCCGCCCTCAATCTTTTCCCCATTTTAGCATTTTTTCTTGTTACAGATCTATCCTTAATTCTCCTTTTAGACACAAAAAACCCCTCCTTTAAATTTCGGTCACGGGCCGGAAACCGGCGGGAAGATATAATCGCCAGCCATCAGCCACTCACTAATATTATTATAGGATATGTATGAATTTTAGTCAAGGATTTCATACATTTCTCCCTTTATTGTGTGATTTATGTCCTTAATATTTATCTCGTCTCAATCCTCCAAACCAAACAAAAAGCCGGTAACGCTTATCTGCGCTCCCGGCTCTGACTCAAAGGTTCAGGCTCTATAGATGCCCTTTTTTTACTTATTTAATTGTAATTGCACACAAATTGCACACGGCATAAAAAAAAGACTCACTTTAAAAAGTGAATCCTTGGTTTTAACTGGTCGGGGTGC
>JAKOVI010000119.1 GCA_029782135.1 Bacillota bacterium
AAAAGCTGCAAGAATTCTGCTTCGGAAAGGATCTTCACCCCAAGCTCCAAGGCTTTTTGGTACTTGGAGCCGGGATCGGCCCCCACCACCACGTAACTGGTCTTCCGGCTAACCGAAGAGGCCGTCTTCGCCCCCAGCTTCCGTAGTTCTTCCTCCGCCGCGCTCCGGGTCATCGCCTCCAGTGTTCCGGTCAGCACAAAGGTCTCCCCGGCCAGCGGTTGCGGCCGGCCACCCTCTTCTGCGGCCATTGTAAAATTCAACCCAACAGCCCGTAATTTCTCCACCAGTTCCCGGTTGCGCTCTTCCAGTGCCCAACGCTGCACACTCTCAGCGATCGTTGCCCCCACCTCCGGTACGGCCAGCAATTCATCCGGCGTTGCCGTTAAAATCCGGTCCAGGCTACGGAAATGCTCCGTGAGCTTCCGGGCAACTTCCGCCCCGACATGCCGGATCCCCAGAGCATAAAGCAGGCGGGGGAGGGGGGTCTCCTTACTCTTTTCCAGCGCAGCCAGGAGGTTACGGGCTGATTTTTCCCCGAAGCGTTCCAGGCCGATCAGATCTTCATAAGTCAACCGGTAAAGGTCCGCCGGATCGTTGACCAGGCCCTTCTCCATCAACATATTAATGATCGCCGGGCCCAAACCTTCTATATTCATCGCCTCCCGGGAAGCAAAATGGAGCAGCAACTCTTTTAACTGCGCCGGGCAGGAAGAGCCCAGACAACGGAGGACCGCCTCCCCTGGCTCCCGGTAAACCGAGGAGCCGCAGACCGGGCAGGACTCCGGCATCACAAACTCCCGTTCTTCCCCGGTCCGCCGCTCGGCGAGCACCCGGACCACTTCAGGAATGATGTCACCGGCTTTCCGGATGAGGACCGTATCCCCGATCCGGATCCCCTTTTCCCTGATATAGTCCTCATTATGCAGCGTAGCCCGGCTAACCGTCGAGCCGGCCACCCGGACCGGTTCCAGTAACGCCAGCGGGGTTAACGCTCCGGTCCGGCCGACGTTCACGATAATATCCCGGACCCTGGTCTCCACTTCTTCCGCCGGGAACTTATACGCGATCTTCGCCCGCGGCGCCTTGGCGGTAAATCCGGTCTGGGCTTGCAAGGCCAAGGAATTAAGTTTGATCACAATCCCGTCGATCTCATATGGAAGTGTAAACCGCTTCTCGTGCCACTGTTGGCAAAACGCAATCACTTCTTCAATTGAAGAACAAAGTTGGGAGTGGGGATTGGTTTTTAGGCCCCATTCTTTAAGCAATTGCAGGGCTTCCCACTGCGTCGCCGGCTCCGCCTCGCCCGCTTCCCACCATAAAAGATCATAAAAGAAGGCGTCCAACCGGCGGGCGGCGGTGACCTTCGGATCCAACTGCCGGAGGGAACCGGCCGCCGCATTCCGGGGATTGGCAAATAATAATTCACCGTTCGCCTCCCGCTCACGGTTGAGCGCCGCAAAATCTTCCTTTTGCATGTAGACTTCGCCCCTGATCAGGAGGACCCCGGACGGCGCCCGGTGCAAACGCAAGGGAACAGTGCGGATCGTCTTGATATTCGCCGTGATCTCTTCCCCTCTCACCCCGTCGCCGCGCGTGGCGCCTTGCACGAAAACTCCATCCTGATAAGTAAGGGCAACGGTCAGACCGTCGATCTTCAACTCCGCCACATATGCCGGTTGCGCTACGCCGGTGAGCCGTTGAATCCGCCGGTCAAATTCACGAAGTTCCTGTTCATTAAAGGCATTATTCAAAGAGAGCAGCGGAACCCGGTGTTCCACTGACTGGAAACCGGTTGCCGGCGCCGCGCCTACCCGCTGGGTCGGACTGTCAGGAGTAATCAACTCCGGATATTTTTCCTCCAGGGCAACCAGTTCTTGGTAAAGCCGGTCATACTCGGCATCGCTAATCGCCGGTTGGTCGAGGACATAATAGCGATAATTATGGTAGTTCAGTTCATTCCTTAACTCCTCAATCCGCTTCTTCACTTCTTCCGCCGCCATCTTGATCCCTCCATCAGCCTGCGTGCGCGTTTAGTTTCTCTCACGCTCTCACAATTACTCCCAGATCTTCGTCATCAGCCGCCGGATCCCTCTTCACCTCCCGGCTTGTTCCAAGCCAACCCTCCCCGCTGATATTTTTCATTTTTGTTAAAAAAGCCTTGACGAGCAGGAAGGAAAAGGATATAATGGTAATGAAAAAATTTTTATATATATGAAAAAAGCGAGCGCAAAAACTGATGAATGAACAATGTAACGAAAGAGTTACCACCCTGGAGCGGGCGATTCTCATCCTTGATTATCTGATGGAGGCCAAAGAAAAACCGAATTTGACCCAGATCGCCTCTGCCCTTAATATTCCGAACGGAACTGCCTTTAACATCCTTAAGACACTGGAAAAATACGGTCTGATCGAACGGAATCTGAACTCCAAACAATATGAACTGGGAATGAAACTGTTTCAACTCGGTAATAACGTGAAGTGTATCCGCGAGTTACGGGAAGCCGCTTTACCGTTTATGCGCGAATTAACGCGCAATACACGCGAGACGAGTCAGTTGGGAATCCTTTTTGAGGACAGCTTGTCTTTTCTTGAGATCATCGAAGGGCTCAGTACTACCACCAGGGCAGAAATGGGTTTGAAATTACCGTTACATGCCCCGGCGGCCGGAAAAGTCTTGTTTGCTTATCAACCCGAGGAGGCCATTACGCACATCTTAAAGGAGAAGGATTTTCCCCGTTTTACGAAGAACAGCCTGGTCACGCCGGACCAAATCATGGCTGAGCTCCAAAAAATCAGGGAACAGGGTTATGCGATCGATAACGAAGAGGTCTTTATGGGGACTGTCTGTATCGCCGCGCCGGTCTTTAATCATAACAAGAGAGTCTGTGCGGCGGTGGGGATTACCGGCGATGCACTCCGGATCAGGACCAATCTTGAGTCCTTTATCAAAGCCGTACAGCATGCGGCGACTAATATCTCCATCCGGCTGGGGTTTGTTGGCCGCTGATTGATGTGCCTTGTGGGATAAAATTTTTTGCCATCGATAATGAAAATTGATTCATATATATGAAATTTTGTTGGCTCCTTTGACCTACTGGGAAGGAACCAAGAAAATGATCATAATACCGAAGGAGGTCTTATCATGGAAGTGAGACATGCTTCCAACCCGGTGGATGCCAAGCACTATACTACTGACCGGTTGCGTGAGGAGTTTTTACTCCAGGATCTGTTTACACCCGGTGAGGTAAAAATGGTCTATACTCATGTTGACCGGGTCATCGTCGGCGGTGTCGTACCGGTCGCGCCAATTAAATTGGAAGCGGGGGAAGAAATCCGCGCCGATTATTTTCTCCAACGCCGGGAGATCGGGATCATCAACATTGGCGCCAAAGGAACCATAACGGTTGACGGGCAGGTATATACTCTCGAGAATAAAGACGGGCTGTACATTGGGATGGGCTCCAAAGAGGTCATCTTTGCGAGCGCCGATCCGGAGAATCCGGCCAAGTTCTATTTTAACAGTACGCCGGCCCACAAAACTTATCCCACCGAGAAAGTTGACATTACCAAAGCCGAACCGCAGCACCTCGGTTCAAACCTGCAGTCGAACGAGCGGACGATCTACAAGTATTTCCATCCCGACGGGGTGAAAACTTGCCAATTGGTGATGGGGATGACCATTTTGGAACCGGGCAGTGTTTGGAATTCAATGCCTTGTCATACCCATGACCGGAGAATGGAAGTATATCTCTACTTCAACCTGCCGGAAGATGCGATTGTCTTCCATTTCATGGGCGAGCCGCAGGAAACACGGCACATTGTGATGAAGAATGAAGAGGCGGTGATCTCCCCCAGTTGGTCAATTCACTGTGGATGCGGCACCACGAACTACACTTTCATTTGGGGAATGGCCGGTGAAAACCAGGTCTTTTCCGATATGGATCATCTCAAAGTGACCGATCTGAAATAAACTTCAGGACCTTTCAGGTAAAACTCTAGGTCTTTTCGGAGATCAAACAGGGAGGAAGAAAAATGTCAATAGATCTGTTTTCTTTAGAAGGTAAAGTCGCGATTGTCACGGGCGCCAGTACAGGCCTCGGACAAGGAATGGCTTTAGGATTGGCGAAAGCCGGTGCCAACATTGTCGGCGTCGACTATGTTGAAATGGCAGAGACCAAGGAACAGGTTGAAGCACTGGGCAGAAAGTTTATCGGGATCGTCGCCAATCTCATGACGATCGAACCGATCGACCCGATTATTGAGCAAACGGTCCAGAACTTTGGCAAGCTCGATATTCTGGTGAATAATGCCGGTATTATCCGCCGGGAGGATGCCATTAATTTTTCGGAGAAAGACTGGGACGATGTGCTCAATATCAATCTGAAGACCGTCTTCTTCTTCTGTCAGGCCGCTGCCCGTCAATTTATCAAGCAGGGCTCCGGTGGGAAAATCATTAATATCGCTTCCATGCTTTCCTTCCAGGGCGGTATTCGTGTCCCGTCCTATACCGCCAGTAAGAGCGGGGTAATGGGCATTACCCGGTTACTGGCAAACGAATGGGCAAAGTATAATATCAATGTCAATGCCATCGCCCCGGGTTATATGGCGACCAATAACACCGCTCCGCTTAGGTCCGACCCGGTCAGAAGCAAAGAGATCCTTGACCGGATCCCCGCCGGGCGCTGGGGAACCCCGGCCGATCTCGAGGGCCCGGTGGTCTTCCTGGCCTCCAAAGCCTCGGATTACGTGAACGGCTATACGGTCGCCGTCGACGGCGGTTGGCTGGCAAGATAAAAGAACTCTTCGAAACTGACTCTGAAAAATTAGTTTACCGGAGAAGCAAACATCTTGTCCCTGAGCCCCAGCACTTACTTACGAACAAGACGGTATTAAAGCCCGATCGGCTTTAAACCCATCACCCAATTAACTTAAGAGGAGCCGATTGGCTCCTCTTTTTGTAATAAACAGCGGGGGCTTAAAATATACTTTGGCTTGTAATATATTATTGATAACATAATTATGGACTGGCATATTGTTTGTCACATAATATTCGTAATGTTTGTTCTCTCCTTGCCTTTACCTTCTTTCACACCGGTTTTTACTGCAAGATGCAGTAAAAATAAAAAATATAAAGATAAAAAAGGAGGATGTTCTTCAATGAGAAAACTGTTAACCTTAGCGCTAGTGCTCCTGATTCTGCTGTCGCTAACCGGTACCATGTTTGCCGCTCCCGCTCCGATCAAACTAAGGTTGAGCGAAGTTCATATCGCCGGTTACCCGACAACCTTAGCCGACCAGGAATTCGCCCGGTTGGTTAAGGAGAAAACCAACGGCCGCATCGAGATCGAAGTTTACTACGGCGGTACGTTGTATGGCTCCGAGCCGGAAGCCATTGAAGCGATGATCATGGGTGAACTGGGTTTTGCCCGGGTATCAGTCTCGCCGGTCTCTGACTTTGTGCCAGAACTGAACGCCGTCCAAATGCCCTATCTCTATAAGAGCAGCGAACATATGTGGGCGGTCCTCAACGGTCGTGTCGGCCAGGATATGCTAAATAAAGTCCAGGCCTCGGGCTCCGGATTAATCGGACTTTGCTGGTACGATGCCGGTAGCCGCTGCTTCTATCTCACAAAGAGCGCTAGAACACCGAAAGATTTAGCCGGCCTTAAGATCCGCGTACAGGACAGTAAACTGATGGTCCGGATGATCGAACTGTTAGGTGCTACCCCGGTGACCGGGATCGGCCCCAATGACATCTACGCCAGCATTATGTCGGGTGTCATCGACGGCGCTGAAAACAACTGGCCCACCTACCATACGAAAGGCGACTACAAAGCCGCCAAGTACTATATCCTTGACCATCACACCAGGGTACCGGAGATCCTGCTCGCCTCCGAATTGGCCCTGAAGAAAGCCGGCGTCACCGCGAAAGATCTGGAGATTATTAAAGAATGCGCCAAAGCCACTCAGGAATTCGAGATCGCCGAGTGGAAGAAGATGGAGAAGAATTCGGAAGCCGCCGTACGGGCTGACGGTACCATCGTCATCGAACTGACCCCCGCCGAGCAGCAACTCTACCGCGATGCCATGGCTCCGCTGTATGAAGAGTTCGGTAAACCGTATCAAGACGTGATCGACGCCATTAATTCGGTCGGCAGACTCTTCTAAACGGTTCCATAATTTAATCCGTGCCTTTGCAAGCGAGGGAATCCTTCCCGGATTCCCTCCTTTTGTAAAAGGCCTCTGACAACCCCTTTTACTGATGAGACAGAATTTTTATCGTTCTTCCCAACCCGGAGTCAACATAAATAGATTAAGAAGGGACTAATTGCTCCCGGAATTACTTGGCACCGCCCGGTTGGCATCTTTCTTTTCTGTAGCTACGTCTTTTTTTGAAAGGATCAAGTTAGTATCTGTTTAGCATCTGTGGTTGAATCCATCGTAGATAATCTGACGAGAATTGTGAGGTGAAGGTATCTATGCAATCAGTTGCCCGAGTGTTGCGCGCCATCGATACGATTATCCATAAGATCCTGTTGATCATCGCCCAAATCGCCTTAGCCGCAATGATTACGATTGTCTGTGTGACAGTCTATTACCGCTTTGTCTTAAATAAAGGAATCATCTGGGCCGAAGAAGTTCCACGCACCTTGGTCGCCCTTTTTGCCTTTATCGCCTGCGCAATGGGGGTCCGTGATCAACTGCATATCGGAATCGGTGTCATCTACGAACGCTTTCCAAAAGGTGGTAAGGTGCGCAAGGTATTGGATATTCTTGCTTACATCTTGACCTTGGTCGTCGGATATATCATGCTGGTCTACGGTTGGCGCCTCTGTCTCCAACTCGGACGGTTTAAGATGTCGGCCACCGGTTTACCCCGCTCCGTCCAGTATATTTCTTTACCAATCGCCGGCGCCATCATTATGTACGACTCCCTCCTTTACTTACTGGGGGTGTTGAACGAAGACCATCTTTTATACTCTGAAAAAGAGCCTGAACTTGAAGTAATTCATCTTAGCAAACAAGAGCAACCGGTGAAGGGAGGAGCGGAATAATGGCTACCAGTACCTTGGCTACCATCGTTTTACTAGGCAGTTTAGTAATCATGATCTTCTTACGGATTCCGGTCGCTTTTTGCCTACTGCTTTCGGCAGTCTTTAGCGCCCTGGTCTACGACCATGGCTTAGCCACATTGGTCCAGCAGATGGTCAAAGGGATTGACAACTTCACCCTCCTGGCGATCCCCTTCTTTATCGTGATGGGGGAAATCATGACGGAGGGTAACATCTCCAATAAAATTGTCGACTTCGCCAACCTCCTGGTGGGACGCTTTCGTGGCGGTTTGGCCTATGTCAACTGTCTGGATTCGATGTTTTTCGGCGGGATCTCCGGTTCGGCCGTTGCTGATTGCTCCAGCCTCGGGTCGGTCGTTATTCCAATGATGAAGAAACAGGGCTACGATGAGGATTTTGCGGTCGGCTTAACGGTCGTCACTTCTTGCCAGGGGGTTTTAATCCCGCCCAGCCATAACATGGTCATTTATGCCCTGGCTGCCGGGATCGGTGGCCAGATCGCCGAACTCCTGATCGCCGGTGTGGTCCCCGGGATCCTCCTCGGCTTGGCTATGATGGTACTATGTTATTTTATGGCAAACAAATACAAGTTCCCCCGTTGTGAACCGATCCCGAAAGGGCAGCGGCTGAAGATCGTCGTCAACGCCTTTTTCCCGATGTTAACCCTCGTGATCATCATGGGCGGGGTTTCCCTGGGTGTCTTTACGGTCACCGAATCGGCAGCAATCGCTTGTGTTTATACTTTCATCCTCACATACATCGTCTTCCGCTCCGCTCCCTTTAAAAGCCTCGGGCGTGTCTTGAAGAACAGCCTCAAAACACTGGCAATTGTCCTGACCTTAATTGCGGCCGCCAAATCGTTCGCGTACATGATGACCCTTCTCCGGATCCCGGACGCCATGACCCAGGCACTGATCAGCATCACTCATAATAAATATCTTTTACTTTTGATCATCAACGCCATTCTACTGTTCCTGGGTTGCTTCATGGATATGGCGCCGCTGATCCTAATCATGACCCCGATCTTGTTGCCGGTGGTCACCAGTCCCGTCGTGGGGATGAGCCCGATTCACTTCGGCGTAATGCTCATCTTCAGCCTGGCGGTTGGTTTATGCACACCGCCGGTGGGCAGTGCGCTTTTCGTAGGGTGTGCGATTGGAAAAACACCGATCGAACGTACTGCGGTAAAAATGTTACCGCTGTACGCGGTGATGGTTGCCGTCCTCTTGCTCGTAACGTTTGTCCCACAGCTCTCTATGTGGCTGGTAGGGGTCATCTTTGGCTAGTCCTTGCCAATGACTGTTCTCTGTTTATCCGGCCAAAAGCAAATTAAGTAATTAAAGCTTAAACGACGGGGTAGTCCCCGTCGTTTTTGTTTTTATTCACCGCAAAATAGGGCGTTTATATTTGCGGGAGTTCAAAATTAATGGCAAATTATCAGCACGTAGAGAATATCAACGGCGAAGCCATTATTGAATTTCAATCAACCGTACCGTGTAAATGGAAAAAAAAGCGACGCATTAATATATGCATCGCTTTAATATTCATAAAAAATGGCGCGCCCGACAGGAATCGAACCTGTGCACCTGGCTCCGGAGGCCAGTGCTCTATCCTCTGAGCTACGGGCGCTAGCGCTAATGCATAATATATTGTACATGATCTAAACGGAAAAAGCAACAATCAAATGCTGGAGATTTAAACATATTTCTTCGTGGACGTAACTTTTCCCCGCGCGACAAAACTATTCCGGTTGCCCAGAAAAACCGTCTGGTTAGTCGGAGTGGTAATAAGCACATTTTCGAACGGGAGCATATCCAACAGCCGGACGTTAACCCGGATGACGGCGATCTCCCGGAGGGAAGTCGGCGACAGCAGTTCAAATTCGATAAATTCAATGATGGCCGCAAGCTGACAAACCTGACCGGGTTCGGCCGCCGCAATCTCCACAAAACCGGAGAAAGGGATGTCCACTCCCTGGTGCACAACCACATTATCCTCGTTGACAAAGAAGATCTGTTTATGCAGAACCCCTTGGAAGATTACTTTTCCCGGGATAATATGACAGCGCAGATCGCGGACTTCCGCCCGGATCTCGTCAATCTTAAGCGCCGGGGTAAAAAGGTCAACCGTATCTTCGACCAAAACCTGCACCGTGGCCTCAGCAATGACATTTACTCCCATCTTTCCTCCTCCTTTTCTCCCTTCGTTCAGGGTGTTTGTACATCCTATGTCTGTCCTACCCGTCCGGCCTACCTGCCAAACGCCTGATCTTCGTATTTTTAAAAAAGTCCAGGATAAACTAGATGACACGGGAGAAGAAAAAATCCCCGGCCGGAGGAGGTAGAAAATGAAGGATAAAAAAAATATCTCCGCGATTTTACGGTTTGTCACCGAGCATCCGGAGAGCAATGTCAGCCGTCGGATTTGCCGGGAGACCCTGGGGGAGGCGCCGGCACAGATCAACAGCGCAGTATTAAAACAACTCCAGGATAAACTGGAGATTGCTGATGAGTTTACGATTGAAGGTTATAATTACTTAATCCGCTGACGAAGGGTTCCGGCCGATGGCATCAAGATAACGTTCACCCAGGATCACCGCGACATAATCATCATACGGCCGGGAAGGGGACTGCAAGCCCAGAGGAATCAGGCGGCGCCACCCTTTCCGGTTGGCAAGAAGAAAACGCCGGCGCCCCTCTTGACTGGAAGCATGCTCATTAACCGTCGCAAGCTTCAGTCTTCCGGCAAAAACCTTTTGGAGCAAGGCGGAAAACTCCTTGCTGCCGGTCCGGTCCCCAACAACCGCCACCCGGGGAGCGTAGCGGGCGGTCAGGACGGCGCAGATCTCCTCCATCTTTTCCACCGTTTCGATCCCTTGGGTTAACACCTGTTTCTCCTCATCCAAAACCGCATAGCCGAATTTTTGTTTCCCCGGATCAAGCGCCAGGATCCGCATTTTGCCCATCCTTCGTCACCAACCGGATACCCACCGCTACCGGACCCTTGATCCGCCAGGTATCCGCGGCGGCAATCAGTTGCAAGGTTACCGGCGCCGTTTTTGTTTTCAGTTCCTTCACAACCCGGCTCACTTCCTGGAGAGAAAGATTCTCCCCGATGTACTGCCGTTCAGAGATCATCCCTTGCAGTAAAGCTTTTTTCCGGAGCACCAGTAGGAGATCAAGGACCTGGTTCAGCACCTCATTCTCCGTGGAATACGGGGAAACCTCGGTCTCGGCCACCACTTCCCCTTTCCGGAAGACCAGGCCGTTTGGGAAATATTCAAAAGCAACGGGGGCCGGGGCAAAAACCTTGGTGTCTTCGGTCACAACTAACCGTAATACCCCCGGCTCCGCTTGCGTCGCCAGACTGGCCGCATAGGCTTCCAGGTCGGTAAAGTCGCTCCCTAAGCGGAGAGCCTGATCCGGGTTTGACGCCTGGCGCGCCCCGCGCTCTAAGGCCAGGCGGTTCGCTTCCGCCAACATCGCTTGGAGCATCCTCACCGTTGCCGCCGGATCCGCCCCCGCTTCGACAACCACCGCAGCCAGGATTTCCCCCGCCAGGAAGATCACCCGCTCCGTTTCCGGGAGATTAAGGTCCGCCCTTAACAATAACGCTTCGGCGGAATACGCCTGCACTTCCTTCCGCAACCGTTCCCGCTCAACCTCGAGGGCAATTTTATTCTCCTTCAGACCCTTTGTCTCTTCGGCTAAATCATCCAGTTGTTGCTGTTGCCGTACCAGCTCTTGCTGAATGATTTTCATCCGGAACAGCGCGGTCCGTACATCCTGGGAGACGATTGTTAAGAGGAGGAGGGTGGAACCGCTGATTAAGATCCCGGTCACCACCGTAATGATCATCGAGGTGTGTTTCGGGCGCAGGCCAAAAAGGGATAGGCGTTTCTTCCCGACTTTCATCCCCACGCGGTCGCCCAAAAGCGCGATCAGCCCCCCCAGTAATGCGATGATCAGAACCAAGACAATTCCGTACAATTTGCTCCCCCTCAGTTAAGATAGAGCGCTTTTTTCAGAAACAGGTAACCGCCGTACAACCCTAACACGATATTCTGCAACCAGGCTCCAACCCAGGGAGAGGTAAAGCCGGATTGCCCTAAGAAGGTACCCAAGGCCATCAACAAATAATAGAAGATCACATTGATCAGACAGATACCAAGCCCGGCCGAGGCGGTCCGCCGCTGTGACTGGAGGGCAAGGGGTGTTCCTAACAGGGCAAAGATAAAACAGGCAAACGGAAAAGCCGTTTTTAAATGAAGTTGGGACTCCAACTGTCGCCTGGTTTTTGTATTAAGCTCCGTATTCTTCAAATACCAGCGAAGATCCCACCAACTCATCTCCTCCGGCCGTTGCGTCAGTTTGATAACCTGCGCCGGCGTCTTCTTAAACCCGGTGGGATTATACCCTTCGGTCACCCGGACCGGTACCATGAAGTCTTCCCGGTAGTAATATATCTCTCCCTCTTTAAAATACCATCCTTCGTCTCCCCATAGTAACTCTTTACTCTTCAGCGTCCGGACAAGGTTCCCATCCTGGACCTCCTGGATCATGACGTTGATGAACCGTTCCTCGGCCACATGGTATTCTTCGGCGTAAATCAACCGCTGAAAGCCGTTCTTCCCTTTTTCATTGTAAAAATACTCTTCCACAACCCCTTGCGGCTTATTCTGCGTCAGATAAGTCCGTTCCCGGCGGTAAGCCAGTTTGGCAGCCGGTGCAATCGTCTCGTTCAAAATAAAACTCGCCACACTGACCAAAAAACCGATCAAGAGTACAGGGGTAGCGATCCGTAAAAAACTAATCCCGCCGGCCTGCATGGCAATCGTCTCACTATGGCTGGTCATCCGCCCCAAACCAAGAAGCGTGGCCAGGAGGATCCCGATATAAACCCCAAAGGCCATATTCTCCGGGATCGTATAGGCCCACAACTTAAGGACCGACCAGAAATGCACCTGGTATCTTTCTGCCCATTGGATCACATTGACCAAAGAAAAACCCAAGAACATTCCACTAAAGGCCAGAACGCCAAAGATAAATGGGCCCATTAATTCTTTCAATAAATACCTGGTAATAATTCTCATTACTCAAAGGCTCTCCTTACATATTAAAACGGTCACCCAGATAAAACTTGCGCGCCATTTCATCGGAGGCGATCGCTTCCGCTTCACCGGAGACCAGAATTTTCCCCGAATACATAATATATGCCCGATCGGTGATCGCCAGGGTCTCCCGGACACTGTGGTCGGTGATCAGGACCCCTAACCCCCGTTCTTTCAACTCTCTGACAATATCCTGCAGATCAGCGACGGCAATCGGATCCACCCCGGTAAACGGCTCATCCAATAAAATATAACGCGGGTTCTGGGCTAAAGCCCGGGCAATCTCGACCCGCCGCCGTTCACCCCCGGAAAGCATATAGCCCTTCTGTTTTTTAACCTTATTCAGTTTAAAGTCGTCAATCAGTTCCTGACAACGTTTGTGCCTCTCCGCAGGATCTTTAATAATTAATTCCAAAATCGCCAGGATGTTCTCTTCAACGGTCAGCTTCCGGAAGACGGAGGGTTCTTGTGCTAAATAAGCCACCCCGTAACGGGCCCGCATATGCATTGGATATTTCGTCACGTCAATCCCGTCGATTTTGATCCATCCCGATAAAGGCCGTTCCAGACCGACAATCATATAGAAAGTCGTCGTCTTCCCGGCGCCGTTCGGACCAAGCAGGCCGACCACTTCGCCCGGTTCAACCTTGAGGCTGACTTGGTCGACCACCCGCCGTTTATTATACTCTTTAACTAAACCGGAAACTTCAATCGCCATCGGCATTCACCACCGTCTCCCGGGAAACCCGCATCTTGGTTGGCCCTTCAGCCTTTGCTTTCCCCGTTGTGAAGTTATAAATAATAACTGTCTCTTGCGCTCCTTGCAACCAACCTTCCGCCCAGCGGAGCTGGGGAGAACCGATCAGCGTAATCACCTGGTTAGTTTGGTCGTATTCGATGCGTTCCGCTTCCCCGGCGACCTCCGGATGCTCAAAACTTAACCCGCCACGCGCCGTAAAAAGACCCTCCCGCAGGTTACCATCCAACTGTTGTCCATTCAAACTCAAATCGTCGTAAAAGAGCGTAAATCCTCCGCGTACTTGCACAGTCTCTTCTGCTTCCCGGTAACGGAGAGTTCCACTACAGACCAGCGAAGCATGGCCGGTCGTTGCGACCAAACGGCCGCCGGCCGGCAACTCCACCTGCTCACCGGTGATTACCAACCGCTCGCCGGTCACCTCCAACCCGGCTTCTTCCTGTACAAGCTTCACCCGTTGCTTGGCAGTCAATGACTGTTCTCCCTGGTCGTAAATGATCGTCGCCGCCGTCAACTGCATCGCCGGTGAAGAAACCGACACCCGGACCGGCTTTTCCGGTTGCCCCCGGTAAACACATACTCCGGTTTTCAAATCAACCTCGGTTAAACCTTCCGCCGGTACGATCACTTCAAAGTCATTAATCGACAAGGCGACGGCGGCTTCCGGCATCCTAAAACCCAAAACAAGCACCGATGATAAGAAGAGTAACAAAAAATACTTAATCCGCATAGGCTGCTCCTTTTACTTAATAGCATTTTAAACTATTTAAAAGTCCAGCGCGACTCCCCGGGAACCAGCAGATCGCCTTTTTCCGGCTTAAACCTGAACTCCGTCGCATTAACTGTAAAGTTCTCTTTCTCCACTACCAGATTTTTACCGGAGATCTCCTCCCCGCTGCGGGCATCCCACCCCAATTCATCAGCCTGCATCGTCAGATCTTCTCCGGTCAGCGTAACATCCGGTTCAAGCAGGAGCCAGTTAAAGTCCTTCCCCATCTTCCCGGTCGGCGCTTCGATCAAATACTGCTCCCCTTGCGCAGTATAGTACGTTCCTTTTATCCCGAACAGCCGGTGGTAGTCAGCCTCTTCAATCATTTTCTCCACGGTCAGCCGCCAATTGAGCCGGTTCGTCTGATCAACCAGTGAAATTTCTACCCCTTTTAACTGAGGTATCTCTTGGACGGTGATCTCTTCCTCCTGCACGAGGGGTAATAACTCAATTGGCCTACTTTTGGGTTTAAAGTTCAGGAAAAACATCAGTAATAGGACGGCAAGGATGAGGGCCGGGCTAATATAGATAACCGGTTTAAGCTTTAACCTCATTTTTTCCTCTCCTTGTCTCGCTTTCTCCCACCTGTTACATATCGTTAGTTATTCGCGATCTTCCCGCTTAAACCTTCTATCATCACTTACCAAAACTGGTAAGATCCTTAATCGCAACCACCGAGATGCCATGCTTTTCCGCCCCATCCAGGAACTTCTCTTTATCCAGGATGAAGGTGGCACCGGCCTCTACCCCCAAAACCCGGGCTTGACTGGTGATTAATGCCTCGAGGGTTGTCAACCCCACCGTTGGCAGATCAAACCTCAGATCTTGCTGCGGTTTAGCTACTTTAACCACCACGTTTCCGGGACCGCCATGCTTACCGGCGCGCAAAATGGTCTGATCCGTTCCTTCAACCGCCTCGACTGCCAAGATCATCCCATTCTTCACAGCCACGCTTTGGCCGATATCCAAGCCGCCAATCTCTTTGGCCATCCGAAACCCGAACTTTAGATCCTGTTTTTCCTGTTCATTCAGGGCCGGACCCGCCAGAAGGCCTTCTTGCGGAATGAGATGCGTTAAGAACCTGGTCTGGGTCTCAATCTCAATCCCGTGCTCTTCAAAGTAACGGACGACCGCCAATTGCAACGCATCATCATTCTTCTCTTCCAATTGCGTGAAAAGGTTCATCAGTTCCTGATCCAGGCCTTTACCGGAAAACAATGCTTCCTTCCCGACCCGGCCGGCCAGCACCAACCGGTCGACTTGATGCTCTTGCAAAAACCGGCGAACAGCAGCCAATTGACCCAAAGCTTCCTCCCCGGCCGAAAAACCCTCTTTCCGGAAAAGCTCCGCATTCCCGGCCAGGCAGAGAATGACCGGCTCAATGCCCTCATTTCTCATTCCTCTTGCCACTTCAAACGGAAGTAATCCTTGTCCTGCCAAAATTCCCCAACTCATGCAATTTCCCCCATTCATGTAGTATAAGTATATCCAACCGGACTCAGGCTTTTTAAACAGCATTCTTAGAAAAATCCAGTGAAATCTTAAGCTTTTTTAACCGGCCCGGTTGGGATGTTGTTTGGTAAGCGACTTTGAACTTCTTCATCAGCATTCTTGGCGAAATACTGGCGAAAAGCGGATCTTGATCGAAAAAGACTAGACTCCCCGTCTAGTCTTCCCGTCATCTTCTCCTTCTACTTCTTTAGCGGCAGATACCCCGTTCCGCATTGCGGAGAAAACGGATAAAGTGGTCAATCTCCTCCGTCCCATGCAGTTCATGTTCCATTCTCTCAATCGCCTGTTCGATCGTGAGGTTTGAACGGTAAAGAATCCGGTAAGCTTTCTTGATCTCATCACGGATTTCCGGGGAGATCCCGCTACGCCGTAGACCGACGATGTTGATCCCGGCTACCCGGGCCGGATTCCCGTCGGCGATAATAAAGGGCGGCACATCCTTCACAGTTTTGCTGCAAGCACCGATCATGGCCAGCTTGCCAACCTTCGTAAACTGGTGGATCCCGCATAACCCGCCAATGACCGCCCGGTCTTCCACGGTGACGTGGCCGGCTAAAGCGGAACAGTTGGCGATGACAACATTGTTCCCGACCTGACAATCATGGGCCACATGTGAATAGGCCATAAAGAGATTGTTATTGCCAATTCTTGTTTCGCCGCCTCCACCCTCGGTTCCGCGGTGGACCGTCACGTTTTCCCGGAAGGTATTCCCATCGCCAATGAAGAGAAAACTCTTTTCGCCTTTAAACTTCAGGTCCTGCGGCTCTCCGCCGATCGAAGCGCCATGATAAAACTTGTTGTTCGCGCCAATCTTCGTCCATCCTTCAATCACAACATGGGGCCCCACAATACAACCGTCGCCTAACTCCACATTTTCACCGATGATTGCATATGGTCCAATCACGACGTTTTTGCCCAATTGAGCACCGGAATGAACAATTGCCGTTTCATGAATTTCTCTTAACGGAAGAACTTTATTCTCTACTATTTTCATTTAGGGGCCTCCTCACTAACCTCAATTCTTAGCTTTATGTTATACTATAGATTTAAGCTAAAACAAACATCAGTTCAGCCTCGGCTGCTACTTTTCCGTCGACCAATGCTTCGCCTTTGGCGCGACAAACATTTCCTTTGACCCGTAACAGTTCAACTTCCAGTTGAAGCTGATCGCCGGGGACCACCGGACGCCGGAAACGCGCTTTATCGATACCGGTGAAAAAGGGAATTTTCCCCCGGTGCTCCTCCTCAACCAGCAAGGCCAAACCGGCGGCCTGGGCCATGCTCTCAATAATTAAAACGCCGGGCATCACCGGGCGTTCCGGAAAATGTCCGTTAAAATATTCTTCACTGTTCGTCACATTCTTCAGTGCAGTGATCCTTTTCCGCGGCTCCAATGATAAAACACGGTCGACCAACAGAAAAGGATACCGGTGCGGCAGCAATTCTTTAATCTGGTTGATCTCCATCTAGAATCCCCCTTATACCAGTTGGTTTTCCAGCTTCAAAGCCAACTCCAGATCGAGCTTATGCCCGGAACGCAGGCCAATGATTTCTCCCTCGATCGGACCGAGTAAATACAGATCGCCGAGGAGATCGAGAATTTTATGGCGGACGATTTCATCCTCAAAGCGCAAAGGATTAAGATAACTATCCTCGCCGACCACTACCGCGATATCCATATTTCCGCCTAAAGCCAGTCCTTGTTTGCGAAGTGCTTCCAGTTCGCGGTAGAATGCTATTGTCCGCGCGGGGGCGATCTCTTTCTGGAAAACCTCCGGCGTAATCACATACTGGGCAAACTGGTTACCTGTCACTTTATGGTCGGAGGTAAAATAGTAACTAAGCCGTAATCCCTTCCCCGGTAAGGCAATCAAGTACGAATGAGGTTCACGTTCATCAATGACGGCCACCGGTGCGGTAATCTTCCGCACTTTACGGGGTTTTTCTTGCGTAACCAGTCCCGCTTCCAGAATCTTCTTCATAAAAAACTGGGCACTCCCGTCGCCCAACGGCAATTCCGGTCCATCAACCTCCACGAGGAGGTTGTCCACTTGGAGCGCATGTAACGCTGCCATTAAATGTTCAATCGTTTGGATCCGCCATCCATCCGCCCCGATTGCCATACTTCGAAGGGTATCTACAACATTGGCTGGTGTGGCCTTTAAGACCGGCTTCCCGGGAAGATCCGACCGTGCAAACAACACTCCGGTATCAACCGGTTGCGGAATTAAATTCACCGCTACATCTTTTCCACAATGAAGGGCTTGACCGTTGAACGATATTCTATTCTTCAATGTTTGCTGAAAACCTTTCAAACATACACCTCCGACACAAAAAATTTATCTTCAATAGTATACCATGATTCGCTCAGGTTTTTAATAGTTTTTTGTATTTTTCACCAACTTCGGAGCGGGGTGTCGTAAGGACCTTATCCGGGGTTCCTTCCTCCACGATCTCGCCCTCATTCATCAGGAGAATCCGGTCAGCCGCCCGGTATGCAAAACCAACCTCGTGGGTGACCACCAACATGGCGGTGTCTTTACTTTTCACCAACTCCTCCATAATCTCCAGGACTTCGCCGACTAAAATCGGGTCCAGCGCCGCCGTCGGTTCGTCCCAAAGCATTAAACGGGGTTCCAAGACCAGCGCCCGGGCGATCCCCACCCTTTGCTGCTCCCCACCGCTTAGTTCTTCGGGATGATTCAAGGCGCGTGCCCTTAAACCAACACGGGTCAAGGCCTTGATCCCCTTTTCTTCCGCTTCTTCCGCGGGAACTCCGGCCAGCCGGAGGGCGAAGATCACATTTTCGAGCACATTTAACCGGCGAACCAGGTTGAACTGTTGAAAGACAAAGCCGATCTTCCGGCGGACCGCCGCCAATTGCGGGGCCGCCAAACCGGTAACCTCCTCACCTTCAAAGAAGATCCGGCCGCCATCCGGTTCCGTCAAGCGGTTGATACAACGGATTAAGGTTGATTTCCCACAACCGCTTGGTCCCATTATAATTATCGTCTCTTCGGGAAAAAGGTTAAGGTTTATTCCCTTTAAGACTTCCCTTTTTTTGTATTTTTTCCGTAAGCCTTCAATTTTTAGCAAAGGCACCCGTGCTTCCACGCTCATTTCATCACCATCTTCCGCCGGTTAAGCATCTGCATCAATCCCGGACGCCCGGCCGGAATGACAATCTCCCGCATCACGGTCGTAAAGGAAAAGCCAAGCGCAAAACCTGCTGTCACTTCATCCATCTTCAACTGGTGAAACTTCTCCGCCATGCGGTAGAAAAGCATCCCGACAAAGGCGCCGACCAGTAAAAAGTACCGGTTGGGAAAGTAAGGAATATTCGCCCCGGAGAGTTCGACCGTCGCCCATAACCAGAGCGCGCCGAGTCCGGCCGCGTAAAGCCAGGGAAAGAACCGCCGGTAAGTGGCGATCATCATTCCCCACTTTCTTTTGGTTTTAACCTTCTCCGGAAGGGGGGCAACCAGTTCCAAGTGGTGGAAAACTGCCAAGACCGGCGCCTGGTCCTGTAAGAAAGTCAAAATCGCCATGATTATGACGGCCAGCGCCGCAATCACTCCCCTGACCTCGCCCAAAAGCCTGGTCACTTCATTCCGGACATCAGGTTGGACGGTCCCTGCCGGGAGTGTCAAAAAGCGTACCTGATCCGTGTCAAAATAATCTTTGATCTGTTCAGAGACGGCCTGCTCGTCAAAGCCGGCATTCACAAATAACTGGATCTTTTCCCCCGGAACCACTTCGCCGTTTAAATAACTGTCAAACAGTTCAACCGTCTTCCCGATCTCTTCGTCCCGCAGTTTGGGCAGTGATGCTTTGATCATCTCCAGTTGTTCCATGATCATCAGCACATTGGCGCCGCCCAGAGCCTCCAGCCCTGCTTCCAACGGGGCTAGCTCGGCCCGTAACGCGGAAAAATCAAGCGTTCTGAAGGAGTCCAGACTCTCGGTGGTGATCCCGGTCAGTTCGGTCAACACGGCCAAAGCATCTTCGCCCCCGCCGGCCAGATTTTCCACCTTCGTCAACTGCTGTGCGAGGGCGGTTGTCCGGTCTTTCCACGCCAGTAAGGTCTGGACCAAGGGGTTAAACCGGTTGATAAAATCATCAAGGGCACGCGCTTTTTCCCTTAACCCGTCCAAGAGCCGGTCAATCTCCTGATCAAGCCGCCCCGCTTTTTGCACCAGATCGCCATAGTAGGCAACCTGGCGGGGAAATAACCCGATCCGGGTGATCGCCTGGATTCCTTCCAAGCCGCCGATCGCGTTTTCCAGTTGAGTTTCGACCCAACGCAGACGGGCCAGATTGGTTGCCATATTCTCAAGTTCATTCCCGGTTCCTTCCAATAAAGCAGCTAGGCGTTTAATCCTCTCCAGGTCCGGGTTCTCCGCCCCCATCCCGTAGATACTGTCCAAAGCGGCCTGGATTGTCTCGGCGGCCGTAATCACCTCACCGGCCTGGAACGGCAGATCCTGTATAGTGTTAACCTTCTCCAATAACTTAATCGATTCATCCAGGACAGAGGCCAGCTTTTGTTTCGGGCTGTCAATAATCACGTTCGCGGCGACCGCGCCGATCTTTTTATTCTCCGCCAACAACCGGGCGGGCAAAGCCGTGGAGAGAAAACCGGCATCCCCTTGCACAATCAAGCCTTGCATCTCCCCGTCCTTCTCCCCGGATGTGACCTTGATCAGAACATCTTCATCCTTGACTGCTGCACCCGGTTTTAAGGAACGTCCTTCCTGACCGTCGAGGACCAGCAAGTCCCCAGGTTCAAGCTCTCTTCCCCGCTGCGGGACGATCTTAACCTGCCCCGCATAGGAAAGGAGGAATTTTTTCATCTCTGACATCGTTAAAAGAAGGGCTTGCTGCTGATCGGAACTCTGTCCGGAGGTAACATCCCGGACCAAAGTAACCCCGCCCTGACCGGCTAAACGGCCCGCCAGCTCTTTTCCAGCCGCAACTGGATTCTCCACCTGGTAGCCGTCGGGGAGCCGGATCTCCAAAAGACGGTAATTTTGCAACAACTTCTTGAGCTGAGCGGTTACTTGCTTCGTGTTCGCCTCTTCCGCCAGCAGAACGGCAATACTTGACCCGTCCCGGAAGGCAAACCGCACGCCGGGGATCCGCTCTGCTTCCCGGATGAACAGTTCAAGGACTGCGCCGGGCAGCGCCGCCAGTGTTACCCGTGGTTCCGTCATGAGGCTGAACCCGCCGGTGCCCGGAATGTCCCGAAAATAGTAACTTAAACTGGAATAAACCTCTTTAACCCGGTACTTCGGCGCCAGTCCGACATAGACCGCTGTTTTTCCGGCGATGCTGATCCCGGTTTTCACGGTCGAACCCGGAACCTTCTCCGCAATAATCTCCCGCAGCCGGGCAATCGCCTCCGTTTTCAAGTCGGAGCGGACCTGAAAGAGGAGATCAAACTCCCCCCGGTCCCCCATTAAACCATCGACGGTGTTGGAAAAATAGCGATCAGCGACCAGCCCCGCGCCGGCGGCGCAGAGGGCAGCAATTATAATACTAAGGATGAACCAGAGCAGTAAATCCTTGATAAATCCGCCACAGAAGATACTTGACATAATATCTCCTCCATATTGACGATTATAGCATATCTTCTGTAACGTAGATAAAGGTAATTCCTGTCTTCCCTTCTATTCTCTACTACCGTATGTTATAATTAATTCAATTTGAAACAAACGGTGCGAAAGAAACGAAACGCCTTGAAAAGAAGCAAACGATCCATATTTGAAGGAGGCTTGTTATAGATGTCCGCAGAACAACAACCGAAAGATCCAGACCTAAAAGAGATTGACCTCATTGAACAGAGTGGTTGGTATCTAATCTTTGCCACGACTCCATTCGGACTAACCTACCCCGGTCTTTTAGCGTTATTAATCGCCAAAATCAAATCCCTCTTTACCAAGAAAACAAAAAAAAAAGAAGCACCGGTGCTTCATCCACTGGTCCGCCGGACCAATATCTTATTTATCTCCCTCTTAGGCTGCATGTACGTGAGTGCCCTTTTTTCCCGTACCCGCCTTGAATCCTTCCTCCTGGCTTTTGCCTTCACGTTACTCTTTTACTTCTCTTACTTTGCCGGCGAACGGATGGCTTATACGGACTGGAAAACAATTGAACGCTCCTTGTTCCTGCTGTTCATTGGCGGGACCGTCGCCTCGATCGCTTCTCTAATCCGTTTGCAACTGTCCGATTATCCCCGGGCCACCCTCTTTGAAGGCCCCAATTCCCTGGGCACCTTAATTGTGATGTACACCGGGATCTCCATTGGCTTCTTGGTTTATAAAGGGAAACCATACCGCTATCTTGTCTTCCCATTCTTGCTCCTTTCCACCGCCGCCGTGATCGCCACCGGCTCCCGTGGCGCCTGGTTGGGCTTTGCCGGAATGTTAACGAGCTTAACGCTTTTTAACCGGAAACTCCTTACCGCTGTCTTGCTCATCATCCTCATCGCCGCCTTGATCATCGCGCTGAACCCTTATTCCTATGCGCGTTTTCTCTCCATTTTTTCCTTGGAAAAAGGCGGTAACATGTCGAGAATTTATATCTGGCAAGCCAGTTTAAAAATGATTAAAGACCATCCTGTCTTCGGGCTGGGCTTAGGGGTTTTCCCGTTGGCTTTCCCTGAATATGCGGTTGCTGAGCACTCGGTGGATACTTTCGCCTACGCCCATAACCTTTTCCTGCAGATCGCCGTCGAACTGGGGCTGGTCGGAGGTGTCTTGTTCTTCCTGGCCCTCGTTTCTGTTTACTACATGGCCTTTTCCCTGGCCAAAACCGGCAACAGCGTTTATCAGGGCTTATTCGCCTCCTTACTCGGCGTTCTCATCCACCAGCAGCTGGATATCCCAATCTGGAAGATGCATATCGGCCTCTCTTTCTGGATCCTCGTCGGGCTGGTCGCCGGCTTTTATCATCTGGAAAAAACAAAGCAGAAAAACGAATAAACCCGCCGCCAGGCGGGTTTTTTCTTGCGATTCGTGATCTTTTTAATTTCTTTCTCTTATTCACCATAAGTTTGGGCAAGCACTTCGATAAGAAGAGCAACCAGCCGCTGTGCCGCCCCCGGCGCGCCGGCCAGTTCCCGGAGGCGTGCTGCCGTTTTCCGGTGTTTCTGCTCATCCGCCAGCAGCGCCAAAGCGACGTCGGCCACCTCTTCCACAGAAAGCCGGCCGATTAATTCGGGGACAAGCATCTCACCGGCCAACCGGTTCGGCCAGGCTGAAAACTTGATTTTGGCCAGAAATTTCGGGAGCAACCGTTTTTTGAGCTGCCTGCCCAGCACCGGTACCCTGGATAAGAGCTGGGCCGGGCCTTCCAGGGGAATCTCCTCCGGATAATTCAAAGGAATCGTCACGACCATCGGGACGCCCATAAATGATAATTCAACGGTGTTCGTCCCGGGAATCGTTAAGGCCAGATCCGCCCATTGCATCAGGTCATACTGGAGATGGCGGAAACAGGGGATCCGGAGGCCGTTCGCCAGTTCAAGCTCGCCAGCCGGTTCTAACCCTGCAGGGGATCCTTCATCCGTCTTCCGGACGTGATAAACCGCTTCCACTCCCCATTCCGCGGCTGTCCAACCGGTCAGCGCCGCCCGGATCTGCTCTTCGGAAATAAAGGGCGAAATACTCACAGCGCAAGCATACGCCGGCCTTTTCTCCTTAAGTTTCTCCGCGATCTTCAAAAAGAAAGCGAGCATGTATTGGAAATGAACCGGCCGGCTGCCGGGCATTAGTAAAACACCGGGGGAGGCTTCATTCCCAATCACCCGTTTCAGCTCTTCCCGGGGATACCTTGGTTTGACCGCATCCAGCATGAGGTTGCCGATCACAACGGTTTTGTTGCGGACCGTCGTTTTTCTTATCTGCTCCGCCATCCATTCGTACGGTACGGCATAACGGGCAAACGTCTTTTCCCAATTAAAGAGTCCCTCACTGTAAGCAAGCGCCGGGTAACGGAGGCGCTTCGCCAGCAATGCAGCATAGGTCTGATCGCCCCCTAAAAAGAGGACAACCCCTTGCCCGGCCGGTTGGAACCCGGAAGGCAACTTTCCGGTCAAGAGGAAACGGACTGTTTGCCGCGGCCCCACCACCCGGTCAACCTGTGCCATTTCCTGCACCACCATCTGTTCCGCCCCGCTGGCAAACGGGCAGGGAGGTACAAACACCGTCACCCGTTTCTGCCAGGGGAAAGCCTCCAGGGCAGCAAGAAACGGTTTTAACCAACCCGCCACTTCACCCGGGCTATTGACCGTAACCACGATGTCAACTGGTTCTTTCATGATCCTATCACCTAATGCAGAGCTTTTTCCCCGCCGGTTATTGCCTTAATCCACTACCATCCTTCATGTGAAGAGAAGAAGCTGGTCTTCTTACCCGGCGAGGCACGTCTATGCGCCTTTCTAATTTATGTTATAATAGATTTATCCAAAAGTGCCATTTTTACGCGAAACCGCTCCCCGGCAAATGCCGGGAGAGCAAAGCCAATCCCTCTTTTCTTAATCTGTATCTGTCTCCGGAAGCTCTTAAGTTTGACGGGGGAATCATTACAATGTTATATTAAAACTACTTCAGCATAAAGGAGATGTTGATGTGGAACCGAAAGCCAGCGTCGTCATCCCGGCCTATAACGCCCAACGAAGTCTTCCTTACTGTTTGCGCTCCCTCTTTAACCAAACCGTTGCCCCGGATAGCTACGAAATTGTTGTAGTCGATGACGGTTCCACCGACCAGACTCCGGAAGTCGTCAACGCATTAACCAAGGAAGCCCCATGCACCCTGCGCTATATCCGGCTCCCGCGTTCCGGACGCTCCCGCGCCCGTAATACCGGGGTCAAGGAGGCCAAAGGCCAAATCATTATCTTTCTTGACAGTGATATGATTGTCCGCCGGGAGTTCGTCGCCGCTCATCTGGCCGCCCATTCCCGTCCGGGGTTGGTGGTCAACGGTTCGGTAATTAACACGCCGGTCCCGGCCGATCCCAACCGGCAACCGGCCCGGGTGAATGATTTCTCCCGTGCCTTTTTTGCCACCGGCAATGTTTCGGTCGCCCGGGATAAATTATTCGAAGCCGGACTCTTTGATGAGGACTTCATCGAATATGGCTGGGAAGACCTTGAGATCGGCAAACGCCTCCGGCAGCTTGGCTTAAAAAGAAGTAAAAGCCTGGAGGCTTGGAGTTACCACATCACTCCACCTCTAACTAGTGAATCAATCCCCGCCCTCCTGCGTAAAGAACGGGAGCGGGGACATACGGCCGTGCTTTTTTATCGCAAAAACCCCACCACCAGTGTGAAATATACAACCCTGATCACCCCGCTCTTCTTTGCCTGGGTCAAACTGCTGACCCCTTTCCGCTGGCCGGACCGTCCGGGGACGCAAAAACTCTTAGCCACTTTGGAGAAAAAGGGGTATAAATTCGTTTTCAACTTACTCGTAATGATTATGCGCAGCTACGCCTATGTCCAAGGGATCAAAGAAGCGCTGGATAGATAATCAGCGCTGCCGGAAATACTCTTTAATCTGCAAAGCGATTGCCTTAGCCCCGCCGGGTTCACCCATCCGTTCCCGGCCGACCTTTCCCATCTGCTCCCGGCGGTCGGCATTGGTCAGAATGTTCAGGATCTCCTGCGCGACCACCCGCGGCTCCCGCGCTACCAGGCTAACCGCCTCCCCGAGCAGCCGTTTCTGCATCTGCGCAAACTTCTCCGAAAACTGCGGCCCTCTTCCCGGAAACGCCACCACCGGTTTCCCTAACCCCGCCGCCTGCTCATTACCAGTCCCGGCCAAACCCAACACCAGATCGCTGGCTGCCAGGAGGTCGGCAAACCGGCCTTTCACCACCATGATCGATAACCCTTCCCGCGGTCCCTGGAGATGCCCGCAGATTCCCTGCGCGGCCTCTTCGGGAAGCGGCTCGACCAGGCGCCAATCCATAGGCGCTAACCGCTCCGCCATCACTGCTACTTCCAAACCGCCCGCCAACGCCAGCAAGTAACGGCGGGTTCCGGCGATCCCCTGTTGTTCGGCAAGTAGTTCCTCCAAGGCGGTCAGGGCGGCCGTCAGATCAACCATGTTTTCGTATGCTTCACGCCGGCTCCCTGGGAGCAACGTAATGACCCAATCCTTCTCTAACCGGAAATAATCCGGGTCTCTAAAGGATAAACAGTCCATCATCAAATTACCGGCAAACTCAGCCGGTAAACCTTGCCGGGCAAGGGAGCGGGCGGTCCGGGCGTCCCGCGGAAAAATCCGTTGGCAGAAACGCCGCATTAAACTTACCTCAATTCGCCAGTGGGGGCGGATGTAATCCGATTTCGCCGTCGGGAGAAAATAAACCGGCTTTTTCAGGAACATTCCGGCTAACATAATTAAATAAACATCACCGACGCAAACGGCCAGATCTACCTCCGGCCGGATCTTCCTGAGGAGCTGAATCTGGCTTGCGATCTGACCGAGGAGCCCCCCTTTGACGTCCATCCATAAGTTGCGTAGGCTATTCCTGGCAAATCCGCCACTCGGCAGTTCTTCCGCTTGCATAATCACCGGGATCCCGTACTGCGCATAAGCCCGGCCGGCGCCCACTAAAGGCAAGGCGCGAATCGTAACCTCCGGCGCCACTTCCGCCAGTTTTCCGCCCAAGACGGCAGCGATCTGATCTTCACCATGACCATTGCTGATGATCAGCACTCTAGCCTCTGTCATTTTTCTCATCCCAATCCTCATAATCATCATCATGGGCAGCCATTACCCCCGCCCTGTACATCTTGGCATAGACCCCCCCTTTGTGGAGGAGTTCCTGGTGGGTCCCTTCTTCCACAATCTTTCCTCCCGCCAGGACGACGATCTTATGGGCGCATTGCACGGTGGAAAGGCGATGCGCAATAATAAAGGTGGTTCTGCCCTTCATCAAGTGTTCCAAGGCATCCTGGACCAGACGCTCGGCTTCCGAATCAAGGGCGGAAGTTGCCTCGTCCAAAATGAGGATTTTCGGATCGCGCAAAAGGGCGCGGGCAATCGCAATCCGTTGTTTTTGCCCCCCGGAGAGTTTCGACCCCCGTTCCCCGGCTAAAGTATCATAGCCTTGCGGGAGTTGCATGATAAAGTCGTGGGCGTTCGCCATCTTGGCGGCGGCCACAATCTCTTCTTCCGTAGCGCCCGGTTTTCCATAGGAGATATTCTCGCGAATGGAAACCCCGAATAAAATCGTATCCTGGGGGACCAAGCCGATCTGGCGGCGCAGGGAAGAGGCTTTCACCTGCGCAATGTTATACCCGTCGATCAAGATTTCACCGCTGGTCGGGTGGTAAAAACGGGGGATTAAATTTACCAAGCTGGTCTTCCCGGCACCGCTCGGCCCCACTAAGGCAACGATCTCCCCGGGCGCGGCCTTCAGATTAATCCGGGTAAGAATCTCTTTCCCTTTTTGGTAGCCGAAAGAAACATTCCGGAATTCAACTTCCCCTTTGATCTCGGGTAATTCAATCGCATCGGGCGGCTCCGGGTGGTCGGTCTTGTGGTCGAGCACCGCAAAGAGCCGGTCCGCCCCGGCTAAAGCTTGTTGAAACGAATTAAAGACATTGGTCAAGCTGGTTAAAGGGGTTCCGATCATGGCTATATAGGTGAAAAATGTTAACAAACGGCCGGTTGTCAGTCTTCCTTGCAGGACTTCCATCCCGCCGTACCACAAGACAATCGCCAACCCAAAGACATAAAGGATCTCCACGACCGGGGTGAGGAAAGCCAAAGCCTGTGCCGATTTCATGTTGGCCCGGAAATTGGCCTCATTTTCTTTCGCAAACCGTTTTGCTTCATGTTTTTCCATGGTAAATGCTTTAACAACCCGGATCCCGGTAAAAGTCTCCTCGAGCACCGAAGTCAAATCAGCGATCTTTTCCTGTACCCGGTGGCTAATTCCCCGGATTCTTTTCCCGGCCTTACTGACCACATAGATAATGAGCGGTAAAACCATCATCGTCAACAGCGTCAGCCGCCAGTTGATCACCAGAACCGCAATAATGATCCCGCCCAATAAAAAGGATTGCGAAAAAACAGAAGCCAGACCATTCGTGACTACGGTTTGAATCTGCGCCACATCACTGGTGATCCGGGAAATCAACTCGCCGGTCCGTTGCGATTCATGAAACCCAACAGACATCCTTTGCAGATGCTCAAATACTTCCTCGCGCAGGGTAGTGACGACCTTTTGCCCCAGATAACTAATGAGGTAACGCTGAAAATAAGAGAAGACCCCCTTCAACAAAGCAAGCAGAATCGCGGCGAGCACAAGCATTGTTAACAGCTTAAAGTTCCCGTCTTTCGCTAAAACGCGGTCAATTAAATAATCGCCGAGCAAGTAAGGGTAAGAAAGGTTAACCAGCGCCACGATCCCCATCGCAATGATCGAGCCCAGTAACTCCTTCCAGTAGGGTTTGATATATAATAAGAGCCGGTAACCGGTGGAAGGGCGTTTCCCCTCCGCATCCGTTTTGGTCTTTTCGATCTGTCGCTCCATGCCAAAACTCCTAATCCAGTATTGTAAGCGTCTTAGGCCTGTCCCTGCCTTCTTTTTGCTAAAAACTCCTTAATCGCTTCTGCCGCGCGCTCGGCAGCATGTCCATCCGGTTGATAGAAGATTTCTTCCCGGGCGGTCTTCCGCTCCTGCGCATAAGCCTCCGGGGCGGCGAACGCTTTTTCGACCGTCTTCCAAACTTCCCCTTTCTTCCGGACAACCGGACCACACCGCCAGACCCAGGTCTTCAGCCGGCCAAAGGGGAACAAACGCGCATCCAGGAAAACGAGCGGCCGGTCAAAACTGAGGTATTCGTGGGAGACCGATGAAATATCAGCGATTAGCAGATCGGCGGCCGCCATAATCGGTATGACATCATGGTCGTAACCCAGGAGCTTAATCCGTGGATTTTCTTCGGAAAGCTCTTTTACCATCCGGTAGTTTTTCCGGTCATACCGCTTTGTGTTCGGATGCAGTTTAACAATGAGATTCTTACCGGCCGGCAGTTGAGAGAGGACTTCCCGCCCAAACTTGGAAAGGCTGGTATTAAACTTGGCATCGCGCCAGGTCGGCGCATAAAGGATGGTCGGGAAAGCCGGGTCCAGGCCCAAATCCTTCACTGCTTGGTCCCGGTTGAATTCCCCCCGGAAAACGCGGTCGGCCTTCGGGTAACCAATCACCGCATAATTGCCATCTTTCAAGAGCCCCGCTTTCTTCATCACCCGGTAGGACCTTTCCCCGGCCAACAGGAGGAGGTCATACTCGCGGACCTGGGGTTTAAGACCATAAGTTTTGTCGGAAGTCCCGTGGAAAACCTGAATATGCACGGTCTCAAAGTCGACATTCAAGTAACGCTTGGAATAGTCCGTCTGCACGATTGCTTCCGGCCGCAACTCCCGCAATCTCTGTTGTAATTCTTTCCGCGTAGGATAATACTCCGCCGTCACTTCCGGATAATACTGATCCAAAATCGCTTTGGAGTCCGCACCGTCGGTGAGGACAATACCGCCCAACACCTTGGCGATGTAAATAAAGGAGGGGATTTGGTGGATCGAGTTGTCCACGTAGTACACAATCATTATTGATTCCTTCTTTCCGCACTCATTACTACCCGGTTAAATTTAAGATCTCCCGCTGTTTCCAGGTTTTATAATTCCGCACAAGGGGCAGACTACCAATGATTATCTTCGCTGTTTTCTTTTCCCAGGGATTCATCAGTTTAACGAAAGGAGTTAATCCATGTCTGCGCAAGAAAAACCGGGTATCTGTATCATTCTCTTCAGCGGGGATCTGGACAAAGCCCTTTCCGCCCTGGCACTGGCCTGGACGGCAGCCGGTCAGGGGTACGAGGCGAATATCTTCTTCACGTTCTGGGGAATCGCCCTCCTCCGCAAGGAACGCGGCCACGCCCGCCACCCTCTGGAAAAACTCTTCAAACGGCTGCTCCCGGTTGGTCCCGCCCGTTTGGGGCTTTCCAAGATGAACTTCGGCGGCCTCGGCGGTTACCTGATGAAAAAACTGATCCGCCTCCGCGGAACCGAAACCGTTGACGAGCTTCTCGCCATGGCGATGGAACGAAAGGTCAGGTTTATCGCCTGCCGGGGAACCCTTGAAATGCTTGGCATCAAAGAATCCGAACTGCTGGAGTACGACCAATTAACCACCGGTGATGTCGAGACCTTCCTCACCCTGGCGGAAAAGTCCAGGATCCAGCTCTTTATCTAATCATCTTTCCAGCCAGAACGCCGGCGTGGAAAGAGGCCGCTCAGTTGAACATCACCCGAAACGGTATGCTCCCGGCGGCTCTCTTGATTCATAACTGATTATACCAGAGTCCCGTCAGAAAATAAACACGCAGGGGGGATTAACATCAGCTACGAGGGAAAAAACCTGAGTGATTTCGCGGAACTGCCAAGCCGCGATCTCTTTGCCAAAACCACTCCGTTCGCCGAATTTATGGATGAAATGGCCGCCCACCAGTTCCACCACTGGGGCAGAATCCTCTCCAGCCCTTCGGAGCGGCGGGTGATTATCCTTGACCGCTATACCAACCAGCCCCGCGAAATGATTATGATGGCGTCCAACAACTATCTGGGGCTGACAACCCACCCGGCCGTCATCGAAGCGGCGCGGAAAGCCTTGGAGAAATACGGGGCCGGCGCCGGGAGCGTCCCCTTGCTCGGCGGCACCCTTGACCTCCATAAGGAGCTCGAATATAAACTGGCCCGGATGAAAGGCTGCGAGGATGCGGTCATCTTCACCTCCGGCTATTCCTCCAACGTTGGTTGTGTCTCCGCTTTGGTCCGGAAAGGCGATGTCGCAGTGAACGACCGGCTCAACCATGCCAGTATTATTGACGGTTGCCGTCTCGCCGGGGGTGAGCTCCGGACTTTTAAACATAATGACCCGGAGAGCCTGGAGAAAGTCTTGCAATCATGCGAAGCGCAAGGCTTCATGGGCAAACTGGTTATTGTCGACGGTGTTTTCAGTATGGACGGCGACATCACCAATCTGCCGGCGATCAAAAAAATCGCCGACCGCTACGGCGCCCGGCTTATGATCGATGAAGCCCATGCCACCGGTGTCATCGGGGAAAACGGCAGAGGGACCCCCGAACACTTCAAGATGGAAGGGGAGATTGATCTGGTCGCCGGGACGCTGAGTAAAGCCCTGGCCGTGGTCGGCGGCTTTGTGGCCTCTTCCAAAGAGGTCGTTAATTACCTACGCTTTTATGCCCGGTCCCACATGTTCTCGACCGCCCTGCCGCCGGCGGCGGCCGGCGCTTTAATCGCCGGGATTGACGTCATCCAAAACGAACCGGAATTACGGGCCAAACTCTGGCGGAACATCCGCTACATGCTTGCCAATTTAAGGCGGATGGGCTTTAATCTTGGCAACGCCGAAACTGCGATCATTCCGATCATCGTCGGTGACGAAACAAAACTGAAATTGATCAGTAGAGAAGTCCACCAAGCCGGGATCTTTGTCAACCCGGTCTACTATCCGGCAGTGCCGAAAAAACTCTCCCGCCTGCGCCTCTCCTTGATGGCCACCCACACCCAGGAAGACCTGGATGATACCCTGGCCGTCCTCGAAAAAGTGGGGAAAAAATACGGACTGATCTGACTTACCGGGCCACCTTTTTTTGCAAACGCCGAAAAGCACAGATAAAATGAGGGATCGCCAAAGACGGCCCCTCCAGGGCCGGTTCGCGGAGCTTGTTCCATTCAAAAGCAAACCAACCCTGGTACCCCCCGTGTAACAGCGTCAAAAGCTCCGCGAACGGCAGATCCCCCTCACCGAAGAGGCGGTACTGAACCCGTTCGCCATCCCAAATCGAATCCTTCAACTGTATGTATTTAATCTGGCCTTGCAGCCGGCCCCAAGTTTCGGCAAAACTTTCCTTCCCAAAACGGTAGGTATGGTGAACATCCCAGGCTACGCCGACCGCGGGATGGTCAAGCCTTTCCTGAAGGGCCGCCAGACGGGCCGTATCCGTATAGACCCCATTTGTCTTGATGAGGACATAAACCCCGTGGTCGATCGCAAAATCCCCTAGCTCCATCAAGGCATCCAAAACCAATTGGTCACTGACCTCCCCGCCGGGTCCCGCTTCCTGGTCCCCACGTACAAGGACATAATCGACTCCTAATTCCGCCGCCAGCTTAATATAGGCCTTTACTTCTTCGAGGTACGCCTTCCGCTGCCCGGCTTCTCCCGTCTGCAGCAGAGCGCCGGTCGAGAGTGCGGAGATCTGTAAGCGAATCTTATCCAACTGCTGTTTCGTCCGGGGCAATTGTTTGGGGAGAAACGGAGCGGCGGACGGAAGAAAAGGTTCGTGCTTCGACCCGTGGAGTTCAACTCCTTGGTAACCCAGTTCAACGGCGGTCGCCTGCACTTCCGTCCAGGTCCAGTCTGGACAAGCCAGGGTAGAAAAGCTTAACTTCATCAAGATCCCTCCGGTTTCCAAGCTTCGTGTTGGCCCTACGTGATCAAATCCCGTTATATTGTATTGGGAGATGAGTTCCAGGGCGCCACAAAAAGCCCCTTATTGGTTAATACCGGTTTGTCCTCTTGCAAAGATTATTTTATCTTTTTCCCCTGGCCGATGCAAGGCTGAACCACCGGGCGACAAAGGCTCAATCACAAAGAGACAGCCTAGCGGCTGTCTCTTTGTAAAACTATTGTTAAGTAGAGTCTTTTAATAATGTTGGTTTAAGTTGTTGAGATTCAAGTTAGGATTGGTAGTATTCTGCTGATTCGACTGTGCTATCCCGGCGCGGAACCCGGCTTGAACATTGGCGACCGCCTGCTGGGAAAGGGTCCTCTCCGCAGCCTCGATCATCCGTTTGACCATATGACCTCCGATCGCGCCACAGTCCCGGGCCGTCATATAGCCCCAGTAATCGCCCTGAATCGGAGAAGTATCGATATTTAATTCCTTGGAGATCTCGTACTTCATCTGATCAAGGGCCTTTTTCGCCTGGGCATAGACTAAGGTATTCCTTTTTTGACCTGCAGCCATTTTCTGAGCCTCCTTTCTAAATGCTCTACTCATAATCTCCCCAGCTAAATCAGGTTATAAACAGTTAATTCTTTGGAATAGCGGTTTATGCTGCCGTCACTGCCAATGCCTGTTTTCACAACCCTTTGTCCCAAAACATAAAATGGTTTGCCGGTTAAAGTAGGGGTTGTCAAGTTTTAATTGTTCAAGGAGGCGAGGAGATGAATAAATGGCATCATCTGGCGCAACAGGAGATCATCGGGCTCCATACCAAAGTCCCCCTGCTCCAAGGCGGGCAAACCCGCTACATCAATCTTGATAATGCCGCCACCACACCGCCGCTGCGCACGGTCACCCGCGCCGTTCTGTCTTTTCTCCCCTGGTATTCCAGTGTCCACCGGGGTTTTGGTTATAAATCCCAGCTTTCCACCGAGCTTTACGCCCGGGCCCGGCAACTGGTGCTCAACTTTTTTGGCGCCGATCCGCGGAAATATACGGCTTTATTCGTCAAAAACACCAGTGAAGGCCTGAATAAACTGGCCCACCGTTTACCGGTGAGCAGGGAGGAGGTACTCTCCAGTTGGATGGAGCACCACTCCAACGACCTTCCCTGGCGCCTCCGCAAACAGGCAAGATTCATTGAACTGACTCCGGAGGGCACTTTGGACCTCGGCGACTTGGAAACCAAATTAAAGACCAGCCATCCACGGATTAGACTGATTACCGTCTGTGGCGCCTCCAACGTCACCGGGGTCGTCAACCCGCTGCAGACGATTACGGAACTCGCCCATTATTACGGAGCCGAGCTGGCCGTCGACGCCGCCCAATTGGCGCCGCACTTCCCGATGAAACTGGCCGGACCGCGCGGTGCCATCGACTATCTTGCCCTCTCCGCCCATAAAATGTATGCGCCGTTTGGCACAGGCGTCTTGATCGGCCCCCACGCCGCCTTCCGCACCGGCATCCCGGACGAAGTGGGCGGCGGGACCGTCCTTGCCTGTTCCCGCGAACAAGTAATCTTTGCCCCGCCCCCGGAGCGCGACGAAGCCGGTACCCCCAATTTAATCGGGGCCTATGCCCTTGCGGTTGCCCTGCAGTGGTTCGCGCAGCACGACCTGGCCAGCCTGGCCAGACACGAGGACCAGTTGACTCGTTATGCCTTTTCCCGCCTCCAAACCGTCCCCGGGCTCGTGCTGTACGGCCCTTCCCCCGACCGCTATCCGCGCATCGGGGTGATCAGCTTTAACATGGAAGGGATTCCCCACGGTCTGGTCGCCGCCTATCTATCATTTGAAGCCGGAATCGGCGTCCGCCATGGTTGTTTTTGCGCCCGCCCGTACGTCCATCATTTATTAAGGTTAACCAAAGCCGAAATTAGTTTTTATGAAAATCTCGCCAGAGCCGGGAAGAAATGCGAGCTTCCCGGGATGGTCCGGATCAGTTTCGGCTTCTATAACACGAGGGAAGAGATTGACCTTTTGATTGACGCCCTCAAAACCTTACGTGCGGAGGAGAAACAAATAAAAAACCGGTACCGGATTGATCCGGTAACCGGTGAATACCTGCCGACCACTGGGAGGGTTAAAATGTTCATTGCCCAACATGCCGCCGACCTGTTTAAGCTTCGGACTTAAAAATCCCGCTCCATTTGCGCAAATAATCAATTCCTGAGTAGATGGTGAAAAAGACCGCCGCATAAAGCATGATTTCTGCGCCGGGCAGGGATAGAATGATCATAATGATCGCGATAATCTGGGTAAAGGTTTTGATTTTACCCCAAATTCCGGCGCCGACGGAAATTCCTTTCTTCTGCGCCAGGGGGCGGAGGATGGTGATCATGATCTCCCGTCCAAAAATCACCGCCACGATCCAGCCGCTCACCTTGCCAAGCATAAACAGGCTATAGAGCGCGCTGCCCACCAAAATCTTGTCAGCCAGGGGGTCAAAGGACTTCCCAAACGGAGTCGACTCATTCCGCCGCCGGGCGATATAACCATCAAGCCCATCGGTTAAAGCGGCAGCAATAAAAATACCCGCGGCAAACCATTCCCGCCGGGCAATGGGGAGAAAAAGAAAAGCAATACAGACTGGGGTCAGAATAATCCGTAAAAGAGTCAAGTAGTCCGCCGGTTTTAGTTTCATCATTTGCTCACCACATTTGATTTAGTGTCTTAGCTTAGTTTCGACGTTAACGATGGTTTTCCTTTAGGGGTTTTTAATTCGCGCATAAATCTCATAGACATCTGCGCCGGTGACCACCGCCCGGACAAACGAACCGGGTTGAAGCCTTCGCGCCTCCGCACCCTCACCATCCAATTTAATTATCCCGTCAATCTCAGGCGCTTCCCGGTAAGACCGGCCGACCCAACCGTTGTCATCTTCCTTCTCCAACAGCACCATGATCTCCCTGCCGATCAGCTCCCGGTTTTTCTGGAAAGAGATCGCCTGTTGCTCCTGGATTAATTGGCGAGCCCGCCTTTTCCTGGTCGCCGGGTGCACCTGGGGCTTGATCTTCGCCGCTGCGGTCCCTGCTTCCCGGTAATAAGGGAAGGTGCCCACCCAATCCAATTGGTATTCTCTTAAAAAGGCCAGCAGTTCGTTGAATTCTTCTTCCGTTTCCCCCGGGTACCCCAGAATAAAAGTCGACCGCAGGGCGATGTCAGGAAGGTACGCACGAATCTTCACGATCAGTTCTTTAATCTCCCTGGTCGTTGTTTTCCGCCCCATCCTCCGCAAAACCCGGTCATTAATGTGCTGCAGCGGAAGATCCAGATAGTGGCAGATGTGCTTCGCTTCTTTGAATACCGTCAGCAAGCGGTCATCAATCCGGGATGGATAAGTATACATGAGCCTGATCCAAAACTCCCCGTCGAGCTTGTCGAGGTTGGAAAGCAACTGCGGCAGATCAAATTCCCCCCCGGAGTCAGTCCCGTAGGCCGTAGTATCCTGCGCCACCAGGATAATCTCCTTCACCCCGCGGGCTAAAAGCTGTTTCACCTCGGCTTCGATCGCTTCCGGCCGGCGGCTGCGGTACCTCCCTTTTAACTGCGGGATAATACAATACAAGCAACGGTGGTCGCAGCCCTCGGCAATCTTCACATACGCCAGGAAAGGAGCTGTACTGAGCGGCCGTTCCTGGTCCGCGGGCGGGAGCCAACCACCCTCGGTCTCGGCGACAAAGATCTCCTCCGGCTTCGCCCCGAGGGCAGCGGTGACCAGCTCCGGAAGCCTGGAATAATCACCCGTTCCCAACCATAAATCGACTTCCGGGATGGCTTTCGCCAGTTTCTCCTTATATCTTTGGGCCAAACAGCCCACCACAACCAACAACCGGCATTTTTCTTCTTTATACTGGGCAAACTCCAAAATCGTATCGATTGATTCCTGCGTCGCCGGCTGAATAAAGGCGCAGGTATTAATCACTAAAACCTCGGCCTCTTCAGGCGCCGGCGTCAGCGTAAACCCCGCCTCGTTCATCAAGCCAATCATATAGTCCGTATCCACTTGGTTCTTCGGACAACCAAGCGAAATCCAACCAATCTTCATTCCCTCAATCACTCCGTCTATTTCTACGGTTACCGTCTCATCCCGTGCTCAATACGCAAACTGCCGGAACTGTACGTTCGCCAACCATGTACAAACTACCAGAACTTGTCCTTTCTCTGCTCATCCGAACAACCGGAGCTTGTCCACGAACTTTATACAAACTGCCGGAGCTATTCCGTTCACGGGCTTTCCACAAACGATCCGAGCTTTGACGTATTCTTCCGGCCGTTAATTTCCCTTTTAATCCCCGGCAAGACGTCCTTTTAATAAAGGTACCGGTAGAGGTAATAAGTGCGCATGATTTTCGTCACGTACCGCCGGGTTTCCAGGTAGGGAATCCGGTGCAGATCGTTGACCTTCCCCTCCCAGGCGCCGCTCGCCAGCCACTCTTTAACCTTGGGCCACCCGGCGTTATATGCGGCCAGGACCAACACCCGGTCTCCGTTAAACTCCCGGAATAAAAAGGCCAGATACCAGATGCCCAGCTTTATATTGACCTCCGGATCGTAAAGGTCGTCCACCTGATGGTTCAAACCTTTTTGCTCAATTACCCATGAGGCCGTCTCCGGCATCAATTGCATTAATCCTCTGGCGCCGCGGCGTGACTCCGCATCAGGCTTAAACTTGCTTTCGACATAAATCAGTGCGGCGACCAGTTGCGGGTCGACCCCCGCATATTCGGCATTCATCTCAACGATTTCCCGGTAAGGAAAAGGGAAAAGTAAACGGCAAAGCGGTTTATGAAAAAGCATAACCCCGCCGATCGCGACGACCAGCAGCAGGAAGAGAAGCCGGCGTTTACTAAGGATGATAATAATCGCGCTCACCACCCGAAGACTTTACTTTTCACCATTTTATGCCGGAAAAACTAGAATATATCAACGTCCCCGGCTTTTCAGTAAAGTCTTCACCTGACTTTTTAAGTCGGCGATCGTTCCTTCATTGTAAATCACGGCATCGGCCCGGGCAAGCTTTTCGGCGAGCGGCATCTGCGCCTGCATCCGGCGCTCCGCCTCCGCCGGGGTCAGTCCATCCCGCGCCATGATCCGTTGCCGCTGCGTCTGGGAAGAAGCCGTCACCACCCAGACCTCGTCGACCTCTTCTTCCATCTTCGCTTCAAACAGCAAGGGCACTTCCAAGACAACATCCTGCCCTTTTGCCTTGTAGCCCTCAACCTCCGCCCGGATCTGCGCCTTAATCGCCGGATGCGTAATCTCCTCCAGCAACCGTCTCTTTTCCGGATCATTGAAGACGATCTTCCCGAGTCCCCGGCGGTCAATCTCCCCGTCCGGTCTTAGAATATCCGGTCCGAAGGCCGTCAACACCTGCCGGTAAACTTCCGTCCCCGGTCTGAGCAGTTGGTGGGCAATCTGATCGGCATCAATCACCGGTAAGCCCACTTCCTTGAGGATTGAAGCCACCGTCGATTTCCCGGTCCCAACCCCGCCGGTCAACCCGATCACCAAACTCTTCCTCATCCGGTTCTTCCTTTCCCGTTTCTCGTCATTGTCCGCTCATCCTCAGAGTTAGACAGCCTTTACTAGTAGCTTTAGAATACTCCAAGAAATTCGCCGGAACAAGGAAACACCATTCCGCTCCGGCCGAAGAACAAGGACCTATTGCTGACAATGCGGACAATAGTGCGTCCCCCGTCCGGCCACACGCGTATAGACCAGCTCCGTGCCGCACTTCCGGCAGGGCTCCCGTTTCCGTCCATAAACCTGTAAATAAACCTGATGATACCCTTTCTCGCCAAGCCCGTCCACATAATCACGCTGCGAGGTCCCGCGGTGCCCGATACTGTCGTTCAAGACCGTAATCATACTCTCATAAATCTTCTCCCATTCCCTCGCACTAATCGCGTTTGCCGGCCGCTCCGGCCGCACCCCGGCCAAAAACAAGGTCTCATCGGCATAGATATTCCCCAGTCCGGCCAACACCTCTTGGTCGAGAAGCAGCCCTTTGACCGGGCCTTTCCGCCGGGCAGCCGCGGTTTGCCAGCGGGCCAGCACTTCTGCTTTCGGCGTGGTCAGCGGTTCCGGCCCCAGTTTACGCAAGCCGACCGGGGGTTCTGACGGCGCATGATAGACGACCGTCCCGAACTTCCGCGGATCGACAAAGCGCAAGCTATTCCCGTCGGTGAAAGTAATGCTCAGGGTCGTATGCTTTTCGAGCGGTGCGGACACCGGCATAAACACCAGTCTTCCGGCCATTCTTAAATGAAAAGTCACCCGCTGCCCGTCATCCAACTGGAGAGTCAGATATTTCCCCCGGCGCTCGATCTCCACAATCTCCCGGCCCGGCAAGCCGTCACGCAACTTCCCCGGGGAAGGTTTCACCGCTTTTTCCAGATAAACCTCAACTGCTTCGATTTTTTTCCCTGTCAATAAAGGCAAAAGCGAACGTCGAATCGTTTCCACTTCTGGTAATTCCGGCATTAAGTCAAGTCACCCCAGTTCTCTCCAGATTTGACATCAACCCGTAATGGGACCTTTAATTCATAAGCCTTTTCCATCTCCTCCCGGAGAACCTGCGCCGCCGCCGGCAAGGCTTCCATGTCCACCTCAACCAGCAATTCGTCATGGACCTGAAGAAGCAGGGCCGCCGGGATCTTCTCCCGCTGCAACCGCGCGTACACCCGGACCATCGCCAATTTGATCAGATCGGCGGCTGACCCCTGAATGGGGGTATTCCGCGCCATCCGCTCGGCAAAGGAACGCCGCTGAAAATTCCGGGAAGTTAAATCCGGTAAATAGCGCCGGCGGTTCATAATCGTCGTCACGTACCCGTCCTCCCGCGCCCGGGCGATTAAGCCTTCCAGGTATGATTTGACTCCTTCGTACTTCCGGAAATAGGCCTCGATAAACGCTTCCGCTTCCTTCCGCGTCACCCCGGTCCCCTTCGACAGCCCGAAACCGCTAATCCCGTAGATAATCCCGAAATTCACCGCTTTGGCGCGGTCTCTCAATTCTTCGCTGACCAGTTCCGGGGGGAGATTAAAGATCTCCGCGGCGGTGCGCCGGTGAATATCCTCCTCGGCATGGAAGGCGGCAATCAATTTTTCATCCCCGGCCAGGTGGGCCATGATCCTTAACTCAATCTGGGAATAGTCCGCGGATAAAAAGACCCGTTCGCGGTTTTCCGGGATAAAACACCGCCTGATCTCCTTGCCTTCCACCATCCGCACCGGAATGTTTTGCAGGTTCGGATCGGTACTGCTCAGCCGTCCCGTCGCCGTCACCGCCTGGTTAAAAGTGGTATGAATCCGGTAAGCGGGGGGCTTCGCCAGGGTCAACAGCGCCTCCACATAGGTAGAATTCAGTTTCATCAGTCCCCGATGCTCCAAGACCTTTTGAACCAGCGGATGCCGGTCGGCCAGCGCCTCCAGCACCTCGGCATCGGTTGAATAACCGGTCTTCGTCTTTTTCTGCACCGGCAAGCCCAAACGTTCAAAGAGGATCGTCCCCAGTTGTTTCGGGGAGGAGATATTAAACTCTTCGCCGGCCAGCGCGTAGATCTCCGTCTCCAACTGAGCCAGCTTCCGGGTGTATTTTTCCTTTAAAGAATGCAGGTGTTCCGGGCTAACCTTCACCCCGGTCTTCTCCATCGCAAAGAGGATGGAGAGGAGCGGCATCTCCACCTGGTAAAAGAGGTCTGCGACTCCTTCCGCTTTAATCCGCTCGGCCATCAGCGGATAGATCTTGACCAAGGCCGCCGTCCGTTGAGCACCGGCGGTGGCTGCCGCCTCACCCGCCCACGCGGCCGGCAGGGTATAAACAGTCTTCTTTTTTCCCTTCTCATCAACCAGGTCGGGGATCTCTACCTTCCCAAAGACCGCAGCCGCCCGTTCCAGATCGACCGACCCCTGGCCACCGCTGAGCAGATAGGCGCCGAGCATCGCGTCGAAGTGCAGCCCCTCCAGCCGCGCCCGGTAATGATCGGCCAGGATCATCTGGGTTTTCCCGTCATGACAAAGCTTCGGCGCCTGAGCATCGGTCAACCACCGGACTAAAGGAGCAGGGAGAGACTCCGCTTCCGGCGCCAACGGGAGATAACAATGCTCCGCCGGGGATTTGGAGAAGGCAACCCCAACGGCTTGTCCACTCTCCCAGTTGACGGTGGTCGCCAGAAACTGGAGCGCCACCGGGGTCTCCGCACTTCCTTCCAGGAAAGCCGGCAACGCTTCCGCGTCGATCATCTTCACCTCGGGGCGGAGCGCTTCCCCGACCTCGACCCGGGTTTCGGCTTTGGCCGGCAGGATTTTCCGGAGTAAACTCCTGAATTCCAGTTTTTCAAAGAGCGGTACCAGGCGCTCCTCATAAGACTCCGGGAGCCGGCAGTCTTCCGGGGAGACGGGCAGCTTAAGATCACATTTGATTGTTACCAGTTCCGCCCATTGTTTGACCGCCTCGCGGTGGGTCTTGATTAAATCCCGGACTTTCGGATTGCCAATCTCCTCCACCCGCGTTAAAATCTCCGCCAGGCTGTTGAACTCCTGCAAGAGACTGACGGCGGTCTTCTCGCCAATCCCCGGCACTCCCGGGATATTATCCGCCGGATCACCCCGCAGAGCCTTATAGTCACGCCATTGGGCCGGGGTCAAGCCATATTTCTCCTGCAGATAAGCTGGATCAACCTTCACCAGATCGGTAATCCCGCGCAGGGTATAATAGATGCAGACCCCGTCGGCGGCCAGTTGAAACGAATCCTTATCCCCGGTCACCACGCAGACCTGAAAGCCCTGCTTCTGAGCCTGACAGGCCATACTCCCAATCACATCGTCCGCCTCATACCCCTCGAGCCCCACCACCGGGACGCCGAGCCGTTCGTAAAACTCCTTGATATATGGGAGTTGGATCCGCAGATCATCATCCATCGGTTTTCTGGTCCCTTTATAATCGGTATAAGCTTCATGCCGGAAGGTCTTCCCCACATCCTCGGCGACCACCAAATAATCCGGATGCTCATCTTCGATCAGCCGCATGATCATCATCACCACGCCGTAAACAGCGCCGGTCGGCAGACCGCCCGACGTTTGAAACTCCCGTTGTTTCAGTGCGTGATAGGCGCGATGGGCCAAACTGTGCCCATCAATAATGAACATCTTTTTCTTCATCGCCCGCATCCCCCTTTTCGCCACCGAACTTCCCGTCCCGGGCCAACAGGGCCAACCCCACGGCATTATCCGCGGACAACTCCGGTTTCCCGAAGCAGACCTGAACTTCCGGCGCCGCCGCCCGGAAACGGGCCGCCAGTTCTCTCCGGAAAATGGAGTTGGCTGCCACACCGCCAAAGAGAAGAACCTGCTTACAGCCAGGCTCCTGCCCCTTTGCTTCCATTCCGGCCCGCAGCAAGCGGAAGATCGACTCCACCAAACAGTCAAAAACCGCCAACGCCAGGTCTTCCGGAGCGGGCTTCTGCTCCAGCAGGCGCAGCGCGGCCGAGGTCGGTCCGGAAAAACTTACCGCCAACCCGCGAACGGCAACCGGCAAACGCAAGGTTGGTTCGCCCTTTAAGGCCAGCTGTTCGAGGTGCGGCCCGGCCGGGAACGGCAAGCCCAGGACAACACCGATCCGGTCGACCATTTGGCCGGCATGCAGATCAGTCGTCCCGCCGAGCAATTCGACATGGAAACCAGCTCCCCGGCGCCGGATATACAGTAGTTCGGTCGTCCCCCCGGAAAGATGGACGCCTAAAAACTCCCGGCCTTCCAGCCCAGAGCCGTACAACGCCGCCCGCAGGTGACCTTCCTGGTGGGAAGAGGCCAACAACGGAACCTGGGCCGCCGCTGCCAGCGTCCGGGCAAAACCGGCACCGGCCAAAAAAACCGGAAGGTATGAACCGTCAACCGGCCGCGGTCGGGCCGCATAGGCGACCCCCAGGAGCGGGCGGCAAGGCGCCGCTTCTTCAATTAGGTCCGGAAGGTTCTTTAGATGCTGGAAAAGGGCTTCCGCTTGGCGAAGCCCTTTTTCTCCAGGTTTTACAGTTAAAATCCGCCGTAGATCCTTAACGATCTTTCCCCCGCTATCCACCAGCCCCAGCGAAGTTGTATAGCAACTGGTATCAAGCCCTAAAAAATAGCCGGGGCCAGCCGGGGGTGTTCCCCGTTCAACGCACAAAGTTTCCACCCCAAACTTGACTGGTCAGCGCACACCACGCCCAGCGTCCGCCGGCCGAATCCGGAATTACAGCGCGGGATACGCAACCAAACCAACTTAGCTCTCCTCGTCCTCCGGTCCGGCGCCGGCCGTGGTCTGCACTCCGGCCAAGTTACGGAATTCGTTGATGATCGTGCCCAGAACTCCGTTGACAAACTTGCCGGAATCATCTTCCCCGTACCGTTTCGCCAATTCGACCGCTTCGTTCACCGTTACTTCCACCGGAATATCGGAGCGGTATAGCAACTCGTACACGGCCAGGCGGAGAATATTCCGGTCCGTACTGGCCATCCGGACGAGCGGCCACTCTACTGAATAGTGGGTCAAGACCCGGTCGATCTCCGTCCGGTGCTCCTGCGCCCCCTGGACGAGCTCAGCCAAAAAACCACGCGCATCGGCAGAAAGTTCTTCATTCTCCGCTAAAATCCGCTTCAGCGCCTCCTCCCAGGGGACACGCCCCAGATCAACCTGGAATAAGACCAAAAATGCTAGTTCCCTCGCCTGCCGTCTACTCATGAAGAACAACCTCCGGCGCGAACCGGCGCCGCCATCTACTTAAGTCGTTGCCGGAACAGGTAGTTTTTAATTTTGCTGATATAATTCTCTTCACCATCTGCTTTCCTTCCAACGGTATATCCTACGACAACGCAAAGTAAAAAGGATAAAGCCTTCAGCCAACCCAGCCAGAGCACAAAGAGTCCGGTGAGAAAGCCGAGCGCCGTCCAGCAGATCCGTCCTTTATAGGTAAGGAGTAAGGTTAGTAGTTGATGATCAGGTCTTTCTTCCATCATCCACCCTCCTTTATTCTACCCGTGAGCGCGGCTCAGCCGTAACCCGCACCACCGTTACTTCGGTCTTGCTGACCGGAACCCCGATGGTCTCCCGGATATAACTGCCCAACTGCTCCCGGATCTCCTGGATCAACTGGGGAATATTTAAATCCGGATTACTGACAATCTCCACTTGGAATTTTAACCCCTCGGTTTCAGCCAGGACGTCAACCTCTGCTTCCTTCACCCCGTTAATCCGTTTTACCGCCCGTAAAGCCAAAGCCTGAACAGCACTGGTGGCAATGCGAATCTCACCCAGTTCAGTCTCATGAATAATCGTCGGCAATAATTTCTTCGTATGAATACCGGCCATCCAGAGCAGCAGGAAGAGAAGGAAAAAGAAGAGAAACCCCACAAGCTTTGCGATCTTCGTTTCTTCCGAGTCGGTCAAGAGGGAAGTAACCCGTAAAAAGTCTTCACCCAACAATAAACCGAAGAAGACAACGGCAATCAGTAACATCACCAAGGAACCAAAGATCGTTACCACCCGGTAAGAAATTCGCATTTCGTTCTTCCCTTCCTTTCACCCGGTTATTTAACCCGTTTCTCCTTCTCCGTGGGGGCGGGCAACTCTTCCTGGCGAAACTCGACACCTTGGATATGAACGTTCACCTCAACAACACTCAGCCCGGTCATACTCTCAATCGCCCGTTTTACATTCTCCTGGACCGCGACTGCAACTTCGGGGATTTTGGCTCCGTACTCCACAACAATGTAGAGATCGACCGCCGCTTCCTTCTCCCCGACCTCTACTTTAACCCCTTTGGCGAGGTTCTTCTTCTTGAGCAGTTCGGTGATGCCATCAACCATCCCGCCGCTCATCCCGTAGACGCCTTTAACCTCCATCGCTGCCAAACCAGCAATTACACCAACCACTTCATTGGCAATGCGAATTGTCCCGTTCTTCTCGTTCCATTCTTGTTGCGGAAATAAATCTTTCGCCAAACCTGGCACCTCCCCCTCATTAATTTAATTGATCCCCGCTTTTTAATCTATTCAGAGTGCAATTCATTTATCAAGTTATTGATAAAATTCGTACTGACCTTTCCCTTCCGGAAAGCGGAATCGTACAGGATCTCCAGGTGGAAAAGGATCGTTGACGGAATCCCGATGATCTCGAACTCTTCCAACGCCCGGATCATGCGGGCAATCGCCACATCGCGCGTCTCGCCCCAGGCGATTAATTTCGCGATCATCGAATCGTAATACGGGCTGATCTCCGCCCCCGAGTAGGCGGCGCTGTCCACCCGGATGCCCGGCCCGCCCGGCGCATGGTAAAACTCAATCTTGCCGGGATGCGGAATGAAATTCTTCTCCGGATCCTCGGCATTGATCCGGCACTCAATCGCATGCCCGGAAAGTTTAATCTCCTCCTGCCGGAAAGGAAGCTTTTCCCCGGCCGCAATCAGGATCTGCTGTTTCACCAGGTCAATGCCGGTGACCATCTCCGTCACCGGATGTTCCACTTGAATCCTGGTGTTCATTTCCATAAAGTAAAACTGGTTATTCTCATCCAACAAAAATTCGATCGTCCCGGCATTCGTATAACCGACCGCCCGCGCGCCCTTCAGCGCCGCTTCGCCCAGAGCCCGGCGTAGTTCCGGCGTGATCCCTGGTGCCGGACTCTCCTCGAGAATCTTTTGGTGGCGGCGTTGGAGAGAACAGTCTCTTTCGCCGAGGTAAACCCCATTCCCATGTTCGTCGAAGAGGACCTGAATCTCAATATGCCGGGGATTTTCGATGTATTTTTCCATGTACACCTCAGGCTGGCCGAACGAGGTTTCCGCCTCCGCCTGCGCGGTCTGAATCGCCTGTTTTAATTTTTCTTCCTCGTAAACGACCCGCATTCCCCGGCCGCCGCCGCCGGCGGCTGCTTTAATGATCACCGGGTAACCGATCTCGCGCGCCAGCCGGGTCGCTTCTTCCAATGAAGTCAACGGGCCGTCCGACCCCGGAATTACCGGAAGACCATGCTCCTTCATCAACTTCTTGGCCCGGGCTTTATCGCCCATCATCTCCATGACCTGCGCGGCCGGTCCAATGAATTTAATGTTGTGGGTCTCACAGATCTCAACAAACCGCGGGTTCTCAGCCAAAAAGCCGTATCCGGGGTGAATTGCGTCCACGCCGGTGATCGTCGCCGTACTGATCAGATTGATGATATTAAGATAACTCTTACTCGGGGAGGCTGGCCCGACACAGACGGCTTCGTCGGCGTACCGGAGATGTAAAGAATCCCGATCAGCCTCCGAATAGATCGCCACCGTGCTAATCCCAAGCTCTTTACAGGCCCGGATGACCCGTAAAGCGATTTCACCCCTGTTCGCCACAAGTATTTTCCGAAACACCTGCTACACCTCCGGCTGTTTCTGTTAGAGTTTTTCAACAAAAAACAGGGGTTGTCCATATTCAACCGGTTGGGCATCCGCGACTAACACTTCAAGGATCTTCGCCCGGACAGGACATTCGATCTCATTCATCACTTTCATTGCTTCAATAATACACAGCGTCTGGCCGGGTTCAACCGTTTGACCCGCTGTGACAAAGGGATCTTCCCCCGGAGCTGGCGCCCGGTAGAAGGTGCCGACAATCTCCGCCTGGATATACATTTGGTTTGGACCCAAGACCCGTTCGGTTTCTTCCGCGTGTTTCTCCAAGGCCGGCGGTTTAATCTCCGCCCCCTCAGCCTTCGGGGCAGCGACGGGCACCGCGGTCGGGGTGACGGTCACCACCGGCTGAACCGCTCCGGAAAAACCTTTTTTGATCACGATTTTGGTACCGTTACTTTCTAAGTTTAATTCAGTGATATCCGTTTCGACCAGCATCATCATTAATTCCTTAATATCTTTTATGTCCATGACTACTCCTCTCCTTAGCTAAGGAATTGCATAATTCATTGGTGGAAGACTTGACGGCTGCCAAATCGATCTTGCCGTCACTATACAACTCCCTTCTTAGATAAACCAGATGAATTTATTTCACCATGCAACTACTATTTTCCTCTTTTTTCTTCATTAATTTCATCTTAAACGCGGAAAAAACCTCAACTTTCGCGGCATCCTGGACACTTATTCCAGGATCCGCAACTGCTCGGCCCGGTAACCGGTGACGGTCGTGACCAACTCCCCCAGATCGGCAACGAGCGCCGCATTCAACTCCCGTCCTTTAATCACAATGGTGATCGTCTCCGGATAGACCGCTACCGCACTATAGGTATACCCTTTTGCTTTCAGCAGGTTCTCAAGCTCAGCCTCCAAAGCCTGCCGTTTCGTTAAGACCAGCAACTCCTCCTGGAGTTTGCCCGTTTGCGTTTGGTCGGCCATCGCCAGCATGGCCATCAACTGTTCTTGCAGCCGGCTCCGCTCCCGGTCCCTGGTCAAGCGGAAATCGGCAATCAGCGAGTCATAGCCGAGCGGATCGACGGCCACCACCGGTACTTCAAGCGACGGAGCGGGTGATCTTGCCGGGAAAAACCATGAATAAAGCAGACCAAAGAAGCCGATGAGAAAAAAAACAACCACGACAATGAGTACAGGAATAATGCCGGGCTGGAACGCTTTTAACTCCACGACCTTTCCTCCTTTTCCAGATTCTCCCCTTTAAGGTTTCCCCAACCGGCCCCTGGTTTATTTACCCCAAGGCAAAACCTTTACCCGGTGGAGGGGAACCCCCAGTAAAGTGGCAGCCGCCTCCCCAAGCGCCTGCTGGATCTTGGGATCCGCCCCCCCTTCCGCGACGACCAGGACGCCGGTGATCGCGGGGGCTTTCGCACTGATCCGGACCGGTGTCTCTTCCCCGCCGCTTTTGCGCTGAAAAACCGGCTCCCGCACAACCCGGGTTTCCCGCGATTCACCACCATCCTGCGGAAGCAGCCGTTCTTCTTGCTCCTCCCGGAACAGCCATTTGACCTCCTCCGAGCCGGCCAGTTGGAGAGCAACGACCACCCGCCCCGCCCCTTTAATCTGCGCCAAGACCGCCGCCGTCTCCCGCTCCAGCCGCGCCTTGGACCATTGCTCCTCCTCTTTTTCGAGCAGGACATCGGCTTTCACCGGAACCTCCGGGGAGGGCATTGCCGGTTTCCGGTCGTAGATTCCGCCCAACAGTAGAAAAACCGCCCCCAGGCAACCAAAGAACAGACAAGCGTGCATGATCTTCTTATACATTGTTGGAATTTGCAGAAAAGAACGGTCCTTCCCTTTTCCCAAAAACCAGAAGAGCGCGTTATTCTTATTCGCCTCCAAACTCTTTCGCCACCTCCACCTGCTCAGGGCTGATCGCCAGGAGTTCCCCGACCAACCGCTGTAAAGTTGCGGGCGCAAGCCCGGGGTCCGCGGTCAGGACAAGGCGTACCCGGGGATCCCGGCCGCGCAGGGAGAAGGCTTCCACTCTGATCCCTTCCACCCCGGTGATCCGCCGGAGCATCACCTCCAGGCTTTCCCGCCAAGCCGGAGCCATCACCGCTTCTACTTTATCCTCCCCAGCCTGCCTAAGTTTAAGCCCTTCAGCCACTAAAGCCGCCGGCCGGTGATCTCCCTTTGGTCCTCCCTCCTCCGCCAGTTCCGGAGGGAAAACGATCTCTTGATTTATATTTACAACCAGCCCAATTAAAGAAAGGAGCACAAACAAGCCCACGACCATGCGCGCATATTTCCGCATCCCGTCCTCCGGCAACAACAACTCGAAAAAACCGGCCAAAAGGATTAACGCCAACAACGCTCTTAGCCCTTCTCGCATTTGACAGTACCTCTTCTCTGGCTCCCCTCATTGCTTGCCACTCGCCGCAAGCACAAATGCTAACCTTTGCATGCTTTATCCAGCCAAGGCAGAATGGTATTCACCAATGACTTGAATTGCTTCGCAAAGTATTCTTAGCGAAGCGAAGGTCGAACGCGGGCCGAACGGCAAGGAAGGCGTGAACCGCTTTTGGTTCTCAGGATGAACCGGAAAGCGGTTGCCCGCTTTCAAACGAAGTTGAGCTTTAGAATACTCGCAGAAATTCACCGGAACTAGGGAATACCATTCTGCCCCGGCTGCGATTAGCGCACCACAGCCGTGAGGTTCCCCAACCCCACCAGGATCGTCAGGCTAAAAAAAAACATCAGTCCGGACACTGCTACCGCGGCAAAGATGACCATGATCGTTTTGCCGATCTCTTGCAAAGAATCGGCCAGCCGTTCCTGCCCGAGCGGTTGCACCAGGACCGCCGCCAACCGGTAGATAAATGCCACCACCAGGATCTTAAAGGAAGGGTAGACACAGAGCAGGATCACCCCTAAAGCGCCGAAAACGCCGAGGGCATTTTTGATCAACAATGAACAACCGGCAGCCAGATCCAAGCTGTCCGCAACCGTCTTCCCGACCAGCGGCATCAGATTACCCGTGAGGAACTTCGCCGCCTTCAACCCAAGACCGTCGGCCGCGGCAACGGTGACGCCTTGCATCGTCAGGAGCCCAAGAAAAATAACGACCAGCAAACCAAGGAGGACCACCGCCCCCTGGCGGGCGGTCTCCGCCAACCGGGAGAGCGAAAAACCTTCCACCAGCCGCGAGACTAAACCGATCATCCCCGCCAGTAAGATCAAGGGGAGAACGATGTTTTTCACGATGTTGATCACAACGGCCGTTCCGCCCCACATCAACGGATGGCAAACCGTCGACAAAGTCAGCCCACCGGCCGCTGCCAACAAGGTAAAGACCGGCGGCAGCAGGGCCAATACAAACTGATTAATCCGGTCAAGGGCGGCATTGGCCAGTTGTAAGGTAGTCGTAAAGCTCTGGACCGCCAGCCCCATTAAGACGAGGTAAATGATGTTAAAGACCAGATTTCCCAAACTCTCTCCCGCCCAGGCCTGTTGGAAATGGACCAGCACCGCGCCGACCACGGCCAAAATTACCAGTCTAATCAATAAATGCAGGTTAAGCATAACCTCCCGGGCAAGAAACCTTCCACCCTGGCGGAGAATTGTAGCCAGGTCCAGCTTCAACCCTTCCCTCGCCCAACCACGCAGATTCCAGGTGGGCAGCAGCGCTTGCGTCTCCGCATCAAGCTGGGAGAGGAAAGCCGTAAGTTCATCCAGTTTGAGATGGGCCAATTCCTGTTCGACGATGGAGTAAAGCTCTGCCGGGTACTGGTTTGCCCACCCCGTCCCGGAGAAGAACAACAGCACCAGGCCGGCAATGATCAACCTTGTTCGTCCAGTTCTTTTCATCTTCCGTCCCCGTCACTCGTTAAATAATCCGGAGCACCATTTCCAGAATCGCCCTCATCACCGGTAGGGCGAGAAATAAGATAATGATCTTCCCGGCCAGCTCCAGTTTGAAGCCTAAGGCCCCTTCCCCGGCATCACGGCAGATCTGTCCACCAAAGCCGGCCAGGTAGGCCACCCCCATTACTTTAAAGATCGTCTCCAGATAAGCCTGGTTAACCTGGGCTTGGGCCGAAAAATACCGGAAAACATCGATGATCTCGGTCAACTGCCCGGCGAGCCTGATCAGAATGATGATTCCGACGACCATCGAGAGCATAACCGCCAATTCCTGACGGTTTTGGCGGAGAATCGTGAGGAACACGACGGCGACCAAACACAGGCCTAGATAGATCAGGATTTGGATTTCCACGCCCATCCTCCTCACCGCCGGCGGCTAGTCGTTTATAAACCGAAGACCGCCCGTACTTCCTGGAAAAGACGGTACAGTAACGGGATCACCATCAGCAAGACAATTACGACCCCGGCCAATGTTAACAATTGCGCCTGTTCTTCCTTTCCCGCCTGTTTGAGGACCATATTCATAATGGAGATAATAATCCCCACGCCTGCAATTTTAATGATAATGCTTACATCAGCCACTTTTTCCCTCCCCTTCCGGTTCCCCGCGCTTGCCAACAACCAACACTTGCCATGACAACTTTGACAACAACCGGACCGGCCGCCTTCGCCGCGCAACCGGCAAACAAGCCTGCTCAGTAAAGAAGAAGAATGATCAAGGCGCCCCCGGCCATCCCCAGGTACCGGTAAAGCCGCTCGTTTTTTCCCCGGAACGCCGCCGCCGTTTCCGCCTGCAGCTTTAGCTTTTCCAGGGTTTGCCGGATCGCGTTCAACTGGTGCTCGCGGTCGGTACTCCCTAAAGTATGGCCGAAATCCTCCAGCAACGCCCAATCCTCCCCCTGGAGGGCCAGCCGGTCCTGACAGGCCGCCAGACTCTGCGCCCAGGCCTCGGCGGCGGTTAGCCCCCGTGCTTCGTTGAGCTTCGCCGTAAAACTGGCGAAAAGCTCTCCGGTCTCCGGATCAGCCCGCCGGCTGATCCGGCCGCACGCCTCCGCCAGCGGAAGATCCGCATATCCGACCTCGGTTTCCAGCCACTGAAAGCACTGGATCAGACTCTGCAAAAGCTTCACCCTCTTCTGGAGCAGCAGGCTGAAGAGCCAACCGATTACCGTACCGGCAACAAAGACCAGGATCGCGCCGATGTTTTTCATCTTTCCACCTCCAAACGCCGCACTCCGGAGAATAATGGCGCTTTTGTCCGCCCGTCCCAAATCCCCTCTAAAGTGCCCGGGCCCAGCCGCCGGCTCAAGACCACCACCCGTTCCACCAGCCCCCGCGTCCAGAGCTTGCGGAGGGAAGGACGCACGGCGAAATCACCGGTATCCCAGGCGTGCGCGGTCGTGAGCAAGCCCACACCCGCATTTAGAATCTCCTCGATCATCTCCAAATCGCCGGGCCCTCCGATCTCATCTGTCGCAATCAACTGCGGCCCCATTGAACGTAATAATAAGAAAACCCCGTCCCGTTTGGGGCAACCGCTTAACAGATCGGTCCTGATCCCGACGTCAAGCTGGGGAATTCCCTGGTAGCTACCTGCCACTTCCCCGCGTTCATCCACCAGCCCCACTTTGACCGGGGCCGGAAGCCCGTCGCCATTACTGAAACAACGGATTAAATCCCGGAGCAAAGTGGTCTTCCCTGCTTGGGGCGGCGAGACGATCACGGTGCGCAGCGGGCGGGCATCCTGGAGCAAATAGGGGAGCAGACTGCGCCCGATCCCTTTTAACTCGCGGGCAATCCGGATGTTCAGACTGGTAATCCTTTTTAAGCGGAGCAAACTACCCCCGGCAACCAGGCATTCCCCGGCCATCCCCACCCGGTGTCCCCCCGGCAGGGTAAGATATCCTTCCCGCAGTTCTTCTTCCAGCGTATAGAGGGAATTACCCCCCATCAGCTGGACGGTGCGGAGCACATCCTCCGCCCGGACAAGGCAAGCCTCCCGCGGGTCGTCCGTGATCTCCCCGGCCGGTGTGACAAGGAAGGACCGGCCCATCTCGACCTGGAGGGGTTGTTCCGCCCGGAGACGGATCTCCTCCAGCCTGGCCCAACGCTCGGGGTAAGCCGTCTTTAGCTTCTCGAGGACCAAACGGAGTCTTGGAATAAGATACGGGAGCACCTTTTCTGCCAAAGCTACATCAACCCGCCCTCTCGCCTATGCTCTCCTTTTCTAGCTGCATCCCGGTTTCCACCATAAAAAAAGCCCGTCCCCTACTGTACATACTTATGGGGACGGACGAAAAAATATGCTATTCTCTTGGTGCGGTGCGAAAGCCAAAAACCTTTCTTCAGCCCTGCTCAGCCCTCGATCAGGTCTTCATTCTCCTCCTGGTTCTCTTCCGGCGGGTAATAGAGTTCCTCCAGATACCCCAGGTCTTCATCGATCGCCTCAACATAGTCGTTTAATTCGGCGTGATCATCCCGTATATTTTCAATCTCCATTGAAATGAGGTCGCAGATGTTAATCAGCTGTGTCCAGAGAATCCCATCCCGCTCGTTCGGAAACTCCTGGCCCTCAATCAGCCCGCGCAAATAGGCGACCTGTTCTTTCAACTCCATCATCTTCTCACCCTCCAATTCGCATTCTCTTCCTAGTATGACTGGAGGATTAAAATCTATCCATGCCGTCCAAAAAACAAAGCCGCCCCTTCTCGCAAGGAACGGCTTTTCCCTACTAAATCATCGTCGAAGAAACCTGCGTCGCAGTCAAACCCGCTGGAACGGAACCCATTCCGCGCCCGCTTCCGTACCGGCCGCTTACTTGGAACGGCGGAGGTACTCGCCAGTTCTGGTATCAATCTGGAGGATATCCCCAACTTCAATAAAGAGCGGGACATTGATGACGACCCCGGTCTCCAGCTTGGCCGGTTTGGTCGCGCCGGTCGCCGTATCACCTTTAAAGCCGGGTTCCGTCTCGATAACCTCCAGTTCCACCGTGTTCGGCAGCTGGACCCCGATCGATTCGTTATTATACATCTGGACCAGCACAAGCATGTTTTCTTTTAAGTATTTAATGCCGTCACCGATCTTCTCCTCCGGCAGGGTCAGTTGGTCATAAGTACTGGTATCCATGAAGACATAGTCTTGATCACTCTTATATAAGAACTGCATCTCCTTGGTCTCAATCCGGGCCGGTTGGACCTTCTCCCCGGCGTTGAAGGTCTTTTCTATCGTAAACCCGGTCCGCAGGTTTTTCAGTTTCGACCGGACAAAAGCCGAACCTTTTCCGGGTTTCACATGCATGAACTCGACCACGGTGTAAAGCTGACCGTCAACTTCAATCGTTAGTCCTGTCCGAAAATCATTAACAGAAATCATAAAACAACCTCCTTACTACTCCAAGGCATAAAGCATAAGATTAACCGCCGGCTCCCTTCACTTATTATCTCCCATTGTGCGGCGCTCTTATTTTACCATATGCTCATCCTGGCTGTCGAGAGATATGCCCTATTGGGAAGATCTTACTGGTGATCCCTTATTTTACCATATGCTCATCCTGGCTGTCGAGAGGGAGGATTGATTTGGGGCTGGCCGTTAAGTTTTCAATCCCGTCCGCGGTCACGACCACAACATCTTCGATCCGGATCCCGCCCCACCCGGGAAGATATACCCCGGGTTCAACCGTAAAGACCATTCCCGGCTCCAACACCGTCTCGTCGGTCATTGAGAGCCGCGGGTCTTCATGGATCGACAGCCCTAAGCTGTGCCCCAAACCGTGGCCGAAATTCTCCCCGTAACCGGCCTGGCTGATCACCTGCCGGGCCAGGGCATCCACCTCTTTGCCGGTCATCCCGGGCCGGATCCCGGCCAAGGCCGCCTCCTGGGCTTCCCGGACCAGGTTGTAGAGCTCAAGCTGGCGGGGGGTGGGTTCCCCCACGACGACCGTACGGGTAAAATCACTGCAGTAACCGGCATAACGCGCCCCGCCGTCGACAACCACCAGATCACCCGGGGCCAGCCGGCGAGGACCGGGCGCCCCGTGCGGCAAAGCGCTCCGCGGGCCGGAGGCGACAATCGTGGAAAAGGAGGTGCCTTCGGCGCCGAGTTTCCGTTGGAAGTACTCAAAAGCCGCCGCAATCTCCGTTTCCGTCTTCCCGGGTACAAACTCTGCTTGAAGCTGCGCCCAGGCCCGGTCGGTAATCTCCACTGCAGCACGGATAAGAGCCAGTTCCTCCGGGGACTTAATCCGCCGTAAACGGTTGACCAGCTTTTCCGTCGGCACCAGGCTGACGCCGGGGATGTTCTCCCGGAGAAAACGGTAATCCTTCTCCACCAGGTGCTCGCTCTCAAACCCCCAGCGCTGGTTCTGCCCGCGATTGAAGGCTTTTATTTCCGCGCAAACAGTCACCCAGATCTTCGGTTCATGCTCCTTGACTTCAAAACCGCTGCCCGCCGTTTGTTCGCCTGCTTGTTCCAGATAGCGAAAATCGGTGTAAAGCACCGCCCGTTGTTGATCAATGACCAACACCCCGGACGACCCGGTAAAACCACTTAAGTACCTCCGGTTCTCCGGAGCGGTTACGATAAAACCGTCCAAAGCGTTCTCAACCAAAAGCTTACGGAATTTTTCCAGTCTTTCCATCTCAACCCGTCCCGTTCTGTTTTTTATTGCCCGGATTCTTGGGCTAATAGTTAAACCGCACACCAACCGAATAATAGGATTCCGGATAGGTGATCCTCCCGCGCAGAGTGAGGGAGTAAATATTCACCCCGATTTCACCTATGTACAACGGTGTTGAACCAAAGAAATTGGCCTCACCGCAGAGAAAGACCGGCTTGGTATCGAGTTTGGCCCGCAATTGGTAGATATTCCCGGGCAGGGTCTCCATTGCAATTATGTGCTGGATAAACAGTTTGTTCACCCCACCGTACAATTGTAACACCGGCAATGGGTTGATCTCAATCCCGACCTCAAGTTTACCCGCATTAACCAAGAGTAAAGTATACAGGTCGGCATCCAAAACCACTTTGAAAAATTCCGGCCCGATTTTCCCTCCCAGGTTTATGCGGGGGAGAACAACCATTTTCTCTTCATCAAACATCAGAATTCCACCGACCCCGGTGTAAAAATCACGGGTACCGCCTTTAAACGTTGCATTAAAGATCCCGGAATCTAAATATCCGGAGCCGAAAGTACCGTTGACCGCAATTACCCCCTGCGGGCCCAATTTCTGGTAGCCGGCGAAATTATACGCATTCGCTTTGAAATAATTCAGTTCAAGGCTACCGGTTTGGCTTTCCTGCGGCCACCATTCGGTTGTCAAAAATAACTCGTCCAAATAACCGGAGGCGGTTGCCGGAGCGGCGAACCAGACAAGGAACAGACAAAAGATCCAGGAGACCAGCAGTTTCTTCATGTTATCCTCCTTTTTCGCAATGAACAAAGATAATCCAATTATAACAGAGTTCGTAAGAACTGGCACTAAAAACAAACAAAATTGAGCGGACTTTTTTACCGCGCCCAACTTACCACTCCCCGCTCCCGCGAGCCGAAGCCCCTGCCGCCCTGAACCAATAACCGGGATCGCGCATAAGATATCATACGTTTTCCTATTAATTCTACCATAAGCGGAAGGAGTAAACAGAATGAGTATGATTGCCCATCTTCCGACTGCCGACGCTTTAGCTTCTTCACCTGAGAACGACGAGATGAGCTACACCGTTTTATCGACCGAAGACCTCCAGCAACTGATCAACGCCCTCGACCTGAACCCGCAAGAACTCTTAGCGAAAAACCACCTCCGCCGGGTTGAGCAGATCTTCCCCGGAGCCGAACTGAAAATCCCGGGTTGGACGATCATCAAATACATCACCCGGGCCGGGGATACGATCGCTGCCCTAAGCAAACGCTTTAATATCCCCTCCTTCATCATCATGCGGCTGAACGGTTTGACCACCGAGGTCACCCTCCAGGCCAGACAGGTGCTTTGCCTTCCGGAACCGTGCCGGTAAGAGGCCGGATTAACTCCGGCCAACGGACATTTCTCCGTTCGAAAAAAAATTCAAAGCCCCGAAAACGTGGACAAGCTTTTTTCCGACCAACCGGCAGGATTGGCTTGACTTTACCTTGTTTTTGTGGAAAAATACGTTTTAGCCCAACGAGACAGGAGAGTAGTTGATGAAAGATTTAACTCAAGGATCCGAAGCAAAACTGATCTTTAATTTTGCCCTCCCCATGCTGATCGGGAATGTTTTTCAGCAATTATACAACACCGTCGACAGTATCATCGTCGGGAATACAATTGGCAAAGAAGCGCTGGCCGCGGTAGGGGCCAGCTTCCCCATTATTTTTCTGCTCGTTGCTTTAATCATGGGGGTGACGATGGGCGCGACGATCCTGATTGCTCAGTTTTTCGGCGCCCGTCAGATGGATGAAGTAAAAAAGACGATCGATACCACCTATCTTTTTGTCTTCTTTGCCGCCCTCGGCGCGACCGCCATCGGCCTCGCCACCAGCAGCCCGATCCTCAGGCTTTTAAAGACCCCGACCGAGATCTTTCCCCTCGCCAAAGAATACCTGGATATCATTTTTGCGGGGATCATTGTCATGTTCGGGTACAACACGATCAGCGCCGTCCTGAGGGGGCTGGGTGATTCCCTCACCCCGCTTTATTTCTTGATCATCGCCACCTTAGTCAACATCATCTTCGACCTGGTCTTTATCAAGGTCTTTCACTGGGGCGTCGCCGGAGCTGCCTGGGCGACCGTCCTCGCGCAAGGAATCTCTTTCCTGCTTGGACTGGTCTACCTCCATAAAACGCACGAGCTCTTCACCTTTAACCCCCGGAAGATGACCTTTAACCGCGGGATCTTTTTGGCCGGTTTAAAAATCGGCCTCCCGAGCGGCATCCAACAGACGCTCGTCGCCACCGGGATGATAGCCCTCTCCCGGATCGTCAACAGTTTTGGTACCAATGCCGTCGCCGCCTATACCGCAGCCGGCCGCCTCGATTCCTTCGCCTCGATGCCCGCCATGAACCTGAGTGTGGCGCTCTCTTCCTTTGTCGGGCAAAATCTCGGCGCCAACAAGCCGGAACGGGTGAAAAAAGGCTACCGTGCCACTTTAGGAATGGCGACTTTAATCTCCCTCGCCATAACCCTGACCGTGATCCTCTTCGGCCCCCAGTTGGTGAGGATCTTTAACCAGGATCCGGCCGTGATTACGATCGGCAGCGAATATCTGGTGATCGTCGGATCTTTCTATTTTGTCTTCTCCACCATGTTCGTGACCAACGGCGTCTTAAGGGGGGCGGGTGACACGCTCATCCCGATGTTCTTTACTGTTTGCTCCCTCTGGCTGATCCGGGTCCCGCTCGCCGCCTTCCTCGCGTCGCGGATAGGCACCAACGGGATCTGGTGGGCGATCCCGATCGCCTGGGTCGTCGGCGCCATACTCAGTGTCAGCTACTACCGCTCCGGACGCTGGAAACGCAAAGTGGTGGTCAAACCCAACCCTGCCTCTTGATTCATCCTCTTTTGACCGGAAACCAATTCCGGTCTTTTTTTCAGGCTATTCTTCTGTGACAACCCCTTCTTGCTCCTGGATCAGCCGGACATAAAGGAGCAACTCCTTCCGGGAGTTCACGTTCAACTTGGCATAGATCCGTTTATTGTGGGTCTTAATCGTATTAATGGAGAGGCACAGGATCTCCGCGATCTCCTTCGCGGTGTACCCTTTAATGTAAAGGTTGAAGACGGAGCGCTCGGCAGGGGAGAGGGTCGCAATATTTTTGACAAAATCCTGGAAGAGGGGGGAGTTTTTCGTCACTTCCTCCGCCGGCAACTGCGTACTGGCAGCCGAATCCTGCGCGGCTAAAAAAGCAAACAGATCATCGATCTCTTGAATATTCGTCTTTTCGTAGGTGGACACTTTGCCGTCCTTCACCTTCTGCAGGGCGCCGACCACCGGCGCGATTTGGTGACGGCTGATTAAGGCAGCAGCCCCCACGCTAAAAGCGAGCAGCAGAAAGAGCAAGATTAAAAAGCGCCGGTTGTGCTCTCGAATACTGGCCCTTAAATCTTGTTCCGGCATGAGAATCGCCAAGGCCCATTCATTTCCGGAAAAGACCGCATCCTTCGGGTAAATGTTTATTGTTTGGTGGAGCCCTGTGTATGTAGAGCCGTCCGCGGCAAAATAAGTTGAGAGGCCGTTCTCCTGGGTTTTGAAGGGTAAAGGACCGCCGTTTTGTAAGGGAAGCGCCGTGTAATTCCCGGCGTACATTGCTTTTGAAGCGTCCAGCTCATTCCTTTGTTCCGGTGCGAGCATGGCAAAGACCCGGGTGTAGGTGGAACTGGCCGGGGTATTTTGCAGTTTGAACAACATCGCACTGACCTCGAACCCGCAAACCCCGATCACAGAGCCATCGGAAGTGATCAGCGGGACACAAAGCAACATCACTTTCTCAAAATTGCCCGCCAACACGCTACTTGGGTTCCAGTAATACAGGCGTGACAGCGGAAGGGTACTCCCCTTTGCCGCGTTCATCGTGGTGAAAAAAAAAGTCCCCCGGTTCCACCTGGAATTCCATTTGCCATTGGGGCAGCATGTTAAGGCCTTTTTGCCGGGCAATGGAAGCGGGCCCCCGTAAAAAGCGGATCGCCGGGAAAGCGAGGTTAATCACATTGGGTTCCATGTTCTTCAAAAAAAGCCCGGCCCGGGAAGTTTCCGCGGTGGCGAGCGCCGGATTGATCGTAGCATCCAGAACCACAAAAGCCCCGCTGCTCTTGTTCTTTTCCAAGGCGGCGACCAGTAACTCGAAGGATTCGTTAAGGATTGACTCCAAAAGGTGGGGATGGTTCTTAAGCTGGGACGGGGGTAGACCTTCTGCTTGCAGCCTGTTTTCGATTTGTTCGCTTAAACGCTTCGAGAGCGTAACTCCTTCGACCGAGAGGATCCCGAATTCCCGGGCAACATTCCCGGCAATATGTTTGAGTTCATTCCGTAAAAAGAGATAACACTCGTTCAACCCAACCGAGAAAGCTCCGGTGGAAAAGAGGATCAAGATTAACCCCAGCATAACGGCTGTTAAAAAAAATGATAAAAAAAGTAAAAGAGCGCCGTTGCAGGGAAAGCCTGTTCCTTTTCGGAAAGAGAGCTGGCTTAAGCATCTTCGTACACCTTCACTGGATTCTTCAAGGGTTGACAAAGTCCTGATAAAGCTCTTCGCTCACCACAGACAATGCTTTTTGCCCCTTGAGAACACTCTTCCTTCCTTCCGACATTATCTGTTTCAACTTGGTCTCGTATTCTTTGCTTAACCTGTCTAATTGCTCGTAGTTGGGCGGGACCACGAAGGTGTATTCCCCGTACATCTGAGCAGCCGCCTCCAACAACTTCTTTAGATTCTGGGTCTTCGCCGTTTTGATCTCCCGCTTGATATTGTTTTCAAACGCTTCTTTGGTAACGGGCAGATAACCGGTGGAAGAGACAAAACGCATATTCTGCGCCGGTTGGGTGAACCATTTCAAAAACAACACGGCAGCATATTCTTTTTCGGGCGTCGAGTGCCGGACGCACATCCCGCTGCCGCGCTGCAAGGCCAGTTTGGCGCTGCCTTGGAAGGTCGGGTAAGGCAAGATTGTATATGTAACAATCTCGGTCGTATTATCAGGGTAAGTGATACGGTCGCCATAAAAAAGGATCCCGGCGGTCGAGCCGATGGAGCAGACGATCTCACCGGTCTTGGACAGATCGGAGGAATAGCTGTTCGTGACCGCATAACCGCCGGCCAGCGCGGGCAGAACACTAAAATTCCATACCGGCTTGAAAAGTTCTGAAGCGGTATTCAGGTGATCCGGGTAGATAAACTCCCCACCCAACTGGGCCATCCCGACATGGGCAATATTAAACCAGGAGTCGGCCGTGAAGAATGTCTTCCCGTCATTGTCTTGATCGGGAGTGAGGGCATCCGTCCATTGATAATATTTAACCGCCGCGTCGGCAATCCCCTCGAAGGTGGCGAGACTCTCCAGCTTGACACCGGTTGCGGCGGAAAAACGGTCAAACAGTGTCTGATTGACAAACAAGACCTCGGTCGATTTGGCAATCGGGAAAACATAGAGCTTCCCGTCGTCGAGCCTGCCTTCCTCAATAAACTGCGGCAGGTAGGCATCGAGTTCTTTCGGAGTGAATTGATCATCCAAGGGGGTGAGCAATCCTTGTTTCGCAAGGATCAGCGCAGTTTTAGGGTAAGCGGTTACGAGATCAGGCATCTCCGGGGCGCCGGGATCGCCGGCGGCGATCATCATCAGTTTTTCTTGAAGATCTTTGGAGGCTGAAATGGAGGTAACACTGATGATCACGCCTTTTTTCCGCCCGACTGTGCTGTTAAACTCATCAACCAATTCGTCCATCACGCTCTGCATCTGACCGCCATAGTTGTGCCACATCGTAACCGTCACCGGTTTTTTGGGATCAAGCTTTACACGCTCGCACCCAAACGACAAGAAAGCTGTCAAAAGACAGACAAGGATCAGGGAGACTCTTTTCTTCATAAGAACCGCCTCCATTTTCCGGCGTAACCTTTTATTACATTACGCCATGCTTTATCAACCCGCCCGCAAAATCACCCCAAAAATCACCCTTGTTTTGCTACCTTAATCACCCCTGGGGTGATTATATTTTTTTACTTATCCCGTATAGTTATGGTGGAATGACCCAACAAAATCCGGATGGCAAAGAAGAAAATCCCTCATTATTCTATTCTATCAATTATTAACATGAAGTCAATAAGATGGATAATTATGGTGTTTAATCCCATATGACAAGGGGGAAAGGCCGCGATGGGTTTCCACCAATCCTCGGAAGCGAATTTAAAGACCAATAACCTGGCCTATTTGGGTTTTATCAAGCTTTTCGATCATTCCTTTCCGGCAAATAACCAGGTCGTCAATCTCCGGGATAAATATAACGCACTTGATTTAGCCGAGTATTATTTCCGGTGCGGGATGGACGTTTCCCGTCAGGTGAGCGAGGACCGCTTTTTCCAAACCCTCAGCCGTTCCTTTTTGGCCTTCGTTGCGGCGCGGAAAGGAGAATGGGATGAGGCGTTAAAGCTGGCGGAGGAAGCTTTCGCTGAGGCCTTAACACAAGGAGGGGCAATTGTCCCACTTTGCGAGCTCCTCTTCAGTGCAATCCTCTTGGAGAGCGGGGATCACGAGCAGGCCCGGAAACGGATGGCCAACTCGCTCGAATTCTTGAAAAGAATAGCTGTTGAGACCACAGGCAAAGATGCTTATCTCTTTAGAATTCAAATGTTCGGCCCCATCCGGGTCTTCCATGGCGGACAGGAGATTAATACCGCCCAGTGGCGGACGGTCAAATCGCGCCACCTTTTGGCCTACCTTGCCCATCAGGATAAACCGGTCAGTACCGATCAGATCATCGAGGATCTCTGGCCGTATGTTGAGCCGGATAAAGCAATCGCTTTGTTCCACACCACCCTTTACTATCTGCGCCGCCTCTTGCAACAGTTTACGACGGAAGAGATGATTATCCGTGGTTCCAAACGTTACCAACTCCGGCCCGGTTCCGTCTTCATCGACCGTTTTGAATTCGAGAAAAATGCCCGTTTAGCTTTGGAAAAAGAAATGTCCACCGAGTTGGCGGAACAGCTGGAAAGCACCATCTTGCTTTACCGGGGAGATTACCTCGAGGATCTTGACTACCAATGGATCGCGCCTGTTCAAGAGCGATTACGGAATTTAAACATGGAACTTCGACAGAAGCTGGCCATCTTTTACCTGCAAAATAAGATGCCGGCCAAAGCCTTGCTTCACTTGCAGCAATTGATGGCCTTGAACCCTTACTCCGAAACAACGCTCAAACTACTCCTTACCGCCTGTGCGGAAATGGGTGATCAAGCAGCGGCGATCAAACACTATCTGGCCTTTACGAGAAATATCGCCAAGGAATTGGGCCTGCAACCATCGGCCGAGCTAAAAAAGTATTTTTCGAACATCGTAAAAGAAAAGAGTAAAGCCGCTTTATAAGCGGCTTTACTCTTTTTAAAAAACGGATCTTTGCCAAGCTATCCTCTTATTTTTTTGTCCTTTTTATTTTTGCTGGACCGGATCCCCAACCGCCGGGGTCAGGCTACCGCTTAATTTCTTCACAACCGTACAGGTTGCGGAGCGCTCCTTGACCTCGGTCACCTTAATCTCGGCTACATCTTCCGTAACTTCATCAATGACCTCGCCGCTAAACGGATCTTTTACCACCTCAAGCACCCGCTTAATGACGAAAACCATATCCATCTTGACCCCCGATGAGGAACCGATATTCAGGATGACCCGGTCACCCGAAGCGTAAGCAACTACACCCTTTATTTTCGCGGCTTGGGACGGTTTCCGGCCGCTGCTGTAGGCTTGATCGGCAAGTTGTTCCGATGCGGAAGCCACCGCCTCACGCAGGGCAATACCCAAATTGGTGGTACGGAATTGATCACTGCCGAGGGCAACCCTACTCCAATCCACTTCCACCGACAGGTTGGTGCTGCGTTTTTCCCCACGCCCGGTGACGCTGGCGATAATCTCCGCCGTAGTGGTATCAACGAGGCGGGCATCGATCGCCACGATCGCGTTGGTACTCTTGACCCCCAACCCAAGACCCTTGGAGAAACTTACACCGCTTACTTCGGCCGATTTAAGACTAAATTCGGTGACCCTGCCCATCACCAGGAAATCAACGCCTAAAATTTTCCCAATGGCCGAGGCGGTCTTGGGATCAACCCTGCCGCTTTGCCCGAAATCCTGTTCGGCCAAGACCTTATCAATCTGTTCCCGTTCGATCAGCCTGAATTTTTTGGTCTTCAACAACTCGGTGACGAACTCGTCGGAGACCCCCTTACCGACATCCCAATGGCCCTCATCCCACCAACGATTTTGGATCGAACCGTCGTCAAAGGGGAGGACCGCAATTTTGTAGAGCTCCTGAGCACCGGCTGTTTGTAAGATCAGAGCGGTAAAAACGACTAACAACAACCACAAGAAGAATCTCCGTTTCATTAAAACACCTCCAATTTTTATTTAAACCGCCAGGAATACTATTCGACCGTGAGTCCGATTAAGATATCACACTCGGTTTCTTTGGGATTAATCGTGATAACGCCAGAGCGGTTGCCTTTTTGGAAATTGATCATCTTCATTTCGCCAAGATCTTGGGGGGTTACACTCCATCCTTTATTCTCCAGATTTTTGATGTAGTAATCATAAATCTCACCGGCGGAATCCTTGGATGTCAAGATTGTAGTGGAACCCGACAACTTATCGTCTTTGCCCCCGATAAAACCATCGACTTCCGCACGGGGATAGATCGGAATATCTTTTGGAAAGTTCTCCGGGAGGCCGGAACCAAAACTCAGATCCCCAATCTTGAATCTGCCGCCCTTTTGATCGATCTCGATCTGTCCCCCAGTAACACGGCTGAGAATTTTCGAAGTAACCCCGAGGTCTGTTCTCCGGCGTATGGAAGAACTCCTCCCAGTTCCAAACAGCGTACAAATGACTCCAATAACCAGCAAGACCGCTAGTCCAATTCCGGCCTTTTGCAGTATTTGTTTTTCCAGTTTAAAGGGGACCGGCTCTTTTCCGGAAAGCTGTTGATAGGCTAAGGTCATCCCGATCATACCAAAAGGAATGGTCAGAACAGCACCGATCAGAAAGATGAAGTAACCAATTCCGCCAATCAAGAGCATTGCGAAACTATAAAGCCAAAGTTGCGCCCATTCGCCGGCAAAACAGGCAATGCTGCGCTGAATTGCCTGGAGCGGCGGTCTGTTCTGTTCGACAATGAAACCGATGGTCAGGAAATACAGGAGAAATAATACAGGGTTGACAACAAAGTTAGCTATCCAGCCAATTACCGGAATGTTTCCGATAATATAAACCACGATGCTGGCGCCCCAGAGTAGAAGCGTCGCCACTAGAGTAGGAAGAAACTGATCAAAGTGGGCAAAGAGCTCATTTAAATCTCCCTTTTCGCCGCGGATCAGCTTCAAGCCTAGGATCAAAAGTCCGCCAATCACCGGGCCGGCGAGAATGCCTAAAGTCACAACAGAAATTACGCCCGCAATTAACGAAGCCAGCACCAACAGGACGAAGTTCTTTACGTATAAATTGAAACTTTCCTGAACGTTTTTGACTAAATTCATTTTGTCTCCCCCTTAACGGACAAATCTTAATAAATTATAGTACATTGATTCTCAACAAATTCTAAACAAATTGGTTCAGGTAAGTTTATCTCCTATATGCCATTACACAAAAAGTCCCAAATTAAAAAATTATGTAGTTTATCGTATAATCTTCTATTATTTCCTAATATTTCCTGCCCCGATCTGTTCTTTTTGCAATTTTATACACTAGTACCAAGTTGACCCTCTTAAAAGGTTAATTTTATTTTTTCACCCCGTGTTTAGCCTTGTTGCAACTGGTTATTCTTTACTTTGGAAATATCAGCCGTTAATCAATGTTGTCGCTCCTAGTTGTTGTTTCAATCCACGCCCCTACGTGAGGGGCGACGCGGGCGGCTCAGGTCCTCCGGTCTGACCTTGACGTTTCAATCCACGCCCCTACGTGAGGGGCGACTGTTGTCCCGCAACCGCGGTGCCAACGATTATCCGTTTCAATCCACGCCCCTACGTGAGGGGCGACAGCTCAATAAGCATTTCCCCGACGATTTGGGGGAAGTTTCAATCCACGCCCCTAC
>JAKOVI010000121.1 GCA_029782135.1 Bacillota bacterium
ACTTCGTATATTGCCGACGGATCAAAAAAAGAAGCTATCCACGGGGATAGCTTCTTTTCTACTGTTACCAACCGGACCTATAAGCCGAGTTCTGTACCGACTGCGGAGGCAGTCGGCGGTAACCATTTATCTGGGACGACAGTTACCTGCCGCCTCATGCGACCGTACCCGAGGGAAGAACGGGCCATTCTTGCGTCTGCCCGGCAGACGCCCCCTCCTATTCGGTCTTGCTCCGGGTGGGGTTTACCAAGCCGGTTGATCGCTCAACCGCTGGTGCGCTCTTACCGCACCTTTTCAGCTTTGCCATGGACCAGCCTGACGGCTGCCAGTAGGCGTTTCCTTTTCTGTGGCACTTTCCTTAAGGTCACCCTCACTGGACGTTATCCAGCACCCTGCCCTCTGGAGCTCGGACTTTCCTCAGGCGCTGCCTTTGCGGCCGGCACCCGCGGTTACCCGGTTCGGTTAGTCCCAGGAAAAATAATTTTATCATAGTCCGGGATGGATTGCAATGTTAATTGGTTCCAAGCGGCCGCCGGTAACCGCCTGGACCGGGCTGTTACGGGAAAACGGAAAACCGGAAGCACTTCCTTCAATCTTTAACCGAAATGTTATCATCCCCCGCCGGTTCCGCGGGCGGCGGTTCCTTGACTTTGGACTGTCAATCAGCTAAACTCAATTTTAAGATCGAACAAAAATTGCGCTAACACTTCGTAATTTTATTCCCGGACTGTAAGCTTTATGAATTTCAATAGCCCAAAAGAACAGTACAAAAGGCGGGAAATGAATGAGTACACCCGTTGTCTCACCGGAAATTGATAAGGCGATCCGGCCGCAACCAAAACAATGGCAAGCTGATTTTACCCTCGGTCTCCGCCGCGGATTACCCATCGCTTTAGGGTATATCCCCGTCTCCTTCACCTTTGGGTTGGTGGCGGTCCGGGGCGGGTTGCCGGCCTGGATCGCGATCTTTATTTCCTTAACCAATCTCACTTCCGCCGGTCAATTTGCCGGGACCAGCCTGATCATCGCCGGAGCTACCCTGTTTGAAATCACCATTACCACCTTGGTCATTAATCTCCGTTACTTATTGATGTCCCTCTCCCTCTCGCAAAGGCTTTCACCCCTGCTCCCCTTGGCCCAGCGGGCGGTCATGGCCTTCGGAATCACGGATGAGACCTTTAGTGTCGCTTCGCTCGAAGCCCAGGAGATTACCTTTCCTTACATGTTGGGGTTAATCAGCGGGCCTTACTGTGGCTGGGGGCTCGGCACCGCACTCGGCGCGCTGATCTGTTCTGTTCTCCCCGGCCAGCTCCAGGAAGCGCTGGGGATCACTTTATATGCAATGTTCATCGCCTTACTGGTGCCGAATGCCAAACGTTCCCGTGCCGCGCTGGTCGTGGCGCTTGTCGCCATCGGAATCAGCTCCTGTTTCGCCTGGCTGCCCGCTTTACATCAAATCTCGGACGGATGGGGCATTATCGTGGCGACCGTCACGGCCTGCCTGGTCGGTGCCGCCTTCTTCCCCAGAAAGGATGTCTAAAATGAACAGAATTCTCCTGGCCGTCCTCTGCATGGCCTTTGTTTCATACCTGCCACGGGTCTTGCCCATGGCTTTGCGGAAAAAGATTGAATCGCCGTTTCTCCGTTCTTTTCTTTATTATGTCCCCTTTGCCGCCCTCGGGGCGTTGACCTTCCCCCACATTCTCTACTCCACCGGTCATCTTGCCTCGGCGGTCGTGGGGATGGTCGTCGCTTTCACCCTTGCCTTCCGGGGAAAAGGGTTGCTCACCGTCGCCGTTGCGGCTGCAATCGCCGTTTACCTTTGTCAGTTGTTTTTGGTCTGATCAATCCGGCGTCCCCATCAAGCTACGCCCTTTCCCCGGAACCAACGCCGCTTAATCCTTGTTCTTTTCATTTCCCACGTTCCGTAGAGTTTTAAATAAATAAAACCCGCCAACGTTACCCCGGCGGTATCTACGCTGTTCTTTCATTTGTGTATAACTTAAAAGAGATGGCGATAGCCCTTTAATCCCGGGTTTTTCGCCGGCCGCATCTGTGAGAAGGGAGGACAAAACAGTTGACGAAAAAACAGCATAATTTCTGGCGATTTTTGCGGTATGTCCGTCCTTACTGGAAATACGTGCTCGTGGGGGCGATCGGCGGGGTCGTCAAATTCACCCTGCCCCTCCTGATTCCGCTGGTTACCCAGCACTTACTAGACAATGTCTACCTCAACTCCGCGCTTACCCTTGAGCAAAAGTTGCATGAGTCCTTCTTGCTGCTCGGCGGTTTAATCTTCATCTTTATCTTCATTTATGCCCCGTTCACTTACTATCGCCATTATTGCGCGGGCAAAGCCGGTTACCAGTCGGTTTTCGACCTCCGGTGCGACCTGTATTACCAAATCCTGCGCATGTCCGCCTCCTTCTTTCAAAGGCATAAATCAGGGGGGATTGTCGCACGGTTGATCAATGACGTCGCCCAGGCGCAAAACCTGGTGGGTAATGCTTTAACCAACGTCTGGATGGACTCGGCGGCGATCGTGGTCGTCCTCTATTTTCTCTTCCGGATTAATGTACCCCTGACCTTTGTCGCCCTGTCGACCTTCCCCCTCTATCTTTATCTCTTCAAGAAACTGGGGCGGGCCATTAAGGCCTCAAGCCACCGGGTGCAGGAGGAACTGGAGAACATCTCCGGCAATGTCCAGGAAAAAGTCGCCGGCAGTCTCATTGTCCAAGCCTTCAACCAGGAAGAAAAAGAGATGCGCAATTTCAACCACGATTCTGGTCGGTTGCTCGGCACCTCGATCCGCAGCCTCGTTCTCCATAGCCTGAATATGACAATGACCGGCACTTTAACGAAGATCGCACCCTTACTGGTGACTTTGTTTGGGGGGTACCAGGTGATCATGGGCCGGATGACGGTCGGCGGGTTAATAGCCGCCGGGATGTATCTCAACCATCTTTACTTCCCCTTGGAACGCTTCTCCGAATTGAACGTCGTCTTTGCCAACTCGATGGCCGCCCTCGACCGGATCTTTGAGATTATGGACCAACAGCCGGAGATCACCAGTAAGCCGGATGCCCCGGCCCTTCCGGAACTGGCCGGCGAAGTACGCTTCGAAAATGTGAGTTTCGCCTATAATTCCGACCGTCCGGTCTTACATAACATCAGTTTCACCGCCCGCCCCGGCGAGCAGATCGCCCTGGTCGGGCCGAGCGGTTCCGGGAAAACCACGATCGTCAATCTGATTCCCCGCTTCTACGATGTCACCTCCGGCGCCATTTACGTCGACGGGTACGATATCCGGGAGGTTAATCTGCACTCCCTCCGGCGCCAGGTGGGAATGGTGCTGCAAGACCCGGTCCTCTTCAGCGGGACGATCCGTGACAATATCCTGTACGGCAATCCCCAGGCGACCGAGGAAGACCTCATCCAGGCAGCCACCGCCGCCAATGCCATGGAATTTATCAACACGCTTCCCCATGGCTTTAACACCGAGGTTGGGGAGCGCGGAACGATGCTCTCTGGCGGCCAGAAACAGCGCTTGACGATCGCCCGGGCCTTTCTGAAGAACCCGCGGATTTTAATCCTGGATGAAGCAACCTCGGCACTGGACTCCGAATCTGAACACCTGATCCAGGAGGCGCTTGAGCGGTTAATGGTCGGGCGGACCACCTTTATCATCGCCCACCGCCTCTCAACCATTATGAATGCCGACCGGATCCTGGTGGTTAGCCACGGCCGGATCATCGAACACGGTACGCATGCCGAATTAATCGCCCTGCGGGGCGCTTATTACCACCTTTTCACCCAGCAGTTCAGGGCGGATGAGCCGCTCATCCCCTCTTATTCCCGGACATTACTCTCATAACCGTGCGGATGGCTTTTATGCCAGCGCCAGGCCGTCGCGATGATCGTCTCGAGGTCAGGATACTCCGGACGCCAACCCAACTCCCGCTGGATTTTGGCGGAGGAAGCAACCAGCACGGCCGGATCGCCCGGGCGCCGCGGCCCCTCCTCCACCGGAATTTCCTGGCCGGTCACCCGGCGGGCCACCTCGATCACCTGCCGGTTCGAGTACCCTTGCCCATTTCCCAAATTATAAACCGCCGGCGCACAACCCCGGGCAAGGGCTTCGATCGCCAGCAGATGGGCGCGGGCCAAGTCGGTGACATGGATATAATCCCGGATACAAGTCCCGTCCGCCGTCGGGTAATCCGTCCCGAACAGTTGCAAGCTTGGTCTTAACCCGAGCGCCACCTGGAGGGTAATCGGTATCAAATGCGACTCCGGCCGGTGATCTTCACCGATCGCAGCCTCCGGATCGGCACCGGCGGCGTTGAAGTAACGGAGCGCGATATAATTTAACCCGTAAGCCTTGGCATAGGCGTCAAGGATCCCCTCATATGTCAGTTTGGAAAAACCATAAGGGTTCAGCGGCCGGCAAGGATGTTCCTCCGTCAGCGGGATCGTCTCCGGTTCGCCGTAAACTGCGGCCGTCGAGGAGAAGACCATCTTTTTGACGCCGCAGGCAAGCATGGCATCGAGTAGGCGGAGACTGTTCGCAATGTTATTCCGGAAATACTTCCCCGGGTCAGTCACCGACTCCCCAACCAGACTGTAGGCCGAAAGATGGACAACAACCTCGATCCGCTCCTCGGTGAGGAGCTCCTGGACCAACGGCACGTCGCCCATATTCCCCACAATCAACTTTCCCGCCAGTACCGCCTGACGGTGGCCTTTGCTTAAATCATCCAGGATAACCGGTTCCCAACCCCGCCGGCTTAACGCCAGGGCAACATGGCTGCCGATATAACCGGCGCCACCCACCACCAGTACTTTCATCCCACATCTCTCCTTTGATCGAGAATCATTATGAGATTCGTGGTTCAAAATATGACCGCTCCTCCACTTCGCCATCCCGACTGCGGCTTCCTTTCGTTGCGCGCCATCCGGGCATGTTTTGGCGGCAAACAAGCGTCTTGCCGAAAACGAAAAGAAAACGGCGGGGCAAAGATGCCCTACCGTTTTCATCCTTCAGAAACGGAACCTTTCTTGCCGCCCGTTCTTAACCCCATTTCCCTTTACTGATATGGGTAGCGATCTCCGCCCGGATCGACTGGCCAAGTTCGGTGGCAGCCTGGATTGCTTTCTGGAAGATCGCGACGCACCCCGGATCGAGGCCGTCTTCACGCCCCAACACCGAAATCTCCTTCACCTGCTCCAGCAGGCTAAGCAGTTCAACATGATACTGGTTGGACTCCCGTGAACGCTCGACCAGTTTTCTTTGTTCCTCCGATAATTCCACAAATTTCTCCGCCGGTGCTCCACACTTCGGACAGGATGACGGTGGTTCCACCCCGTCGTGCTGGTACCCGCAGACTGAACACTTCCAAATTTTCATTTCTTCTCCTCCCTTTCCATTATTTTTCTCTATCTTTTCCTGTTAAACTCCGGTAGGTTAGATTTCCCGGGCAGTCGGTAATATGCCCCCGCCCGCACCGCAGACAGATCTGATCAATATATTCCGTATTGATTAATGCTGCATCGAGAAAACCCAGTAAACCCCGCTCCAGATCCGCCTGCGCCTCCGGAGCCATCCGCTCGATAATCGCCGTTAACCGTTCCTTTACTCTCCGGCGGGAGGTTTCCACCAGTTCAAGCCCGGTTGGGGTCAATTCCAAAATAACTTGCCGCCGGTCGGTGCGTGGATATCTTCGCACCACCAACCCCCGCTTCTCCAGGCGATCTATTAATTTCGTCACCGCCGCATTACTAATCTGCAGGCCTTCCGCCACCTCTTTGGCTAAAGGTCGATCATGATAATAAATAAAACGCAGGCAATCTTCCTGAACGCCGGTTAAAGACTGTCCCCCCTGCTCCAGTGGTTCGTAGACCAGCTTATCCAAAGCACAGCAGAATAATTTAAGAGTTAGATCCAACAGTTCGATCTTCATCTTTGGCGGACACGCCCTTTTATTTAATATGGTTTAATATTATCATATTTAACTATTCCCGTCAATTCCTTTCCCGTTCATTTTCCTCCGAAAAGTCCGATCGTAACCCAAAAAAAAGAGGCTTTTCGCCTCCTTCTGCTTAAGCTCTCCTTCTCCGCAAACTCAGGCGCCGTCTCCGGCGGCGACGGGCATACGGACACTCATCCCAATTCACCGGCGGCGAAGCATAGATAAAGGAGCCCAAGTAATAGGGTTCCGGCATCGGGACGCCCAGCGGCGCCGGGTATGGCCCTTGTTCTTGTGCCGGACAAGGAACTGGCCCCGGCATGATCGGCATTACCGGTTCCGGGTAAGGCATGGGTGGGGCGACCGGCATCCCAGGGCATGGCATCGGCGGGGAAACCGGCATCTCCGGACAAGGCATGTACGGGGGAGCCGGCATCTCCGGACAAGGCATCGGATGGGGCGTTGGCACCAGCGGTTCCCCCGGGAAAGGTTGTACAACAACCGGGATGCAGATCAGCTCTCCCGGGAAGATCAAATCGGGGTTGGTAATCTGCGGGTTCGCCGCGACCAACTCCTGCAAACTGATCCCAAACCGTTGCGCGATCGAAAACAACGAGTCACCGGCCATTACGGTATATATCTGTCCATGGGGACAAAAAGGTTGGGCTGGAGGGGTATGTTCCGTCTGAACCTCCATTCCATCCATCTCCGTGTACATTTTTTTCCCTCCTCAACACATTAGACCTCAAGTTCAAGCAAAAAGCTTTCTTTCCGCGTTTCATTCGTGAACCGGACTCAAAGATTAACGCCTTCAATTTAGCATATTCGAAGGGAAGTCTGGCTGTCCCGGGCAGAAGGTACAAGTGTGGCTTGATCCTCTGTGTTATAATAAGGAATAGCACCGAAGCGCAAGGAGGTCTGTTTATGCTTAACCCGCCTCCGTTACGGATCGCAATCAATCCCGCTTGGAAAGGACGGACGATTGAATCCATCCTCCGGCACGAACTCCGGTTCTCCCGCAAACAGATCATCACCTTAAAAAAGCGGAACGGGGTCTTCCTCGACGGGCGGAGTGTTCTGGTCAAAGAACGGCTGGAGAGCACAGGCGGGGAATTATTAATCCTGATTCCGCCCACCCCCCAGGATATTCTCCCGGAGAAGATCCCCTTGACCATTTTATATGAAGATCCGGACCTGATTGTCATCGACAAGCCGGCCGGTTTACTCGTCCATCCGGTCCGTTTCCACCTGACCGGTACCCTGGCCAACGCCCTCACCTATCACTGGCAGCAAACCGGGGAAACTGCCTCGTTTCACCCGGTCCACCGTTTGGACAAACAGACTTCCGGCTTACTCTTAATCGCGAAAAGCTCCTGGTCTCATCAACAGTTGTCCCTGCAATTGCGGGCGCATGAAATCCACCGGACCTACCTGGCGTTCACCGACGGGAACCCGCCCCGGAACAGCGGCCTCCTCTCCGCCCCGATTAAACGGGCCGGCACCGGCATGCGGCGGATTGTCGCCGCCGACGGGCAAACTGCCCTCACCCGTTACCGCGTCCTGCGCCGCTCCCCCACTTCAGCTTTACTGCTCTTGCAGATCATCACCGGCCGGACGCATCAGATCAGGGTTCACCTTTCACACCTCGGCACCGCCTTAATCGGCGATCCCTTGTACGGACAACCCAGCGCCTGGCTCGACCGCCCGGCCTTACATGCCGCCGCTTTACGGTTCAGGCATCCCCGGAGCCGGCAACTGTTAAAGTTCCGTGCCCCTCTCCCGCCGGACCTGGAAACCTTGGGCGAATTGTTAAATCTCCTTTAAAATTGCGTTTTTTCCGGAAGATTTCCGCCGATAATAAACTTATCTTAACATAGCGGATAAAGGATTCCCGGAAAAAAGAAAGAAATTTTAAGGTTGGAATCTTTATCCCATGATCTTAATCAGGAAAGGAGTTTTGTGTTTTGATTAAAAAGATCGCCAATACCATTCGTGGCTTGGTAGCCGATATCGTTGAAAAAGCAAACTCCGGCCATCCAGGGATGCCGCTTGGTACGGCGGAAATTGCCGCCATCCTCTATTCCGAAGTATTGAAACACGACCCCACCGCCCCGGACTGGGCCGATCGGGATCGTTTCGTCCTCTCCGCCGGACACGGTTCCCCTCTGCTCTATACCCTTCTCCATCTCGCTGGTTACCAGATGCCGATGGACGAGCTGAAACGTTTCCGGCAGTTACACTCAAAAACCCCCGGTCATCCGGAGTACTGGGATACCCCAGGGGTTGAGACAACCACCGGTCCGCTCGGACAAGGGATCTCCAATGCGGTCGGGATGGCCCTCGCCGAACGGATGCTGGCCGCCCGCTTCAACCGGCCGGGTTACGAAATTGTCGATCATTATACCTATGTAATTGCCGGCGATGGCTGTTTGATGGAAGGGGTTAGCTCTGAGGCCTGCTCCCTGGCCGGTGATCTCAAACTTGGCAAGTTAATTGTCTTTTATGATGATAACGGGATTACGATTGAAGGCTCCACGGAGCTGGCTTTCCGCGAGGATGTCCTAAAACGTTATGAAGCTTACGGTTGGCAAGTCTTGGCGATCGACGGTCATAATCCGGAGCAAATCCTCAAGGCAATCGAGGAAGCGAAAGCCGATACCGTCCGCCCGACCCTGATCGCCGCCAAAACGAAAATCGGGAAATGCAGCCCCTTGGAAGGAGACCCCGAATGCCACGGCGCACCTTTGGGCAAGGAAAATGTCGCCGCCCTGAAACAGGCGCTTGGTCTACCGGCCGATGAATTTTATGTCCCGGCCGAAGTTTATGACCACTTCGCCGCCAAGCGTACCGGTTGGACGGCCGCCCGGAAAGCCTGGGAAGAGAAATTTGCCGCTTGGTCAAAAACATACCCAGAGCTCCGGGCCTTATGGGACCGGGTGATGAAGCGAGAGCTTCCCGCGGACCTCGCCGCCGCCCTCCCTGCCTTTGAAGTAGGTTCCCAAGTAGCGACCCGTGATGCCGGCGGGAAGATTTTATCCGCCCTTTCTCCGCACCTTCCGGAACTGGTTGGCGGCTCGGCCGACCTTTCGCCTTCGACCAAAACTTACGTCAAAGGCGCCGGTGATGTGGGCAACGGCCAATTCGACGGGAAGAACTTCCACTTTGGCGTGCGGGAACATGCAATGGGTTCGATCCTGAACGGACTGTCGCTCCATGGCGGCTTCCGCGTCTACGGTTCAACCTTCTTTGTCTTCTCCGATTACATGCGTCCACCCATCCGGCTGGCCGCCTTAATGCACCAACCGGTAATTTACGTCTTTACCCACGACTCCTTCTATGTCGGGGAAGACGGCCCGACCCACCAACCGGTGGAACATATTGAAGCCTTACGGCTCATTCCGGGGATGCGTACCATCCGCCCGGCCGATGCCAACGAAACCGCCTGGGCTTGGTTGCTCGCCCTTGAGCGCACGGACGGCCCAACGGCAATTCTCCTGACTAGACAGAAAGTTCCGACCCTGGCGGGTACCAACTTCGAAGGTTTTGCCCGCGGCGGTTATATCATCAGAGAGCCGGAAGGCCAACCGGATCTGGTCCTCATTGCCACCGGGAGTGAAGTCTCCCTTGCGATTGAAGCCGCCGAACAACTGGCGCAGGAAGGGAAAAAAGCCCGCGTCGTCTCGATGCCCTGCCGGGAACTCTTCATGGCCCAGGATCCTTCCTATATCAGTAAAGTTTTAGGCCCCGATCTTCCGCGAGTGGCGATCGAAGCCGGTGTCGGTTCTGGCTGGTATCAACTGACCGGTCCTTTAGGGTTAGTGATCGGGCTAGATCGTTTTGGCGTTAGTGGACCATACAAGGATTTGGCCAAATATTTCGGGTTCACCGCCGACGCCGTCGTAGCGAAGATCAAATCCTTCCTCAAGTGGTAAACGGTTCGTCTAAACAAACAGAACCCTAAGCTGAGCCTTAGGGTTCTGTTTTACTGTTTTAAGGGTGACAGTTTTCACATTACAAAATTCAGTAACAAGCGAGGTTAAGTCAATGCAAGCAACCATCCTTTGGGATCTTTTCCTCACTTTTTTTAAGATCGGCGCCTTTACCTTCGGTGGCGGCTACGCGATGCTCCCTTTGATTCAAAAGGAGGTCGTTGAGGTGAAAAAATGGCTTTCGGACGAGGAATTCGGTGATGTGCTGGCCGTAACCCAATCGTCACCGGGCGCCCTGGCGGTGAATGCTTCGTGCTTCATCGGTTACCACCGCGCCGGTTTTCCGGGAGCAATCGTTGCCGTTTTAGGAACTATCCTCCCTTCCTTCCTGATCATCCTGATCATTGCCACCTTCTTTACGCAGTTCTCCTCCGTACCGGCCGTCCAGCGTATGTTTAATGGGATCCGGCCGGCCGTTGTGGCCTTAATCGCCTACGCAGTGGTGAAACTGGGCCGCAAGATTCTTGTCAACCGTTTCGCTTTCCTGATTGCGGCTGCCGTTCTCCTACTCAACCTTCTCCTCGGTGTCAGCCCGATCCAGAATCTAATCATGGCCGCGCTCGCCGGCGTCGCTTACCACCTTTACCACCAAAAAACAAAGGAATAGGAGCAGAAAGAGGGAAAGAACAATGTCAACCTTATGGCAACTCTTTACGACTTTTTTTAAGATCGGCGCTTTTACCTTCGGCGGCGGTTACGCCATGCTTCCGCTGCTGCAAATAGAGACGATTACGAACCACCATTGGCTTACCCAGAAAGAATTCATGGAGATCATCGCCATTGCGGAGATGACGCCGGGTCCGGTCGCGATCAATTCGGCCACCTTCATTGGTTTCCGGACCGCCGGGATCTTGGGTTCGGCCGTTGCAACCTTGGGGGTGATTATGCCCTCGGTGATTGTCGTTTTGCTGATCACAATTTTATTCAAACAATTTCAGAACTCTTCCTGGACCAAAGCGATCCTCGCCGGAATTAAACCGGCAATCATCGGCTTAATCCTGATCGCCCTCTTCGGCCTGGGGCAGGCCACGCTAACCGATCTCCGGTCAATCCTGGTCGCTCTCCTCGCTTTCTACTTATTGGCCAGGGTCAAACTCCATCCCATTTTGGTGATTGCCCTCTCCGCCGTCTACGGCTTAATCTTTATGCCTTAAAAGATAGGAAGCGTGGTGACGCCCACGCTTCCACCCAAACCTGCGGGAGGATAAAAGATGGAGATTCAAAAGAGTCCGCCGGTAAAAAAATAAAGCCCCCTCTTGCGAGGGGAAGTATATAAAAGGAGGTGTTACTTGATACAACGTTCTTCTGCCCCGCTTGTTCCCGGTTTTTTGCTTTTAGGCAAAAAAAAGCGCCTTTCGGCGCGACTCCTTAAGTTTAATAACTTAAGGTTTTTTTGTGGGTTCGATTCCCACCCCACATCATCAGCGGGTATTAACGCCCCCGCTTACTAGGCGTCTTGGGTTATGTGGGCCAGCCCCAATCTATATATAAAAAAGGAGGAAAATGAAAAAAGGTTGTTCTTCGCTATTATAATACCAAACGGTGGTTAATTTCACTTTGCAGAGAAGAAAAGAGAAGGTAAAAAATTGTATAAGTTCAACTCAACCTTTTATATCATCAACAATAGCTTTAACCGCTTGTTCAAGGCTGCTGAAGTTCAATTCTTGATAAAATTTTTCCAGGTCCGACTCAGAATATTTTGCTTTCAGTTGCGTGATAAAATCAGCAATCGACAGCGATGCCCCATGCTTTTCGAGCAACTCGCCAATGGTGTTACTAATCTGATGGTTCATCTCACATACCTCTCCCTTCTGATCTATTCGCGGTCTGTTTACTTATATCATAATCGTCAATTCAGGCAACGTCTTTAAATGCATTAAGTATATTTCGACAAGGAATCAAATATTTCCTACCAAAAAGCGTTTTTTCTTGTTGCACCTTAAGATATTTTTGTAAACATTTCTGAAGAGCAAAGACCCCTCCATCAGCAGGAGGGAGTCATATAGAAAGAGGGGGGTCTTCAGTGAAAACCTCTTCACTGCAAGCGGAAAGCGAAGTAAAAAAACCTCGCTACGCAAAGCATCGAGGTTCTTTCAACATGGCAACCGAGCTATCTTGGCAGTCAACCTGCTTTAGACCTCTGGCTTTGCGTCCTTACCTTTCGGTAAGTTTGCCGTTTTCATCTGATCAATATTTAATTTGGTGGAGGCGGGGGGAATCGAACCCCCGTCCGAAAAGATGACCATAGGAGTCTCTCCGGGTGCAGTCCGCACTTAAAATTTAACCACAGCCCGGTCTGCGGACGGACCGGAGGCTTTGGCGATCTCGATCAGCTTAGCACCGGCCTCCGAGAATTGACCGGTGAGCGTCCTGGTTTAGGTGACGCCCGCACTAAACTCCCAGGCTAAGTTTAGTTTGGACGGCTACTTGTAATTAAGCAGCTAAAGCGTAATTATTGTTGGCACTTAATGTGCTTGCTGCAGTTTAACGAGGCCACAGCACCTCGACCCGCTACCCCTATCATCATACTCCCCGTCGAAACCAGTCGCCCCCAGAAGGTGTAGACTAGTTGACAATAATATTATACTCCAAACCGGCATTTTTGACAAATAAAAAAGAAGTTACTTCTGTTCCGTACCATTCAACCGCACGAAAAAAGGGCGCGGTGCTTCCTTATCCCCGGTCTTTCCCCTTGAAAGCCCGGGCCATTTCCCGCTCGGCGTCTTTTTTGGCGATTGTTTCCCGTTTATCATAGAGTTTCTTTCCGCGGGCCAACGCCAGTTCAACCTTTACCCGGTTCTTCTGGTCAAAATAGAGGGCGAGGGGGACTAACGTGTAACCTCTCTCCTTCGTTTTACTGGCCAATCGCCGGATCTGTTCCCTGTGCAACAGCAGTTTCCGGGGGCGCAAGGGATCATGGTTAAAACGGTTGCCAAAGTCGTAGGGACTGATATGACAATTATAAAGATAGACTTCCATCTCTTTCAACTGGGCGTAGCTGTCGTTCAAACTCCCTTTACCCCGGCGTAAGGATTTAACCTCGGTCCCGGTTAAAACAATCCCTGCTTCCAGGGTATCCTCGATGAAATATTCATAGCGCGCCCGGCGGTTCGTCGCGATCGTTTTGTTCTCCACCGTTCAACCTTCTCTCCTTAAGCACCAACCGGGTTCACCGTGTTACGAACCAGCGGTTCCCGGATTTATTCAGAAATTTATAAGGTTTTAAGCTTATGAAAGCCTCAGATGCCTAAAGTTAATTATATAGCAAAGGAGCCCGTTTTGTAAACCGGCTCCTTTCCGCTTTTAAAATTCCGGCCAGCCGTTCTTAACTGATTAAAGCCAGCGTGTCGCGGACAATCATCAACTCTTCATTCGTTGGGATCAGCATGACGGTGATCTTCGACTCCGGCAAGCTTAAAATCGCTTCCTGGCCGCGCAGGTTCTCATTCTTGGCGTAATCCATCTTTACCCCCAAGAATTCCAGTTCACGACAGATATCCTGCCGGGCCAGCCAATCGTTCTCGCCGATCCCCGCCGTAAAGACCAGGACATCCAGTCCTTGTAAGGCGACATAATAGGAGCCGATATACTTGGTAATCCGGTAAACAAACAGTTCATAGGCTTCTTGCGCCCGCTGGTTACCGGCCGCCCGTTCCCGCTGAATATCCCGCATATCCGAATAGCCGGTCAACCCCAAAAAGCCACTCTTTTTGTTCAGGTAATTATCAGCCTCGTTCGGTGTCAGTTTTAACTTGTTACTGATAAAAGGCACAATCGCCGGATCAAGATCCCCGGAACGGGTCCCCATTACCAGACCTTCCAACGGGGTTAGACCCATTGAAGTGTCGATGACTTTGCCATCCTTAATCGCCGCCAGGCTGCTGCCATTCCCTAAATGGGCGGTAATGATCTTTAACCCCTCAAGCGGACGCCCAAGAATCTGACCGGCACGGGCGGAAACATAGCGATGCGATGTCCCGTGAAAACCGTACCGCCGTACCCGGTGTTGCTCATACAACTCATAAGGAACGGCATAAAGAAACGCCCTCCGCGGCATTGTTTGGTGGAAAGCCGTGTCAAAGACCGCCACCTGGGGTATCCCCGGCATAAGATCTTGACAGGCTCTGATTCCCATGATATTGGCCGGCATATGTAACGGCCCAAGCTCCTTTAATGACTCCAACTTCTCTAAAGTATCACCGGTCACGAGCACCGATTCCTTAAAGATCTCCCCGCCATGGAGAACACGGTGGCCGACGCCATTAATCTCGCTTAAATCCTTAATCACGCCCCACTCGGCGTCGAGCAACAAGTCCAATACCATCTGTAACGCCTGTTGATGGTTTGTGATCTCACTTTCGGCCTCATATTTTTTCTTATCCTGTCTTTGGTGGTTAATCTTACCTAGTCCACCAGGCATTCCGATTCTTTCGACTAATCCTTGGGCCAATACTTCTTCGGTTTCAGCGGCAAATAGTCTGTATTTAAGAGAAGAACTTCCGCTATTGATAACTAAAATATTCATTAGTGTTACTCCTTTCTATAATGATAATGATGTAATGTGGTTCGACGACAGGATAGATAACATAAATACTGTATACATCGCACCTTCCCTATTATAAACCTTTTTCCCCGCTTTTGGCAAGCAGTTTACCTGCCTTCCAATAAAAAAAGCCAGTTTACACTGGCTTTTATTCTTAATCGGAGTCGCCGTTCCCGGAACCGCAGCCGGGGCAACCGTGATGATGATTGTCACTGTCATTGCCGCCCGCGCTACTGAAATCCAAAGTATTACGCTTAAAGACTTCACACTGATGACACTTGGCCCGCTTCTCCATGACCGAGCCGGCCGGAATCCCTTCCCGTTGCAAGGTATTCGGAATCAGCCAACATTTTTCTTCCCTCGACTGGTAGGCCGGGCAATCAACCCAGTTACAGTCAAACACCCGCCAGCAGCGTTCGAAATTGGAGATCACCTTAAACCGGCCAACCATCGATGTTAAGTGTTCAGCCATCTTCACCAGTTCGCTGGAGGACTTGGCGAGTTCTTCCATCGTCGCCCTTTGCTGCTCGGTCGCCGCCGCTACTTGTTGAGCGGCAGTGGCATTGCGCTGGGCGATCTCCTCCACGCCAGCCATCGTGCTGGTCATCTCCTCGCTACTGGCCGCTTGTTGCTGGGCGGCCGCCGCAATCTCCTGAATGGTCTGCACGGTTTGGGTGACCGAATCCATAATCGCCTTAAAGGCTTCGCTCGCCTGGTTGGCCAGCGCGGCACCTTCATCAACGACGATTTTCCCGGATTCCATCGCTTCCACCGCTGCCTTTGTCTCTTTTTGAATCTCGTCGATCATCTCAACGATCTGAATCGCCGATTCGGTCGTCTGCTCGGCCAGCGCCCGGACTTCGTCGGCGACCACGGAAAAGCCACGCCCGTGTTCACCGGCCCGCGCCGCCTCAATCGCCGCATTTAAGGCGAGCAGGTTGGTCTGGCGGGAGATCCCACGGATCACGTCGGTGATCTTCCCAATCTGTTGGGACTTGACGCCTAGGCGCCGGACCGTATCGGCGGAGGCGTCCACGGTGTCTTTCACGTTGAGGATCTTTTCCCGCACATTTTGGATGATATCTTCACCGGCTTTCGCCCGTTCGGAGGCTTTGGTTGAATGCGACGCCGCGCGTTGCGACTCCGCGGCGACCTCTTGCGCGGTAGAAGCCATCTGTTGCGCCGCCAGCGAGGACTGTTGCACATGGTGGGATTGCTCCTCGGTTCCCTTGGCAATGATATCAATCGTACTGCTTACTTCTTGCGAGGAGAGGTTTGCTTCCTCCGCCATCGCCGACATATTGTGGGCAGCCATCGCCAGTTTTTCGGCAGCATCGAGGTTTTCTTGGAGAATCCGCCGTAAATTTTCAATCATGTGATTGATATTATTGCCGAGGATCGTGAACTCATCACCGGTATTGAGCTCTACCTTCCCGCTGAGGTTATTCTCGGCAAGCTGTTCCGCGATTTTATTCAGGAAATAAATCGGTTTCAAGACTCTCTTGTTGAAAGAAGCATCGACCAATTTTATGTAAATAAGAAGGAATGCGATCTTAAATAAATATTGCAAAAAGGTACTTGCAATATAACGTTCAGTCAAAGCACTTAATACTAAGAGCCCTACACATGAGAAAAAGATCCGAATAAGAATGCGCTTCTTAATACTTGTAAACTTCAAGCGATCCCCTCCTAGTCGGCTTATAAATCGATAATTCGAGAGAGAAATCTAGTTTCCTTCTTTTTCTAACGAGGAAACCACTTCGCGCCATTCTCGAACCGGGCGGTTTCCCTTCTACCCGCTTTCCCCGGCTATCATTGAACTTGTTGGCCGAAGCTGCTTAAAGCAATTATCTCATTCCTTAAGTTGCTATCGGCAGAACAATCTGTTTTCTTAATAACAATTTAAACCAAATAAATAAAAAACTCCCGATTGGGAGTTAGACCAGGTTTGCGATGATCGCCAGCAGGAAAAAGGCTACAGCCAAGCCGGCAGTCACTTTCTCTAAAAGAACCTCCAGCCCTTTATTTCTTCCGAAGAACGATTGCGAGCCTCCACCGATTGCCCCCAATCCTTCACCTTTACTTGGTTGGATCAGAACCACGGCGATCAGCGCCAGCGATACGAGCAATAATAAAACTGAGAGAAAATTCACGTTTTCACCCCCGCTGGGTTTAATTACTTTTCTATTGTATCAGACTTTACTTTCCCGCACAAGGACTTTGTAAGAAGAAACCCGCCCCCGCTAATGACGCTGGAGAAGAAAGGACGGAAGGTTGACGAAGTCAACCTTCCGTATCGTAGTGCTAGGCATTAACCCCGCTTCACGTTGTAGAACGCATCCATCCCCGGGTAAACTGCCTGGTCAAAAAGGAGATCCTCGATCCGCAGCAGCTGGTTGTATTTGGCCACGCGGTCGGTCCGGGACGGCGCACCGGTTTTGATCTGCCCGGCGTTTGTCGCGACCGCAATATCGGCAATCGTTGTATCTTCCGTCTCCCCGGAACGGTGGGATACAACCGCCGTGTACCCGGCTTTCTTCGCCATCTCGATCGCGTCCAGCGTTTCGGTGAGGGTCCCGATCTGGTTGACTTTGATTAAAATCGAGTTGGCCACCCCAAGCTTAATCCCTTTCGCCAGGCGTTCGGTGTTGGTGACAAAGAGGTCATCGCCGACCAATTGGACTTTTTGTCCGAGACGTGCGGTCAGCATCTTCCAGCCGTCCCAGTCTTCCTCAGCCATCCCGTCTTCAATCGAGATAATCGGGTACTTGCTGACCAGGTCTTCCCAGAAAGCGACCATCTCTTCACTGGTCTTCATGATATTGGATTTCCAGAAATAGTACTTGCCTTCCTCGCCCTTCGCTTTGGCCGCATCCCATAACTCGGTCGACGCCGGATCCATCGCAATCATGATATCCTGACCGGGTTTGAGGCCTGCTTTTTCGATCGCTTCCATGATCACATCCAGCGCTTCCTGGTTGCTCTTCAGGTTCGGCGCGTATCCGCCTTCATCGCCCACCGCTGTGCCGTAACCTTTCCCGGCAAGCACCTTCTTGAGCGCATGGAAGATTTCCGCACCCCACCGGAGACACTCGGAGAAACTCTGGGCGCCGACCGGCATGACCATAAATTCCTGCAAGTCGACACTGTTGTCGGCATGTTTCCCGCCGTTGAGGATGTTCATCATCGGTACCGGCAGGACTTTCGTGTTCACGCCGCCGAGATAGCGGAAGAGGGGGATCTCGAGGGCATTGGCGGCCGCTTTCGCCGTCGCCAGCGAGACACCCAGGATCGCATTCGCCCCCAGTCTTCCTTTGTTCGGGGTCCCGTCCAGTTCAATCATGATCTCGTCGATCTCGGCCTGGTTGAAGGCATCCATACCAATCAGTTCGCTGGCGATTTCTTCGTTCACATTCTCCACTGCTTTTTGGACACCTTTGCCTAAATAACGGCTCTTGTCACCGTCGCGCAGTTCGACCGCTTCGAACGCACCGGTGGAGGCGCCGGAAGGTACGGCAGCCCGGCCGACCGCACCGCAAGCCAGTGTCACTTCCACCTCTACTGTGGGGTTCCCCCGCGAATCCAAAATTTCCCGGGCATGGATATCGGTAATTGACGTCATTCTGATTTTCCTCCTTTAAAAATGGATCTTTATTAGGTCAACGGTTAATTTGACTCGTGAACGATTAAGGATTCCCCGGTCATCTCCGCCGGCTTCTCTAAGCCCAACAGTTCGAGGACGGTCGGGGCGAGGTCAGCAAGGATCCCGTTGCGCAGGCTGACCTTATCCGGGCCGCGGTACCCAATCAGCACCACCGGGGTGGGGAAAGTCGTATGCGCGGTCCAGGGCTGGCGGGTTCCGGGTTCAACCATCTGCTCCGCGTTCCCATGGTCGGCGGTGACCAACACTGCGCCCCCGCGTTCGACAATCGCCGGGATCACCCGGGCCAGACAGGCATCGATCGTCTCAACCGCTTTAATCGCCGCCGCTTTGTTTCCGGTATGCCCCACCATATCACAGTTGGCATAATTCATGATGATGACATCCAGTTCGCCGGTGGCAATCTCCTCCAAGGCCTTCTCCGTGACCTCCGGGGCGCTCATCTCCGGTTGCATGTCGTAAGTAGGAACTTTCGGCGAAGGGACCAGAATCCGTTTTTCCCCCGGGAACGGCACCTCTTCGCCCCCGTTAAAGAAGTAAGTAACATGGGCATATTTCTCGGTTTCCGCGATCCGCAGCTGTTTCAAACCGAGCTTGCTCAGATACTCCCCAAGGATATTCCGCATCGCCTCTTCCGGCGGGAAGAGAAGCGGAACATCGAGCGTCTCATCATACTGGGTGAGACAGGCAAATTTTACCCCCAAAAAGCCCTGTTTCCGCTCGAACCCGGCGAACTCCGGATCGACAAAAGCTCTCGTCAGTTCGCGCGCCCGGTCGGGCCGGAAATTAAAGAAAATAACCCCGTCACCCGGTTGCACCGTAGCGACCGGTTTTCCACCCTCCAGGAGCACGGTCGGGAGGACAAACTCATCGGTGATCCCGTTGGCGTAGGAAGCCTTGATCGCTGCCAACGCCGATTCAGCCGTTTCACCCTCCCCGTCGACCAGGGCGCGGTACGCCTTCTCCACCCGTTCCCAGCGTTTATCACGGTCCATCGCGTAGTAACGCCCCGCGATCGAGGCAATTTTACCGACGCCGATCTTTTTCAGCTCGGCCTCCAGTTCTTCCAGGTACTCGACGGCGCTCGCCGGCGGAGTATCCCGCCCGTCCAAAAAGGCATGGACAAAGATCTGCGCAATCCCCATCTCTTTGGCAATCCGGATAAACTGGTATAAGTGATCGGTATGACTATGCACGCCGCCCGGGGAGACCAGACCCATGAAGTGGAGGGGACGACCGCTCTCCTTTAAATAATTGATCAGTTCCAAAAAGACCGGGTTCTTTTTGATCTCCCCACTCTCCAGGGCTTTACTGATCCGCACCAAACTCTGGTAGACGACCCGCCCGGCGCCGATGTTCAGGTGTCCAACTTCGGAGGTCCCCATCTGCCCGGCAGGCAGGCCAACCGCCTCGCCTGAGGTTTCGACCAGCGCGCGCGGGTTTTCGTTCATCATCCGATCGAGAAAAGGAGTATTCGCTTCAAAAACAGCATTATCGCTAGTGTCGGGGTTGTAACCCCAACCGTCAAGGATGATTAAACCGACCGGCCTGTGTTTCAGCTCCATTTCCATCTCTCCGTCCCATAAATTTCAGTGTCTCCAACCAAACCGGTTTAGTCTATGTTTTATGGCAAAAGAATGTCCGTCCCCGGATCGGTTTGCTCAAAAACCGGCAATCGCCAGAAACGAATCGACCTTGAGACTGGCGCCGCCGACCAGGGCGCCGTCAATCTCCGGTTGCGTCATAAACTCTTTAATATTCTCCGGCTTGACGCTTCCGCCGTATTGGATTCTCACCTGATCAGCCAGTTCTTGCCGGTATAACCGGGCAATCGTCTTCCGGATTAACCCAATCACCTGATTGGCATCCTCTCCGGTCGAGGAACGGCCGGTCCCAATAGCCCAGATCGGTTCATACGCGATCACAATCTGCGGGATCTCGGTAGCTTCCACCCCGGCCAGTGCCTTTTCCACCTGGGTGGCGACCAGGGTCTCGGTCTCCCCAGCCTCCCGCTGGGCCAAACTCTCCCCGACACAGATGATCGGGCGCAGCCCATGAGCTAACGCGGCTTTCACTTTCTTGTTCACCGTTTCATCGGTCTCGCCGAAATACTGCCGACGCTCGGAATGGCCGATAATCACATACTGACAGCCCAAATCCCGGAGCATGACCGGAGAAACCTCCCCGGTATAGGCACCTTCCTCCTCCCAGAAAAGATCCTGGGCGCCAAGGCCGATCCCGCTCCCTTTCAGCACCTCGGCGACGGGTGCCAGCGCGGTAAACGGCGGGCAAACCACCACTTCCACCTGGCCGGTCGCTTTCAGTTTTTCTTTGATGCCGGTCACCAGTTCCCGCGCCTCCGGGATCGTTTTATACATCTTCCAGTTGCCGGCGATAATCGGTATGCGCACTTTTACCACCTCTTAATTTTTCTCAGTGAGAGCTACCACGCCGGGCAACTGCTTCCCTTCGAGGAATTCCAGCGAAGCGCCGCCGCCGGTTGAAATATGGGTCATCTTTTCGGCAAAGCCCAATTGTTCGACCGCCGCCGCCGAATCGCCGCCACCGACGATGGTAATGGCATCTGCTTCCGCCATCGCCTGCGCGATCCCATTGGTCCCCACCGCAAAGTCGGGGTTCTCAAAGACGCCCATCGGCCCGTTCCAGATCACCGTTTTCGCCTCTTTAATCGCCGCGGCAAACAGCTTCACCGTCTCCGGCCCGATATCAACGCCCATCAAGTCGGCCGGGATCGCATCAACCGGCACCATCTTCTTAACCGTCGGGTTCTTCAGATCATCGGTGACAACCACGTCAACCGGGAGTAACAGTTTGACGCCTTTCGCTCCCGCCTGGTCAATCATCTCTTTGGCAAACTCAATCCGTTCCGCATCGAGGAGCGATTTCCCGATCTCCAGGCCTTTCGCTTTAAGGAAGGTAAATGCCATCCCCCCGCCGATGATGAGGGTATCAACTTTATTCAAGAGATTGGTAATGACGCCCAGTTTATCCTCGACCTTGGCGCCGCCCAGGATCGCGACCAGCGGCCGCTCCGGATTGCTGATCGCTTTCCCCATGATCTCGAGTTCCTTCTCGATCAAATACCCGGCCGCCGCCGTCTTCAGGTATTTCGTTACCCCTTCGGTCGAAGCATGCGCCCGGTGGGCCGTGCCAAACGCGTCGTTCACATAAAGGTCGGCCAGTTCCGCCAGTTGCCGGGCAAACTCGGGATCATTCGCCGTTTCCTCTTTATAGAAGCGGACGTTTTCGAGGAGGAGAATATCGCCGTCAGTCATCGCCGCAACGGCCTTTTTAACCTCTTCCCCGATACAGTCATTGACCTTGACTACCTTTTTCCCGATTAATTCTTCGAGCCGCCGAGCGATCGGGTCCATCCGCAGCCGGTCGTCAACCCCTTTCGGCCGGCCAAAATGGGAGACCAGGATCACCCGGCCGCCTTTCTCCGCCAGGTCTCTGATCGTCGGCAGCGCCGCTTTGATCCGGCGGTCATCGGTGATCTGCCCGGATGCATCGACCGGGACATTAAAGTCTACCCGGACTAAGACTCGCTTTCCCTTAACCTCCAGGTCCTTAATGGTCATCTTTGCCATCGTTCCACACTCCTTCATTCAATTATGTACAGAGTCAAACAATGCTTTTTAAGGAGACATCAGGCCAGGGTGACCGGGGTCTTGCGCCCCGCCACCTTACAGTTTTTTATTTGCCGCCGCCTCCGGTCAGCCGTAATTATAGTCCCTTCGCCGCCATGAAAGCTGCCAGATCGGCGACGCGGCACGAATAACCCCATTCATTGTCATACCAGGCAACAACTTTGATCAGGTTATCTTCGATCACCATCGTCGATAAACCGTCGACAATGGTAGAACGGGGATCACCGTTATAATCCGATGAAACCAGCGGCAATTCGTTATACCCCATGATCCCTTTCATCGGTCCTTCACTGGCTTCCTTCAGGCCCTGATTGATCTCTTCCACGGTCACCGGCGACTTCGCCACCTCGGCCACGAAATCAACGACCGAAACATTCGGGGTCGGGACGCGCATCGCAAAACCGTTCAGTTTCCCCTTTAACTCGGGGAGCACCAGCGCCACCGCTTTTGCGGCACCGGTCGTTGTCGGAATGATCGACAGCGCCGCCGCCCGCGCCCGCCGCAGATCACTGTGGGGGAGATCAAGTATCTGCTGGTCGTTGGTGTAACTGTGGACCGTCGTCATCAAGCCCCGCTTAATCCCGAACTTCTGGTGGAGAACCTTCGCTACCGGGGCCAGGCAGTTGGTCGTACAGGAAGCATTGGATACGACATGGTGGTTTGCCGGATCATACTTGTCCTCATTGACACCCATGACAATCGTCAAGTCTTCGCCCTGGGCCGGTGCGGTAATAATCACCTTCTTGGCCCCGCCGCCGGTGATATGATTGACCGCGCCCTTCACCGGCTTCCCTTTTTTATTGACGCCATCGTCTTTCACGGTAAAAATTCCTGTCGATTCGACCACAATTTCCACACCGTACTCGGACCAGGGGATGGCGGCGGGATCCTGGACGGAGAAGACTTTCACCTTCCGCCCGTCCACCACAATCTGATCCTCCGCGGCGCCAACCTCGGCCGCCAAGGGGCCATGGACGGAGTCATACTTTAAGAGATGGGCTAAAGTCTTGGCATTGGTTAGATCATTCACCGCCACGACTTCCAGTTCCGGGTGGTACTGCTTAATCGCCCGGAAAACATTCCGCCCAATCCGTCCGAAGCCGTTAATTCCTATTTTAACACTCATCGGTATCCTCCCTTTCCTTTGTTCATCAAACTCGTTTGCGCTGTCCTCTCAACCGGAAAAGCTTACGCCCAAGGATTATCTCCTCCCTTCGCCCAAAGAATACCAAGGCGGGTAATGGAAGAGAGCAACTGATCTTATCATTCCTTTCGCGTGAACGAGTTATTACGGCTAGGAAGGATTAAATCGCGCCTTCACAGCGGCAACAATTAAGAACCGCCCTGCGGGAAATCCTCTTTTCCAGAGATTTCATTTAGTAATCGTTCAGCTTAGGAGATTTTTTTCCTTCTCGCCCCAAAAATTGTTCGGCAAGATTTAACAATTTTCGCATCCGGTGATTAACTGCGGATTTACTAAGTGGAGGCGTCGAGAGCTCGCCCAACTCCCGCAAACTGACCTCCGGATGATCGAGGCGTAAATAAGCCAGCTCCTGCAGGGGAGCGGGGAGTTTTTCCAATACCCCCTTCGCCTTCAGCTCATTAATCACTTCAACCTGCTCCATCGCCGCCCGGACCGTCTTCCCCAGGTTCGCCGTCTCACAATTGACCAACCGGTTGACTTCATTCCGCATCCCTTTAATGATCCGCACTTCCTCCATCTCCAAAAAAGCGGAATGGGCGCCGGTAAACGTGAGGAATTGGCCGATCGCATCAGCCTCTTTCAAGTAAACAAGGTATTCTTTCTCTTCTTTGCGCTGGGTTAGGCCGACTTTAAAACGGCAGAGATTCATCAGATAGTACAGGCCCAGGGCAAACTCTTCGTTCTCCGTCACAATCTCCAAGTGGTAACTGTTTTTCTGGGGATCGGTCACCGAACCGCGCGCCAAAAAGGCCCCCCGCAAAAAAGCGGCCCGGCAACAATCGCTCCGCACCAACTCGGAAGGAATACCGCTTTCCAAAGCGAGCCCGGGTGATAAGACATCCAACTCCGTCAACACTCTTTTCACTTCTTTACCGCCAAATAACTGTAATTTATAATAACGCCGGTTTAAACGCCCGGTCTCCTCGATGATAATCCGGCTGGGGATTTGAAAGTAATTCTTCAACAGCAGGTGAACTTTGCGCATAATCGCCGCGCTTTCACTCGTCACCGCGAGCACCACCACCCGGTTGGCCCGCAGATGGAGACTCCCGCTGGCGCGGATGATCGCGGCCAATTCCGCTTTCATGCAACACCTTTTCTTTGGAAACCGGCGGGCCAGTTCTGCTTTGGTTCTCTGCGAAAAACTGTCCATTACTTTCTCTCCACAATAATTATTAAAAGCCGGGTCCAGTTCCCGGTCAGGGGTTTCGACGATACCGGCGGGCATAATCCCGAAGCCGTTAAGTATATATATTTTAAAGATAATCAACTATTCTTACAATCAGCCGGAGGGGGTGTTTGCGATCATCAACAAACTCTGGTTGGCCCTTTTTTTCCTCGGCTACCTCGTCGCCGGAGCGACCGGACGGGTCGAAGAAACGACCATGGCTTTACTCCGTTCGATGGAGGGAAGTGTCAAGTTCAGCATCGGTATCATCGGCTTCCTGGCTTTCTGGTCCGGCATCCTCCGGATCGCCGAAGAGGCCGGGATGACGCGCTGGCTTGGCCGCGTCCTGCACCCCCTGCTCGCCCGCCTCTTTCCCAGGCTTCCCAAAGGGAGTCCCGCGCTGGGGTGCATCACCCTCAGCCTGGCCGCCAATCTCCTCGGCCTCAGCCATGCCGCCACCCCTTTGGGCATCAAGGCGATGTATGAATTGGAAAAGATAAATCCCACCCCCGGGGAGATCTCGGACGAGATCGCCGTCTATCTTGGCCTCATCCTGGGGGGAATCTCCCTTATCCCCTCGACGATCATCGCCGTTCGGGCCCAGGCCGGTTCACAGTCCCCGTCATCGATTATCTTCCCCATGTTCCTGGCGACCCTGGTCGGAACCGGCGTCGCGCTCCTGGTCCATTTTATCATAAAAAAAACCCGAAAGGCGGGTTAGTAAAGCATGAAGTTTCTCTCGGAATGGGCAATCCCCTTGTTCATCCTTTTAGTCCTGGCCGGCGGGGAGTATAAAGGCGTGAAAGTTTACGAAACCTTCCTCCAGGGCGCTGAGGAAGGTCTTAAAACCGGCATCCGTCTGCTCCCCATTTTCCTGGCGATCTTCGGCGGAATCGCCGTCTTCAGGGCTTCCGGGGCTTTGGATTTTCTCTGCCGGCTCTGCGCACCGCTCGGCAACCTGCTCCAGATACCCCAGGAGATTCTCCCCCTGGGACTGATCAAACCGCTCTCCGGCTCCGGCACGCTCGGTCTGATGATCGACCTGGTGCAAAAACACGGCCCCGATTCCTTGATCGGGACAATGGCCGCCCTCGTCGCCGGCTGTTCGGAAACGACCTTTTATGTCTTAACCGTCTACCTGGGGGCGATAAAGATCAACCGCCCGAAACATCTGTTGCTGATGGGCTTACTGGGCGACTTGGCCGCCTTTCTGACCGCGGTCTTTATAGCCCGGTGGATTCTAGGATAGACGGTTTTTCCGCGGTTGCGGCCGCCTCCGCCCGTCCTTCCGCCTTCCCGCCCCGCGACAGTTCCTGCATGTGTTCCCAGATCCCGTCCAAATCCAGTTGCTGTTCGGCCATTTCGATTAAGGATTTCAAAAACCCGGTAAACTGGATGCGAAAGAGATCAACCTGTTGTTTCAGGTTGGCGAGTTGTTGGAGCTCGGCCTGGATCTCTTCCCGCACTTTTAACTTCATCTGCTCCGAACGGTTCTGGGCCTCGGAAAGAATAATCTCCGCCTGTTTCTCGGCCGCCGCCTTAATCTCCTCGGCTGTCCCCTGTGCCTGGCAGAGCGTATTCCGGAGGGTCTCCTCCATCTGCTGGTATGTCTTGATGACCTCCATCTTTTCCTCGAGTTGTTCCCGGAGTTCAATATTTTCCTTATAAAGCCTCTCATAATCAACGGTCAATTTACGCATAAATTCCTGAACCTCTTTTGTCCGGTACCCCCGTAAACCGCGCCGAAAGACCATGGTTTCCAGATCAATTGGTGTGAACATTACTGACGCCTCCTTCATTTCTGCTTTCCACTCAAGACGCTCACCTTTTTCCTGCCCTCTTGCCGCAACTCCGGAGAAATCACAACCGGCAGGGCCGCTTATGACAACAACCTTTTCATGACGACGCGAATCCGGCCCTTTTTGGTCTCCCCTCCGACCTCCGCGACGATCACCCGGCCGCGGCCACGCATCGAGAGGACATCCCCGGCCGCTACTTTGTGGGCTGGATCGGTCACCACTTTCCAGTTCACCTTGACCTTTTCCGCTTTAATCTCCCTGGCCATGCGGGTCCGCGACTCGCCGTACCCGATGCCGGCCACCGCATCCAGGCGCAAGGAAGCAACCGTACTGCTGATCTCTTTGACCCTTTCCACCGGGACGTTCAATTGCTCGGGATCGATCGGCGCCACCTGCACCGCGACCGGCCCTACCTTCTGCAGGTGTGTCAGGATGTAGTCACTGATCTCCTCCGCCACAATCACTTGCGCTTCCTCTTCGCCCAGGAGAAGATCGCCGATCTTCTCCCGTTTCAAACCCAAACCCAAAACACTGCCCAAAACGGCGCGGTGGGTAAAGAGCGGCGCGGAATCGGTTTTTCGTTTTCCGCCGTTCGCGACCGGTTTGATCTCCAGGTAAGCCAGGGGTGCTTCCACCGCCTCCGTCAGGTAATAAGCCGGGACAATCACCATCCGTTGGCGTTCCGCCCCCCGGTAACCGCCATAATTCAACTTTTTCACTTCCGGGAGATAATGAAGGATCTCTTCGACCAACGCTCTTTCCCGGGGATCAAAAAAATCCGTGGCCACCGGTTCCGCTTTCTTGAGGGCCAGCTCCACCTGATCCAGGACCCTCGCCGCCAGAACCCGGTCATCCGCTTCAAGGGGGGCTAAAAATCTTTCACGGTCCATTCTCATCCTACCTTTGTCCTGCTCTTGAGCTATTCGCCAATCTCCGCGGCTTTTTCCGCCGCCGCCAGCACCGCCTTCATCACCTGACCGGCGACCCCGGCCGCTTCCAGTTCCACCAGGCCGGTGATCGTCGTCCCGCCCGGCGAGGTTACCATATCGCGCAGGGCGGCCGGGTGCTCCTGAAGTTCCTGGAGCATCTTGATGCTCCCCGCCGCCGTCTGCACCGCCAGTTCACGCGCCAGGGGTCGGGGCAACCCGGCCAGCACCCCGCCGTCGATTAAAGCTTCGAGCAGAAAATAGAGAAAACCCGGCCCGCTTCCGGAGAGACCGGTGACGGCATTCATCAATCTTTCCGGGACAATGACCACCTTCCCCAAACTGCCCAGGACTTTCTCCGCCCACTTTTGATCCGCTTCCCCGCACTTGGCGCCGGCGGACAACGCGGTAATCCCCGCCCCGACCAACGCCGGGGTATTGGGCATCGCCCGCAAAATCCGTACCTCGGCGGGGAGGAGTCGCGCCAACGCCGCCAGCGAATAACCAGCGACTATTGAGAGGACCGGCAGGAACGGGAAGGTCAAACCGGCGAGCGCCTCCTTGACGACCTGCGGTTTGACGGCCAAGACAACCCCTTCGCCTTCCCGCTTGCCCAGTTCCCACAGCATCTCCTGATTGTCTTGGAAGGGGAGGACATGCAGCGCGCCCAGGATCTCCCGGCGCTTTGGATCAGGATCGGAGACCAGGATCTCCGTTGCCGGATAGCCCTGCTGCAACAGGCCTTTGATCATGGCGGTGGCCATCAATCCGCCGCCGATGAAACCAATACTGCCCACTTTCCTCTCCTCCTACTGGTCAAATGGACCCGCCGTGAAGAGGTCATTTTTCGCCTCGGTCCGCAGGGGAAAAGTCACTTCCACATTCGGCGGGGTAAACAGCACAATCGAAGGGCTGACCTTTTGTACCGCCCCGTCAATGGCGTAGACCGCACCCCCGACAAAATCGGTAATCCGCCGGGCAATCCCCTTCTCCGTCTCCTCCAGGTTCAAAATGACCGGCCGTTTATTTTTCAACTGATTCACAATCGACTGCACATCATCAAAACTGGTCGGCTCGTAGACCACTAACCGGGTCACTTTATTATGTTGACCGGCCAGGCTCACAACCTTTCCGCCGCGTCCTTTCTCCGGCCGGGCGGCCGTTTCGACCGCTTGCACCGGTTCGGCTTCCTCCTCGACCGGTTCAAACCCGAACAGGTTCATCAAACGTTCCAACAAACCTTTTTTCGGTTCTGGTTGCTCCCAAGTCTCAATCTCCCGATTCCCCATTATCATCCCTCCTCCTCGGCACCGAAAATCGCACTGCCAATCCGGACAATGGTGGCTCCCTCTTCAATCGCGACCTCATAATCATTGCTCATGCCCATCGATAGTTCCCGCCAATGGGGTCCGGGATTAAACTCTTCCTTAATCCGTTCAAACAACAAACGCAATCCCCGGAAGACCGGCCGCGTGGTTTCGGGTTCACTGGTGTACGGAGCCATCGTCATCAACCCGCAGGGAATCAGCCCCGGCAGCGTCTGCACTCGCGCATAGAAAGGAAGCACCGCATCCGGCGCGAGACCATGCTTGCTCACCTCGCCGGAGACATTGACCTGCAGGAGTACCGGCACTTTTACCTGCCGCGCCAGCGCCACCCGGTTTAGTTCCTCCGCCAGGGGCAGGCGGTCGAGCGAATGGATGAGCTGAAAGTTGCCCACCGCCAACCGTACTTTATTCGTCTGTAAACTGCCGATAAAGTGCCAGCGCACCGCGTCTGTTAATCCCGCTACTGCTTCCTGCTTCCGGCGCGCATCCTGGATCCGGTTTTCCCCAAACTCCCGGAGGCCGTAATCAACCAGTTGCTTAATCTCAGCGGCCGTAATATATTTTGTTACAACCAATAAAGTAATCTCTTCAGGGCAACGGCCTGCTCTGGCCGCCGCTTTCTCTATTTTATCCCGGACAACCGCCAGGTTTTCTTTCCAGCCCAATGTCCTGCCCCCGATCTTTGAACGGCCAATCCGGTTCTCCCGATCCTTTGGCTTTGTTAGCGGTAAAAGACCATCGTCCCAATGGGCAATCCCTCGACAATCGCCCACTGGTCATTCTGCGCGATTACTTCCACCCCAAGCTTGGACCGGCTCCCCTTAATCGAAGTCGTTACGGTCCAGCCGGCCTGTTCATGGTAGTTTAAAGCCGCCGCCGGTACCCGCAAACCGGTCGTCCGTTTGAAAATCAGATATCCCGGGAAAAGCCTCTGTTCAAGGAGGGTTGGCGCGAGGGTTTTTTCCGTAAAAAACCAATGCCGGTTCGTATAGTCGGTCGCAAGAAAGGCCAATGGAAACCGTTCCCCGTTGACCACCAGGATTGCCTCCTCCGGCGGCTCCAGATTCGCCTCGGCCGGCAACCGGCAGATCAAGGTCTGCGCATAATCGGCAATAATCTTTCCCCAGGCCTTTCCCTGCTGTACTTTCTTCGGGACATTTTGCGTGGGTCGATAGGATTGGGTAAAGGGATCGCCGCTCATCTCGGACGCCACGAAAACATCGAGTTCCTCTCCACCGTCGAGGCGGGTGCTGAAAAACCCCGGCCGGTCCGCCACCACCAGCCGGTAATACTCGGTCCAGGCGGGAAAATTGTTCTCCAGATTCGCCAATAAGTGCGTCCTGGTATCTTGGAGTAAGCTCAGCGCCGTTCTGAGCTGTTTGATCTGTTCCTGCGTCGCGGGCGGGCTCTGTTTTTGACTGAGCAAGAAAGCCAGATCTTTTTCCAACTGCGCCGTTTCCTGCTCAATCTGGTTTAAACGGCCGGCAAGCGCCCGCAGGGTCAAGCGTTGTTCCTGGTCTAAACCGGGGTTTAGATCGGCCCGGATTAACTCGGCGAGCGTTTCCCCCACCCGGATCCGGGTCCCCTCTTCGGCCAGCAAGTGAAGTTCGGCCGGAAAAGGAGCGGTTAAGAGGTGCTCTTCCCGGATGGCCAGCACTTTCACCCATTGGCCAAGTTCAACCGTCCCCCAGTCCACCACCCGCGCCTGGGGGAAAAAATAGCCAATTGCCCCGAGAATCAGTTGCGAAAGCAAAAGAAAAAGCAGTAACAAGAGAGTGATGATGAAGAAAGGCCGGAAAAGATGTTTTTTCCTGAGCAACCGGGCTAATCGCGAATCAGGTCGCAATACATACCGTTTCAAAATTAACCCCTGCCTTGTCTCCATCCCGCCGCCGGAGGGCGGGAAAAATCCCCTCGAAAGATAATAATTTCGTTGGTAGTCTGCTTTTTTCCTGCTTTTTCAGCTTACTCTTTTCCGTTTTCTTTGATTGCAATCAGCGAAAGCATCCGCCCGGTCGTTTGTTCCCGGCGGTAGGAGTAAAATACCTCCGGATGACAGGCTGTGCATATGTTGGCCGGATCGATCCGTTCATCCGGCACCCCGAGCGCACGGAGGTAATGGCGGTTAATCGCCGCCAGATCCAAAGCGTAAATCCCGTCCTGTTCAATCAGGCCGGCCGCCAGTCCGCTTTCTTGAAACAGTTTATACCGCTCGGCACTGACGCGGTAACAACACGCCCCAACCGCCGGGCCAATCGCCGCCCAGCAGTCTTCCGGCACGGTTCCATACTCCCTCTCCATCTGCGCCAGGGTTTTGGGGACAATCTGGGCCAGGGTCCCCTTCCACCCGGCATGGACCGCCGCGATCGCCCGCCGCACCGGATCGACAATCAGGACCGGCACACAGTCGGCATGGACGGTGGCCAGCCCCACGCCTGGCAAATTGGTAACCAGCGCATCGGCCTCCGGGGTTTGCTCCCCGCCGGCGGCTTTCGCCACGACATGCACGGCCGTCCCGTGCACCTGCTTCACCATCCGGACTTGGGCGGGGGACAACCGGAAAAGCGCGAAAAAGCGCCGCCGCTCTTCCGCCTGGTCCGTCCCGGCGTTCTCCTCCCCCTCCGGCGCCTTCCCCGTACCGCGGGTGGAGAAGGCATGCACCAGCCAGGGCAGGCCGGCCAGCAATGATGAACGGTAATACCTAATTCCCTGCTCCTCCTGTCGTTGCCAGGCCATCCCGGCCGTCCTCCTTTCCTGCCCACAACACCAGTTTTTGCTCGGCAAGCGTTCTTTGGACGTCAATAATCCGCTGGTTCGCCGAACCGCGGAACAACAGGTCCGGTTTCTTCTGGGCGAGCTGAAACGGCCCATCGACCAGCAGCGCCGTGAGCGCCAACAGTTCCTTCACCGCCGGCAAAGAAAAAGCCTGGACCTCCTCCCAGGTATAACCGGTATAAATCATAACGTTGCCCCCGGCGGCCCGGACTTTTTTTGCCAGCGCTAACGCCCCCTCCGGCTGCGCCAAGGGTTCCCCCCCGCTGAAGGTGACGCCGGACAATAAAGGATTATAACGGAGACGGCGCCATACTTCATCAAGGGAGAGCTTTTCTCCGCCCTGCGGATCCCAGGTCTCCGGGTTATGACAGCCCGGGCAGTGGTGCGGACAACCCTGGAAGAAGACGACCGCCCGGAGGCCCGGCCCGTCAACCACGCTTTCCGCTACCACCCCGGCAATCTGGAGGAATACTGAATGATTCGCCATGCCCAAATACCCCCCTCGCTGAGCGTTTAACATAACGCCCGAAAGGTTCTTCGCCATTAAACCTGGTTAAGCAGGGTTTTCATCTCTCCCCCACCCGGGCGGAAGGTGCCCACCGTCTTGTTCTCCACATCTTCCACAGAGTTATCCACAGATGAGTCCAGGTTTTGGTGATAAATACCGGTTTAATCCACAAAATCCACAGTAAAGTCGACAAAATAACTGTCTACAAAAAACCTGTTTTAATGGGGGATTTCATCAAGCAATCCACAACTGTCCACAGCAAATGAACAAATAATAACTTCTTGTGCTGGTAATAATATCCTGATCCGCCTCATGTCAGGCGGAGGCGGGGCGCCGCCGCAAGGTCCAAAGGGGAAGGACCTTCTTTGCGCCAGCGGAAATACCCGCAGGCCGCGACCATCGCGGCATTATCGGTGCAGAGGTCCAATGGCGGATAGTACAGATTTACTCCGCGCCGGGCGGCTTCTTCCGTAAACCGCGCCCGCAGTTCGGAGTTGGCGGCAACGCCCCCGGACAAGGCGAGGGTGTTCACCTGATATGCTTCGACCGCCCGCCAGGTCCGCTCCATTAAGGTTGAGACGACCTGCCCCTGAAAACTGGCGGCCAGATCCGCCGCCGGGACCGGCTCCCCTTTCTGTTCCAGCCGGTGCACCAAATTCACAACGGCAGTCTTCAACCCGCTAAAACTGAAATCATAAGTGCCGGCCAGGCGGTCCTGTTGCACCAGGGTGATTTCCGGTTTTCCCTCCCGGGCCAGCCGGTCAACCGCCGGCCCGCCGGGGTAGCCCAACCCCAAGACCCGGGCGACTTTATCAAAAGCCTCCCCGGCCGCATCGTCACGGGTCTCCCCCAAAACCTGATATACGCCGTGCTCCGCCATATAAATCAGGTTCGTATGCCCGCCGGAGACCGTCAGGCAGAGGAGCGGAGGCGTTAAACCCGGATGCGCAAGGAAATTGGCATAGATATGACCCTCGACATGATTGACCCCGACAAACGGCACATTCCAGGCCAGGCTCAACGCTTTCGCCAGCGAGAGCCCGACCAATAGCCCGCCAATCAAGCCCGGCCCGTAAGTAGCCGCCACCAACCCAATCTCCTGCGGGCGGACACCCGCTTCCCGGAGGGCTGCTTCGAGCAGCGGCGTTATCGCCTCCAAGTGACAGCGCGCCGCCAGTTCCGGGACGACCCCGCCAAACCGGCGGTGCCGGTCAACCTGGGACATAATCAGATTGCTCCGGATCTTACAACCATCCTCGACCACGGCAACGGCTGTTTCATCACAAGAGGTTTCAACCCCCAAAATTAACAAGACGATCTCTCCTTTTCTTCCTTAGAGCGGCCCTTTCCACATGATGATCGCATCTTCCTGATTGTCCTGGTAATAACGCGGCCGGATTCCGGTCCGGACAAAACCCAGCTCTTCGTAGAGATTTTGGGCCGGGATGTTCGAACGCCGGACCTCCAGGGTCAGATACCGGATCCCAAGCCTTTTACTGGCCCCCACCAAATACTGTAACAGGGCCCGTCCGATTCCGCGCCGCCGGTAGGCCGCCGCGACGGCAATATTCGTAATATGCCCCTCATCCAGGATCATCCACATCCCGATATAGCCGACGACCTTCCCGTCGGACCTCGCCACATAGTAAAAAGCCCGTTCATTCTCCAACAACTCATAGAGAAAAGAAGCCTTTGACCAGGGGACGGGGAAAGACTCTTCCTCGATCGCCAGCACCTCTTCCAGGTCTTCCAGGCGCATCGGTGTTATCTCGAAGTTCACCCCGGGCAACCCCTTTCCGCCCACCGGACCTCGGCCTCGGTACGGCGTAAATATAAGGGGAGGGCAGTGTATAATTGATTTTCCTTATTTTTCTCCCATTCTGCCAACCCCAGCCGGGCGATGGCCGCCCCGTCCACCAGGTTTTCTTTCCCCTCTCCGAAACAAGCCTGCTCTGGCAAGCGGTCCGCCAGAAGGCCTCGGGCCTCGTCAAGTTCTTCTCCGAGAAAAACAACCTTTTCGCCCCGGGCTTTCAGCCTTGCAGCCAACTCTTCCAGCCCCCAGATCCCCGGGGGATCGATCGCCACCAACTGCGCCCCTTGCCACCGGTAAAGCGCGGCGTAAACCTCACCCTTTCGCGACTTGACCAGGGGGCAAACCAACTGGCCGGTTTGACGGTTGGCGGCGAGCGCTTCCAGGGTTGGAACCCCCACCAGAGGAAGGTTTAGCCCGAAGGCCAACCCCTTCGCGATCGCCAGGCCGACTCGCACCCCGGTATAAGAACCGGGTCCGACCCCGACCGCGATCAACGTCAACTCCTCCGGACTGACCGCCGTCGCCCGCAGGGCTTCGGCCAGTACGGCCGGGAGTTGCTCGCTGCCACCGGGCCTGATCACGGCCTGTTCCGACCAGACGACCCGCTCCCCGTCAAGGAGCGCTAAGGCGCCGGTCCTGGTTGCAGTATCAATCCCTAAAACACGCACACGTATCCACTTCCCTATCTTTGCGCTTGCTTTTCCAGTTCTTCTGTTAGTAAATGATTGATCCTCCGATAGCGTTCCCCCGCCGGCCGGAAAGTGATCAGGCGCTCGTCTTCAGCCTCCCCCCGCCGGAATTCGACTTCCATGTAAGGAGCGGCCAAAACTTCTTTCGCCGGTTCGCCCCACTCAATCGCGAGCGCCGCCTCTTCTTCGATCATCTCTTCCAGGGCGAGCGGTTCCAGTTCCTCCGGGCCGGTCAGCCGGTAAAGATCCAAATGGTAAAGGGGGAGCGGCCCGTCATAGCGGTGGACCAAAGCAAAAGTCGGGCTGGTCGCCAGCTCCGTACAGTTCATTCCCTGCGTGAGCCCGCGGACGAAAAGGGTCTTTCCACTCCCTAATTCCCCGGATAAAAAAAAGAGGTCACCTGGTTGCAGAATCCCCCCGAGCACTACACCAAGCTCCTCCGTCTCCGCCGGGTTTTCCGACCAAATCCTGACCGTACCGTCGTGCTGTTTTTCCACCCGCACCGGGCAACACCCCATCCTGCCATATTTTTTCTTAAGATTAGCATAACCGGTAGGACGAGTCAAGAGAGCGCCCGGAAAGGCAAATCCCCGGGCGCCACCCTCGACCCGTACCGTCATCACCCGTTTCTTTACGCAAGGAGGGGCTCACTTCCGGTTACGTTTCCCGAGAAACTCCTTGATCGCCCGCGCCGTCGGCGGACAGCCGGGAACCGAAGACGCGAGGCCACGGGTGCAAACACCAACCCCCAAACCTTCGCCGGTCACCCCGCGGAAACCCTGCCCGATCTTGATTGCTTTCTCCCCGAGGCCCAACCGGTTGAGTTCACCTTCCTCCTCCAACCGGTGTAAGGCATGGATCAGACTGCCGTAACAGGCGGAACAAGCCTCCCGCTCATCGACATACCTGGCCAGCGACTGCACCCGCCGGGACCACCGGAAAGGTTGCGCTGGTTTGGCCTCCGGATTAAACTCGATGATCTCCGCTTTCGCCAGATCATCCGCGCCGACTCCCAGCCCGGCCGCGATCCCGATATACGGAACCTCCTCCGCCGCCAGCCCCAGTAAAGCGGCGGCATAGGCATCGATCAGCACCGGATCGCGCCCGGCGATGACCCGGCCCATCGGTACCGGATTTCCCCCTTCCTCAAAGGTGAGATCACCGCAGATCCCGTCGACGATGGTCAGGTGGGTGGGGAGCACCGCCGCCAGATGGGCGATCGGCTGGTGCAAGCCCATCCGGTGGTACCGGCGTTTCTCCGCATCCGGGATAAAACCCTTCAGGTTCTTCAGCGCGCAGGTCAGTTCGGTCTGACAATGCGCCTTGAGGACCGGCAGGTTGATCAGGTAGTCAACCTCCAGCGGCGACGCGCAGACCTCCAGGGCGAAAGTCCCCACCCGCTTCGTGACCGTGCGGTCCCGTTTCAGGTCAATCAACTGCACCTTGTACCTGGCGGCCAACTCCTGATAACCGCAGACCTGAAATGCCCGCTCCGTCTGCGCGCCGACCCAGGAGCTTTCCATTATTCTTAAATCATGATACCCGCGGGCTTGAAAGTATTTGATGATCCCCTCGACCAACTCCGGGTGGGTCGTCGCCCCCGAAGAAGCCGGCTTGTCAAGGACCAGATTGGGCTTTAAGCCGATCTTGGCCGTCCGGGGCAATCCCTCTTCCGGTTTGATCTTCTGCAAAAGCATCTCCACCATCGTATATGGGTCGTCACCATAGACGACCATAAGCTGATTCCGTTGCAACAGCGTACCTCCTTCGCTTGTCGTATGTATAACTTAATTCCCGAGAGATGTCTTGGTCAGGCAGTGTCATAAAGATTTTACCACAAATACCGCCCAGCGACAAAAAAGAGACCAAACGGTCTCTTTTACAAAGCAAAACAAATCTGTTTCGGCAATCTCTCTACCTGGGAAGCTCAACGCTTTTCTCGATCCCGGCGGCACTGGATATCTGTTTAGAGCTAAAGCCCATCGCCGTCAACTGGAAATCATCAAACCGGGCGGTATAGGAAGGGGATTCGGCGTAAGCATATAACCCAACCTTCACATGGTTCCCCGCTTGCATATCTACAGCATCATAAAATACTTCAACCCCGTTGACAAACATTTTTGCAAAGTATACATTCTGTACCACTTTTAATCTGTTGACCTGGCTACTGATAGTACTGTTATACTGGTTAATCTCACCATTTGTTTTAATTCCCAGAGTTGTGGTTTCGGTTCCAGTCAGCGTTTTTACAGCTTTTATAAACTCAGCTTCGCCTTTATCCGGGTTGACCCGGAAAATATAATAGAATTCACCTGCCGCAAGGTTTCCGGCATTAAAGATTAAGCCGTGCCACCCGCTACCCGCTTGTGTATACATCGTTGCCTCGACCGTATAACTTTTCGGCACCGCCAAGGGAGCGGTGACATTAATCCAAGATGATGAGGGAGAAACCTTAATCTCGTATTCCTTTCCGCCAAGGACGGAAACATAATCATTCTGACCAGACTCTCTTTTCCACCCACTATTGACATTAGAGAAATCATCCGTCCATCCGGCGACCCGGAAATCGGCATCCCGCCGGTCACCCGTGACCTTAAAAGAGTAGAACGCCGGGTCAAACATATAATTATTATCCTTCTCCGCCCAAATGGTCAGATCGTCACCTTCATTAGCCCAGATCGTATATCTTCCATCGGGACCGCTGGGATACGCTGTCCTAATCGAAGAATAGTTGACTCGGTATTTAATTACTACTCCTTTAATCTCTTCTTCTGGATTTGCGCTGGTCACGCGTCCGGAAATCGCATATTGGCCAAAAAACTTACATCCCGACATCAACACGAATAAGACCAGTAATGCCCCCAGGGCAAAATAAGGAAATCTTCTTTTATTTATCTTCTTCCCCTCCCAACTTAGTTTTGTGTTCTGTTGAATTACATCCGGTGTTATGTACCATACACTACACTTCTATTACGATTGAATCATAATAATCCATCATTGTAAATAATTTTTTCCTACGCCGTTACAAACTTCCCTTCCCGGCTTCCTTCTCCTGGCAGGCCGCAATTAACCCGCCGAAAAGCTTCTCAGAGTCGGGCCCCGCCCACCGTTCGGGATGCCACTGGACCCCGATCAGCCATTGCCCGCCGCCCCCCTCAATTCCCTCGATCACTTGATCCTCGCTCCAAGCGGAGATCCGAAGTCCCGGCGCCAAGCCTTTAACCGCCTGGTGATGGTAGGAATTGACCAAAACCGTGGTTTGTCCCAGTAAAAAGTGGAGCTTGCTCCCCTCCTTGATCCTGACCTG
>JAKOVI010000125.1 GCA_029782135.1 Bacillota bacterium
GGCGAAGAGACAGCCTTGATCGCGTCGATTGAAGGAAAACGGGGTGAGCCAAGTCCGAAACCGCCATTCCCGGCGACCTCCGGTTTGTGGGGAAAACCGACGCTGATCAATAACGTAGAAACCTACGCCAATATTCCTGCGATCTTTCAACAGGGAGCGGACTGGTTTGCGCAGATTGGGACAGAAAAGAGCAAGGGGACGAAAGTATTCGCCCTGGCCGGGAAGGTCCGCAACACCGGGTTGGTGGAAGTCCCAATGGGGACAACCCTCCGGGAGATTATCTTCGACTTGGGCGGGGGTATCCCGGGCGGGAAGAAGTTTAAAGCCGCGCAAACCGGTGGGCCCTCCGGTGGTTGTCTGACAGAGAAAGACCTTGATTTGCCGATTGATTATGAGTCGCTCAAGGCAGCGGGTTCAATGATGGGTTCCGGCGGACTGATCGTGATGGATGAAGATAACTGCATGGTCGACGTTGCCCGCTTCTTCCTTGAGTTTACGCAGGACGAATCCTGTGGTAAATGTACCCCTTGCCGGATTGGGACCAAACGGATGTTGGAGATTCTGACCAGAATCACGAAAGGGGAGGGGAGAGAGGAGGATCTTGAACTCCTTGAAGAGTTGGCAAAGAATATTCAGGCGACTGCGCTGTGCGGCTTAGGACAATCCGCGCCCAATCCAGTCCTGAGTACGATCAAGAATTTCCGGGATGAATATATTGCCCATATTCGTGATAAAGAATGTCCGGCCAAAGTTTGTCGCGCCTTAATGAAATATACGATTACAAGCGAGTTATGTAAAGGCTGCGGGTTGTGCGCGCGTAACTGTCCGGAAAAGGCGATCACCGGCGAACCGAAAAAACCCTACACGATCAACCAGTCTCTTTGCATCAAATGCGGGAACTGTCTCGATAAATGCCCGTTTAATGCGATTGTGTTAAAGTAAGAATTGATTGGGCTATTGGCCTGTTTTGGGCGGCCGGTTGCGGGCAAAGCTTCTGCTATCACCTCTTCGCCTGTCGTGTCATATCATGTACCAGAAGAAACCGTCCTTGACGATTGAGGATAGTCGACAGAACGGAGAGGAGGAAGGGCAGATGGCCCAAGTACCGATTTCGCATCGACCCAATCTCCTTGACCAGTTGAGTCCCAGAGAACGTGAGATCCTGCCATTGGTGGCTCAAGGAAAGGATAATCGTGAGATTGGAAGCATTCTGTTTATTAGCGAAAAGACGGCCAAAAACTATGTAACCAGCATACGTAAGAAGCTAGGCTTGAAAAACCGGACGCAAATCGCACTTTTCGCACTCAAAGAGGGGATTATCAGTCTCGAAGAGACAAACGAGTAATCACCGTATAGTCAAACCTACCATTCCCTCTTTTTTAAAATTTTCTCTTTCTACTTTAGTTAATATTGTTAGGAGCTAAGTTAAGCAGCCCTGGAAGCAGGGCTGTTTTTTTATATGGATAATAGGTTCGAAACATATAGCTGGAAATTGCAGTGCAACGGCGAAAACTCTTAATGATTGTTGAACTAATTCTGGCCAGGTATTTGACTGTTCCTATCATTTCCTAAAGGAAGTGGAGGGTTGATCAAGAAAGTATTAAGCACCGAAGTGGTTGCGGTAATCAATCCGGTTCAAGGATAAGGAGGGCGAGAAAGCGGACAACCACCGGTTCTGTTAATTAAATAAGCAACCGTGGCAGCACCTATACGAAGAGGGCAGTTTTGAAGGGAGAAGATTCGATGCGCGCCCGATTCGTTGGTAGTTTATTTTTGGCTCTGATCCTGATCGTTACGGTACTACTTCCCGCAACAGCAGCCACTGTTTATGTCTATTATGGTGGTTCCGGTTCTTACTATACCCCGCCGGCCAGCGGTTCGAGCTCCGGAAGCGGAAGTAGTTATCAAAGCAATTGGAGCTACTCAACGAAGTACCAATCGAACTACTCCACGCAGTATTATTATTACACCAGCCAATCCAGCAATAACAACAGTTACTATGTACCTCCAAAAAATAACCAACCGGCTCCGGCACCAACGGAGCCCAAGACTCCTTCGGTTCCTCAACCTAATCCGCAACCGTCAGATCCTGCTCCCAGTAAAGGTTTAACCGCGATGGAGCAGAAGATGGTGACTTTGGTAAACCAGGAACGGATCAAGGCTGGTTTACAAGAATTAAAAGTGGACACAACCCTCGTTGGTCTGGCCAGAAAGAAGAGCCAGGATATGATCGACAAGAACTATTTCGGTCATACCTCGCCGACCTATGGAACGCCATTCGAGATGTTAAAGAAGGCTGGCGTCAGTTATTACACCGCCGGTGAAAACCTGGCGGGAGCCGGTTCGGTCGAATCGGCCCATGCCAGTCTCATGGCCAGCCCCGGCCATCGGGCCAACATTCTAAATTCACGATTCAACCACTTTGGAGTTGGAATCGCGGCAGGTGGCCCGTATGGAAATATGTTCACACAATTATTCATCGGGAAATAAAAAAATAAAAATACTGCCTTTACGTTTGGGGAGCTGCACCGCTTTTCCCCGGCAAAAGAGCCTGCGACAAGCAGGCTCTTTTGTTTTCGGGGTATATTCGTTAAAAGCTATTTGAACCAACGTTTTAAAGGCTTAACTTTAAAACCTCCGGATCAAACCGATTACCTTTCCCAAAATCGAGAGGTTCTTGGTATAAATCGGGTTGTAGCGAGGGTTCTCCGGCTGCAAACGGTACTGGTCCTTTTCGCGGTAAAAACGCTTCACCGTTGCTTCTTCATTATCCAATAAGGCCACGACGATCTCCCCGTCCCGGGCGGTAGAGGTTTTATGGACGACGACCAGATCTTGATCGAAGATTCCGGCATTGATCATACTATCGCCTCTTACTTTAAGCATAAACAGATCCTGGTAGGAAGTGAAGTCTTTGGGGAGAGGATAGTATTCTTCAACATTTTCAACCGCTAAAATCGGTTCCCCGGCAGTCACACGGCCGACCACCGGTACCGGAATCACCTCCGGGAACGAAAAATCTATATTATCGGAGGGTTTTAAGACTTCGATCGCCCGTGGTTTCGTCGGGTCCCGGCGGATATAACCAAGTTGTTGGAGTTTTTCCAAGTGAGCATGCACAGTTGAACTGGAGCTTAAGCCAACCGCTTCCCCAATCTCCCGGACGGATGGGGGATACCCTTTCTTTTGTGTTTCGCGGATAATATAATCCAAAATTTCTTGCTGGCGTTGGGTAAGGTCGTCCATTCAACTACCTCCTTATTGGAAAAATTATGCATCAAATTGCTTCAGCTCACATATAATTGACCTGTAAAATACTGCTTAAAGTATATCATAAAAGAAAAAAGAATGCAAACAATTGTTCGGTTAGATCTTGACACAAACAGGTGTTCGTGTTAAGATAAAGAAAAACGAACAGGTGTTTGGAAGCGGAGAGGGTAGAGGTGAAGAGCATGGTAGGCGATCTGGGACAAGCCAGAGCAATCCAATTGAAGAGAAAATGGCGTTGGAATCCGCGGCGCGGTCTGGCTAATCTGACGATCTTCATGTTAATGGTCGTTTTCTTTTTGATGGTGATGTACTTTACGGCCGGGAAAAGCCAAGGCCAGTCCGATTACCAGCGGGAAGTTTTCGTCGAAAAAGGGGATACGTTGTGGGAGATTGCTTTAGAATATTATCCAAAGGTCGATCCCAGAATCACAATCGCGGAGATTAAAAGAATTAACAACCTGGAAGTTTCCATGATCTATCCCGGCCAAAGACTAAGGTTGCCGGATTAACTAAAAGAGAGGTCCTGAGTCCGGGTGCGGATTTTTATTAAGATAATATAAAGCGTCTCACAGGTTGTACCCATGAGATGCGAAATCAACAAGCGTAATAGTGTGTTTGGAAAGTCGGTTTATAAAAAAGGAAGCCAATCCGGTAATTCTTCTTCGATCGCTCCAGCTACTTCAGAATCAGAAACTTTATTAAAGATGAGAATGTGTACCACATTTCGAGGAAAATATTTCAATACAGCTTAAAACCTAAAAACAACCAAGAAAATACGTCCTATAATATATATTATGTAAAGTAGACAAGAAAGCAGGTGAAATTATGACAGCAGAGGCCGGGTACAACGAGCGTAAAGGCAATTGTGGGTCCGGGACGGCTAAACTCAATAAGCTCAACGGGATCAATGAAGAGGAAATTGAGTTGGAGGCTGCTGAGCAATTATGGAAGCGGGAAATAAAGTCGTTGGAAGAGAAGTTACGGAATTTCCGGCAGGGCTTTATTCAGTTTTACGGTTACACCCCGGAATTTTTCTCTGATTTACTGTACGTGAAGAAGTTAAAAATTAAACCAACTCAATTATAACGAACTTTTTTAAAGGATTTTTTATCCGAATGAATGTTCGTTTAAAAGGTTTAAGCACTCCTCCCCTCCCCTTCTTTGTTATTAAGCAAAAACATAAAATTAGCCCCGGCGCCGGGAAAGTAAATTCTTCACGGGCACCGGGGTTTGTTTTTAAGGGTAGTAACATATTAAATTTTTCTATGGGTTCTTAAAACTAATTTAAAAAAGTAGCTTGTCCGCTGTTTAAAAAAGAGAAAGGAAATTATTTACTTGCTACACTTACCGGTTCACGGTCAAGGCTGGTTGCCAAGACTTTTTTCAATTTCGCAAAACGCGGCAGGCTGTTTTCCAGCGGCGGAGCCGAGGCACCCTGGATCAACGGTAAGGCGTAGTCGATAAACTCTTTCTTCAGGCCGTTACCGGCTTCATTAATCCATTCGCGCGGAATCTTCTTCTCCTTATTGGCAACCTCTTCGAGTTTGACCAGTTTGGTTTTGCATTTATATACCGGTCCGGCTTCACGCTCGAAGGCGACCATGTAATCGGTCTTTCCTTCCACAGCATAACGGACGGCCATCTGTCCGGCCATCGCGGCTTCATTGACATCGGTCTGGGAGCCCAGGTGCGCCGCACATCTTTGGAGGAGACTGAACTCAATGCCACGGATTTTGGCGTTGGTTTTTTCGCGCAGGATATTGACCAGGGTCGGTGCCAAGCCGCCTAATTGTACATGGCCAAAGGAATCCCGGTAAGCCAATTCCTGGCCATACTCGGAGATATATTTTCCATCCTTATCTCTGATCCCTTCGGAAACCGCAATAATCACATTGTTTTGACGGCGGTAGACCTCATTTACATCGTTGAAAAAGCGGTCCAGGTCGAAGGGGATTTCCGGGAGGTAGATTAAATCCGGACCATAGCCGGCATTTGCGGCCAGCGCGGCGGAAGCAGTCAGCCAACCGGCGTTCCGGCCCATGATTTCCAGGATTGTGATCATTCCTTGGTCATAAACCCTGGCATCATGATAAACTTCCATAATCGAGGTCGCGATATACCTGGCAGCGCTCCCGTAACCCGGACAATGGTCCGTTCCCCATAGATCGTTGTCAATGGTTTTCGGTACACCCAGGACGCGGCACTCGTAACCCACCTTTTGAAAATATTTACTTACTTTGTTACAAGTATCCATGGAATCATTTCCGCCATTGTACAAGAAATAGCGGATATTATATTTCTGAAAGACTTCGAGAATCCTTTTGTAATCGGTCTCGTCTTCTTCCATGTTTTTCAGTTTATAGCGGACGGAACCGAGCGCCGAGGAAGGGGTGGTTTTTAGAAGTTCCAGTTCATACGGGTCTTCTTTCCTAATGTCGTAAAATTTTTCCTCCAGGATGCCCTTAATGCCGTGGGCTGCTCCATAAACCCCCGTGATGGCTTCCTGCTTGAGCGCCTCCTGAAAAACTCCGGCTGCGCTGGAGTTAATCACTGCTGTTGGTCCCCCGGACTGTCCGAAGATCAACGCACCTTTTAAAACACCCATCTGTTAATACCTCCTAGTATTATAGTAATAATATTCGGCTCTATGTTAAATGTCCCCGGTATAATTAACTGTTTAAAATGATTTAAAGAGTCAATTATATCATGCCCGGTTCGCCGGATAGCCGGATAACCGTTTCTAGTATAATTCACCATTCTCTCCGGAACCGGGAAACCAAGTGGTTTTGACCAAGGAGTATCCTGTTAGATAAGCGAGCAAAATCATCTTAAATTACGAAATTACGGATTTTATTATACACCAATCAGTCCCAAAGATAATTAAATTTAACAAAATCCACATAAAAAAGTAACAAAGATGGCAAATAGCCTCCAATCCATAGTATTTATGCCAACTGGTAGCTAACACGTGGGCGTAAACGGCGGTATACACGTTAGAAATTCCTTGATTTTAAGTACTAATTTGGTAGAATTAAGATAATAAATCTAAAACATAATTATTCTATCAACATTATATCTAAAGGAGTTGTTAGATTATGCCATTGGTTACTACGAAAGAAATGTTTAAAAAGGCTTACGAAGGCGGATATGCAATTGGGGCCTTCAATGTTAACAACATGGAAATTATCCAGGGGATTACCGAAGCAGCCAAAGAAGTTAATGCCCCATTAATTTTACAAGTCTCTGCCGGTGCGCGGAGATACGCTAATCATACATATTTAATGAAATTGGTAGAAGCGGCGGAAATCGAAACCAAGCTGCCGATCTGTCTCCATCTCGACCATGGGGATTCCTTTGAAATCTGCAAAGCCTGTATTGATGGCGGTTTTACCTCCGTCATGATTGACGGTTCACACCTGCCCTTTGAGGAAAATATTAAACTGACCAAACAGGTTGTCGACTACGCCCATGCGCACGGTGTGGTTGTTGAAGGTGAACTTGGAAGGCTGGCCGGTGTTGAGGATGATGTAAAAGTCTCTGAAGAAGAGTCTTCCTATACCAAACCTGAAGAGGTGGAAGAGTTCGTCGCCCGGACCGGGGTTGATTCCCTGGCGATCGCCATCGGGACCAGTCACGGTGCTTATAAGTTCAAAGGTGAACCCAAGTTAAGATTTGATATCCTCGAAGAAGTAGCGAGGAGACTGCCAGGTTTCCCGATTGTTCTGCACGGGGCTTCCTCGGTCATTCCTGAATTGGTTGAGAAAATTAATAAATATGGTGGTAATATGCCCGGCGCCCGTGGTGTTCCGGAGGAAATGTTAAGGAAAGCCGCCCGGTCGGCCGTCTGTAAAATTAATATCGATTCCGATCTCCGCCTGGCGATGACCGCTACAATCCGGGAATATCTTGCCCAGCATCCCGACCATTTTGATCCGCGGCAGTACCTTAAACCAGCCAGAGAGGCCATTAAAGAACTGGTGAAGCACAAGATTGTCCATGTTCTTGGTTGTGACGGGAAAGCATAATACCAGGCATAAATCTCCCGCCTTACCTTGTAGGGCGGGTTTTTTGTCTCAAGGAGAGTGCTTCTAATGCGCCAGAAATGGCAGGCGCCCATCTTCTTTCTGCTAGTTTTGCTGATTATTCATTCTTTCCCGGTAGGCGTGTCTACTGGGGTTAACGGTTCCCTCCCCTCCCCTCCTGTTTATTCCTACCGGGTCGTCAATTGTTTTCCGCATGATCCTGAAGCGTTTACCCAGGGTCTGATCTATCATGCCGGTTATTTTTACGAAGGTACCGGTTTGTACGGCCATTCTTCCTTGCGAAAGGTTAATCCCCAGGACGGAACGGTCCTCCAGCGAATTGACCTTCCGGCGGAATACTTCGGCGAAGGTCTTGCCATCCATAACGGCCGGCTGGTTCAAATAACCTGGCGGGAACATCAAGGGTTCGTTTATGACCTCAATTCCTTTATCCTGCTCGATACTTTCACCTATCCAACTGAAGGATGGGGACTCACGAGTGACGGTAAATACTTGATTATGAGTGACGGCTCCCCTACCCTAACCTTCCTTGATCCTGAAACTTATACTCCGGTCAAACGCATCCGGGTCACCAGCGCCAACCGGCCGGTTGCCAACCTGAACGAACTGGAATTCATTAATGGCCTGATTTACGCGAACGTTTGGCAGACCGACCGGATTGCGATGATTGATCCGGACAGTGGTCGCGTGGCCGGGTGGCTTGACTTGACCGGCCTCCTCGACTCTCAGTACAAACAAATGAAAAAGGTTGATGTTCTAAATGGAATCGCCTATGATCCGGATGGCGACCGTCTCTTTGTTACCGGGAAATTCTGGCCGTTTGTTTTTGAGATTGAAGTAGTCCGGTAGTTGTTGAACCAAGATATAGATATATTACAAAAAGAGGAGCATTTTGCTCCTCTTTTCGGCATATGCTACTCTACTTAAAAAAGCCGGTTATCCCGGCCTTTTTACAGGTTAAAATGATAAATCCAGAGATAAAGCGCTCCGCCAGGAAGCTTTCTGGAAATCATAAGCCAGGTATCCCCCGAAGATAAAAGGTTTAATTCCAAGGAGGTTCAGGTCGCAGGCTGCTCCAATCCCGGCGGCAGTGGCGGTTTTTGCTTGGCGGTTATAACATAAATCCGCAAAGGTGAAGAAAGAGATCTCTTTGAGTTGGATACATTGGAGCAGTTCCAGTGAGTAGGTAAAGCGGTAGTGGTAATCAAATTGGAAGGAAGATTGGATGAAAAGCTCCTGGTTCGGAAGGGCCGGTGCAAATCCACGGTAGATTATCGGCGGCGCCAATACTTCTTGCGCAGTGGTATTACTGACCACCAGTCTCGGTTGTAAGGTAAAGTTCTCCCCTACTCCACTGCTAATAACTTGGGAAAAAACATATTTTGTTCCGGTTATTCCGGGACGGCCGGTTATTGGGGTATAAAGATCGACCTCCCCTTTGAGCTTCGTTTTCACCCAATTGAGCTCGAACTCTACCCCCCCATGAAGATACTGCGCGTTGTTGAAACTAGCCCAACCGGCGGCGAGAGCATAATTGGGACGGTAATAAGTTAAATCAAGACCGTACCATCTCCCCTCCCCGCTCGCTTCTTTTTCGTAGCGTGCTTGACCGGTCAGGTCGATCGACGGCGTCAAGCCGATTATTTTCAGTTTTGCTTCTAAAACATCGAAGTTTTTCCCTTCCGTTAAGAGTTTCAGGTAAACGGGTCCCGTTTGCCATAACAGCCCGTACTGGAGAGTGAGGGAGTCGGTTTTCAACAGTTCCGGTTGGAAAAAGGAATGATCCTTCCCATAGTACACGATAGGCTTAATCCGGGTAAAATCATACCGTAAACGGTCATACTTAAGGTCAGTCACCAGCCTTGCGCGGTTTTGTTCGTAGGCGAGACTTTCCGGTTGATCTTCTGGTCGTTTATCCGCACGCAAGGGGATATTTTGGGTGGCTAAAACCTGCTTGAGCACGGGGATCTGCTTTTTGGCTTCCCGGTAACCTAAAGCAATGAATTCCGCAGCCAGGTGATAATCCATAAATGAATAATCCCCGACCTCACAGTTGATCGTCAGGTCAGAATACCGTTCAATAACGTCTTGTGAATTTCTTTCCTTTTGGATATTAATAAAACGTGTCCAGGCACGAACCGGCAGATCATAGGTGGTGTAGGGCAATGCGTCAAAAGCGGTCGTCGAAATGATCACATCAGCACCAAGTACCTTCGCAGCTTGCGATGGTGTCAATTCCAGGATGCCGGGATCCATAAGATACAGGCCATCATCGTAGGCGACTACCGGAAAAAAGAGGGGGATCGAGTAAGAACCTTGTATTTCTCTGGAAATCCGGCCACTGGTGTGAATATATTTCACCCCATGCGTCAAGTCATAACTTAATAAAGCCGTCATGATTGGAAACTCTTCCATCCTTTGATGGGGAGAGATTTTTTCCATGAAAAAATTAACCCTGCGGGTATCGATTACTGAATAGATGAAGGGAAAATTTAGATCAAACAACGAAGGCAAGAGATCGGTCGTTACCAACTCTTCAATGGTGGCGATCGGCATTCCGCTACCGTAAAGCACCGCAACAATCGCCCCCATACTCGAGCCGACCACCAAGTCAACCGGGATCCGCTCTTCTTCCAAAGCTTTTAAGATCCCGACATTAACCAAAGCCCTTGCTCCCCCACCCCCCAGGGCGACCGCAACAATTGGTTTTTGCTGGTCTTGGCGATGAGGAGCATTTTGAATAAAAATGAGCTCTCCGGTTGTCTCTTCTTTAACGATCCGGTAAGGACGGTTAACTTCTTCAGTCTTTGCATAAATAATCCCAGAGCACCAAACCAGCAGCCCAAAAACTATTATGATCTTGGTTAGTAATTGTTTGCCAGCAGACCGAATCTTTATCAATGTTTATTCCTGCCTTCCTCAGATCAACTTGTTTCGTTCTTAAGCGTATGCATTTTTGTACAGAAGTCATATTCGCGTTCCAACTGCAAACTCCCTGTTTAATCTCTGCAAAAAATAAACCCGAATTTTCATGAGCAAATTGCTTATCTTCCTTAGTGGTCAAACATCATATATGTTTTTCGTTATTTCGAGCAAGAAAAAAGATCCTGTTTATATTGTAAATAAACAGGATCTTTTCCTAGGCATGTTTTTTTCCGGGATTGCGTCATCAGTTTACCTCTAATGGCAGGTTGAACAGTGTCCACCGGCGCAACTGGCGCAACCGGATGAACTGGTGGTTGCTGAATCAGCCTGTCTACCCATTCCGAACAGTGAAAAGAGACGGGTTGTCTCTGATGAGCCGCACTTCGGGCAAGGAAGCTGTTTGGTATCTGTACGGCACAATTCTTCGAATTTATACTTACACTGTTGGCAGGTAAATTCATAGATCGGCAATAGCCTCACCTCAGAAACGCTATTTGATGATCGTCACTAAATCTCCAGTCTTGAGGCCTGCGGCGTTGGCTTCATCAATATCAAGATGCAGGTCTTTTTTATAGTTGGGACCAACCCTGACTAAGATCTGGTCGAAGATCAAGCCCCTGCTTCCTTCCACTTTCGCCTGGATAATGTCTTGATCCTTTAATCCAAGCTCTTCTCCCTCTTCGGTGCTTAAATGCAAGTGGCGCTGGGCAATGATCACTCCCTCATTGACTTCAATCCGGCCTTTTGGTCCCTCGATAATAATTCCTGGGGTGTCTTTTAAATTCCCGGAGTCACGGATTGGAGCGTCTATCCCTAAGGTAAAAGAGTCAGTTAAGGAAATTTCGACTTGGGTTTGGGAACGAACCGGCCCAAGGATTCGCACATTCGGGATGCTCCGTTTGGGGCCAATTAAATTCACGGTTTCTTCGGCGGCAAATTGTCCGGGTTGGGAGAGTTCTTTTTTGACTGTAAGTTGATAACCGGGGCCAAAGAGTGTTTCGAGATCTTTTTGCGAGAGATGAACATGGCGGTTAGATACTCCAACTGGAACTTTGATGGACATGGTATGTACCCCTTTCTATGTGTCTGATCATGGATCCGGATCCACTCAGAAAAAAAACCGGTATGATTCCGGTTCGTAAGCATATGGCAGGGGAGACAGGACTTGAACCCGCAACCACCGGTTTTGGAGACCGACGCTCTACCAATTGAGCTACTCCCCTATGCCGCTGTCATCATGTTAAATTATATATTTATTTCTTTGCAGTGTCAAGACAAAAATAAGGATACCTTGGTTTACCTTGCGCCGAATACCCAAGCACCGTACCGGTCAGAGGTTGATTCCCATAATCCCGCCCAACAGGCCAAGGATGACGGCAATTGCTCCATTAATCAACCCGGATTTAATGTTTAAGTCCAACCCCCAAATCCTGCCGATGAGAAAGAATAACAACCAGACAACGACGGCAAGGATTATTCCCAATAACCAACCTTTTGTTTTTGCCTTGTATCCGGTTGCCAAAGCGCCAAGGACAATTGCGGTGTAAATCGAATATTTATATATGATCTGTTCGTGACTGCTCCAATCCCACCCCAGCAAGAAAGTCACCACTAAAAGAATGATGACAATTAAAAGGAAAGATAAAGAGTATTTTAACCCTGAAAATACAGAGTTGATGACAAGGCGTAAATTAAAGACCGGATTCTCTTGTTTTGCCATCGTCCTCCCCTCCCCCACCATTTTCTTACTTTAATTTATATGAATCCGTAACATCGAGTATGCTTGGGCTGAAAAATGGCTTTGTCAGAGCCATTGACTGGGGCTGGGTTTCTAAGGAACTTTACCCTAGAGAAAAGAAAAGAGGTCTCCGCCTCTGGAAGACCCTCGGTTGAAGGATGGATATTCCCGAAATTATAGTCCGCCTGGTTTTATTTGCCGAAAAACTCCGTTAAAAACAAAGATATGGTGATACTCCAATGTTTCTGGGAGATGTTCGTGAAGAAGCCACTTGGCAAAAGGGTAAAAGAAAGGGGTTCTGATGTTCAGAACCCCATTTTTTACTGGTCGGGCCGACAGGATTTGAACCTGCGACACCTAGACCCCCAGTCTAGTGCGCTACCAAGCTGCGCTACGGCCCGAAAAGTTAAGGCACATATAATTATAGCATTAGACTACAACCATGTCAATGCTCAGCGCTGCAAGTTATGCGATCAGCGATTGGCTTTTCCGGTTAGCTTCCGCTATGTCCAATCACCAATGTTCTTAAGCACCATGGATTCTCCGGCTTTTCATCACGTTACCAAACTGATCGACCGTAATTTCCATCCGGTGGATGAAGTCGCCCAGGGAGGCGAGTTTGGCCACGCTTTCGAGGTGCATAAATTCGTTTAAAGCGCTGTTTAATAGCTCATAGATTTCCGTGAGTTCTTTTTCTCTTTGGATGATACGGTTACGCTCTCGCTTAAACTTCTCCTCCAGCTCCTGGTTTTCCGCAACTAAACGGTCAATTTCTTTCAATAACTTTTCTTCCTGTTTCAGATTGCGTTCCACCGCTAACAGGTGTTCAATAAAGCCCCTCAGATCCAACTGACGTTTCTGAGCTTCCTCAAGCGCTTCTACCCTTGCTTCGAGTTTTTGTAAGGCTTCCGGCAAATGAGCCAGTTGGTAAAGGAAAGTTGATTTTCGTTCCTCACTTTCCGGCGTATAACTGGGAGTAAGCTTTTTATTCCCTGTTTCCATCCGCGCTTCCTGAGGCTCAGGAGTAATTTCACGTTGCTTCGGCAACTCCTGTTTAAAGGTGACCTTTTCTTTACTGCCGGGCAAGGGCGGAACTTCCTTCCCGTTCAGAAGGGGTGTTTCCGGAATTCTTATACCGGAACGTTTAAGGACATCACGGCCTAAGGCATTAATCTCCTCTTCGCTGAGGTTCCGTTTCTGCACCAACCGGTAAAAGCGGAGTTTAAGCGCTGCTTCACTGACCTTTTTCTTCATTAACTGTTGTAACTCTTGGCAAGCTTCGTTTCTGGTTCCCCCCAACACTTGGTGCTTTGCAAAGATCTCAAGGATAAGCTGGTCTTCGTCATTGGCCAAAATCTCTTTCGGTGTTTGAGACTGGTATTTGGCCCTCATTATTTTGTAATAATCCGTGTTTGAGATCCCTTTCTCTTTGAGAATTCGACAAAATTGGCTCCGCAAAGCGGAAATTTTTCTCCCAAACCGCTGTGACAGCTCTTTCCGTAGTTTTGGATTCCACCAGTTTTCGTAGATCATCTCATTTTCGTTTTCTGTATAACGCGGTTTGGAGCGGGCAAGATGATTGCTTTCCGGCATAAAATCTTCTTTTTTTGCAAGTTCATTCGATTTTTTCACTTTCTTCCCTCCACCACAATATGTTTTTACCCATCGCTAAATCATAGATGGATTGCAGTGTTATTATGTCTTGTTCTGAAAAGATTTATGCCAAACTTGATGAATTTTTTTCTAATTTAAGATCTTTTTTTGTCGATTGACGAATTGCATCGATTACTACATGAATAATATATTATCCGCCTCATTTAAAAATGCTTTGACCTCGGTTATTTATCTAAAAATGAACATTGCAACAGGTGGAGATTCGGTCTTGATATTTTTTTATAGGCAAAAAAAAAAACCTTGACTAGCTGTCAAGGTCATGAGAACAGAAGACTGTACCGGGAAGATATTGATCTATACACTTTCGAATGGGGTCAGGAAGGCTTGAACGCTCACCTTCATAGAGCGGTCTTCCAAGATAGTAACGGAAAAATCCGGTAAGGATTTCGGGTTGACCGCCCCTGACCGAGCAGGGACCGGTATAATATAACTGTAAATCCTGGATGAAGTTCTTGACTTCATCTGCTTTGCTTTCCCAAGCATTAAAGTCTAGCCGTAAAATTGTGTTCTTTTCTTTTTTCAACGTTTCGATTAAAGAAAAAAGATCGATGGTCTCTCCATCCAAGTTTATGTTTTTTCGATCATATGGCCGGACGAGGAGAGAATGATGTTCTTCCCACTTGCCTGCCCACCATACCGCTTGTCCCCGGCCGGCGATGAGGACCCGCTCCGGTTGTTGCTTCTTTTTTGGTTGCGGGCTTGGGGGCAGCTTGTCGATGACTTTCCGCAAATGTTTGATGTGTTCGGGATTAGTGCCGCAACAACCACCGACAATTTGGGGGCGTGCTTCCTCGATCAGGACGCGCATTTGCCGGGAAAATTCCTCGGCAGATAACGGATAAACGGTTTTTCCATCCCGCATTTGCGGTAACCCGGCATTGGGTTGAACGATTAGTGGTAAGGAAGTGGCGTTTGCCATGCGGACCAAGAACGGTTTAAGCTCCGCCGGCCCTAATCCGCAGTTTAAACCGGCGACATTTACTCCCAATCCTTCGAGGGTGGCAATGATCACTTCTGGTGAGGCGCCGGTAAGCGTGTATCCGTTTTCCATTAAGGTAGCGGAAGCCATGACCTGAAGCCGGCAGGAACGGGCGGCGAGAACCGCTGCTTTTAATTCTGCAAGGTCATTCATGGTTTCAATATTGACCAACTGAAGGCCTGTTTGTTTCAGAATTTGACATTGCTCATAGTAGATCGCCTCGGCCTCGTCGGGATCTAGTCCACCGAGGGGTGCCAACAATTCCCCGGTTGGTCCGAGGGAGCCGGCGACGAGACCGTGGGGACCGGCGACGCGGAGAGCAATCTCCGCCCCCCGTTGATTCACTTCACTGATTTTATCTGCTAAACCATGACGGGACAAAGCAGCCCGGTTACCACCAAAAGTATTGGTTTGAATCAGATCGGCTCCGGCGTCCAGATAGGCACGGTGGATCGCCTCAACGGTTTCTGGTTTTTCCAGGGTCATCGTCTCCGGTGGTCTTCCCGGAGGCAACCCCCTTTCCTGGAGCATGCTCCCCATCGCTCCATCGAGTAGATAAGTACGCTCCGGAGCGAATAAACAGGTCGTTTTCATGACCTGAGTGCCTCCTTTGTCTCAAAGTTTAACTAATTCAATCCCGCCCCAAACCGCCATTTTTTCTCCAATGATCAGAACTGCTCCTGTCACCCCGGCGATTTGGGCGGCAAATTCAATAGTCGACGCCAAATCGGCTGCTGTTTTAATCCGGTTGGCGCAGGCGGTGGCGACCGCATCAGCCAGCGCCGGATCAGGCGCGAGAATTACAGCGGCATCGGCTTTCCCTTCACTGTAGGAAGGTCCGACTGTTCCCGATGAGGTACATAGCCCCCAAGCCTGACTCGGTTGGATCTTAATCCCGGTTTTCCAGGAGAAAGGCGAATTGCCGGCATAAATCGCGACCGTCCGTGGTTGTTTGACATGGAGAAAAAGATCCCCCCCGTTCTCAATCAGCAGTTCCGGATTGGCAGGTAACAATTCTTCGCCAAGCAATCCGGCGATTGCCCCCGCAACGGCGGCCATCGGGCCGACTCCAGCGCACTTTCCGGCAGCGATCATCCGGCGAACCACTTCGGGGGCACCGGGGTCTTCTTCCCATGGCGTAAGGGTGGTAAGAAATTGGGGATGCTGATAGATGTATTCTTTCAGTTGGCGTCTGAGCGTTTTTAAGTGTTCTTCCGCAGTTGTACGACAATCATTCGTTGCTTCGATCCAAAGGTCACTCTCGCCGATGGTTATGCGGAAACTGTGCAGGCCGGGCCTGGCCCGGCGGTAGAAACGGTAAACATCAGTTCTTCGGTGTTGGTCGGTCATCTAAAACATCACCTTAATCACCCGCATCGTGCAGGCGGGAACACAAAGCTCGCAGACGATACATTTTTCCCGGTCAAAAACAAGGCGGGCAGTTTGGGGATCAAGCCGTAAGGCGCCGGAAGTGCAGACCGCCGTACAAGCCCCGCAATGAATACACTCCTCCTCTTCCAGGACAATCTCTTTACTCAGGGGCTGGACAATGACCCCTTGCTTCTCCAGGAAATCAAGCCCTTCATCAATTTTTTCCGGAGAACCGTTCGAAAGCTCCAAAACAAGTTTTCCCTCTTCACCCGGGGTGATCTTTGCTTTCAAAATATTAATCGCCAAATCATAATCTTTCACCAGATGGTATGTAATAGGCCTTTCCGTCAATTCCTGAGGAAACGTTAAGACAACACGGCGTTTGGCCATTTTCTACACCTCCTCCCGTAAAGGTTTCACACCGTCACGCCAAGGCAGGGATGCGACCGGTTCGGTCAGGTAAAATTGACCGTTGATAATCCACTCTTTAAGCTCGGTTGCGATTGAACGGGCCTTTTCCAGGCTGGACAAGGGGGCGGTCGGGATCACTTTGCCGTTCAGTTCAATCTTTCCGCTGCGCAGTTCGGCATAGGAGACAACCCCCAAGGCCGGACGGGCACGTTGTTGTACTCCGTAATCATAGACTGTTGCTTTCAGCTCTTCGTTGCAGAGCACAACTGTCCGGACAATCTCCTCGTCAAGCAAGGGGATGGGAATCCCAAGCCCTACATAGAGACTGGTGCCATAGTTATGGAAGATCGCCGCGCGCAGATATTTCCGGTTCATTCCCCTTAGGTCCCCAATCACGGCTATCGTACCGGCGTTCGTCAGCGGTACGCCGTTTTCATCCCGTCTTTGCGCCGGATTATGCTGTGTTCCTTCCCAGGCAACATAGCCAACGCCGCCGCCCAAAAAGATCCGTGTACCAACCCCAATTGTCCGGTAATGTGGATCACAAAGCAGCGGACTGAGTTCCCCGGAAGTCGTATAAGTAGCATTACCGTAATTGGGAAGCAGGGTCCCCATATATGTATGATAAGTCCGTCCGGTTGAGTTCACGGCAACACAATAATTCTGATAAGCATTCCGTGGGTTAAATAAATAGACTTGATTCAGATCGTTAATGGTAATCCAGGTCTCAATTGTGGTGCGGGGATAACAATCCGTTCCGAAACCAATGGCCTTCAATTTGATCTTTTTCCCGGCTACCAGGTCTTCAATGACATGGGCGCCACCATACTCCAGTCCCCTGCTTTCCGACAATTCCGTCGCCCCCAGATAGGCGTCGACAGCTGCCAAACCGGCATAGGCCGGCACATCATTCAACCATACCTTTGCCATCTTGATCGGCGGATCCCCGTGCCCAAAGTTAAGGAAGGCTCCCGAGGAACACATTGCGCCAAAGGTCCCGGTGGTGACAACATCCACTTTCTCCAAAACTTTTTCCGGGCCTTCATCTTTGGCCATCGCGACTACCTCTTCCGCGGTGAGCACGACCACCTTGCCCGCTTTAATCTTCTCATTAATCTCCTGGTATGAACGTGTGATACCCATTTAAATCCCTCCTTCTTTCTTTTTGTGAAAAATTCTGGATAAAAGAAAAGAACCCAAAGAGGGTTCGCAAGTAGTACTGCTACCCTCTTCTCATCTCTCAAAGCATAGCTTTGCAGGAATTGGCACCTTCTGGTCTTTTGACCTAGGGTTGCCGAGGTTTCATCGGGCCTGTCCCTCCGCCTCTCTTGATAAGAAGAGTAACAGAGCTTTTTTCAATTTCGTATAATTGAAAGTATCCTAACACATCACGAAAAGGATGTCAACTGCTTTTTTTTAATTTTTTTGATCGCCTTAGCGAACTCACTGAAAAAAGAGTTTAAACGCTCAGAGAACACGGTAGCCCTCATTGTTCACCGCAACCGGAAGCCACCGGGCTTTAATGTTATGCGCAGCAAAAGCGGCGACCATCCCCTCGCCAACCGCCTCCCGGCGTTCGCCTGGGCAAAAAGCAATAATCGACGGACCGGAACCGCTCAGCGCAACTCCCATTGCTCCTTCCCGGTAGGCTGCCTCCAAGACATGATGAAAACCGGGGATCAAGACGGAACGCCGGTCTTGATGAAGCTTATCCCGCATTGCGAAACGTAATAACTCCGGCCGGTTGCTAAAACAGGCACCAACCAGGACCCCAGTATGGGCAAGGTTAAAGATGGCCTCTTCCATCGTAACCTTGGCGGGAAGAAGTTGACGTGCCTCTTTGGTCGCAACCCGGAGGTGAGGAACGGCTAACACGACATGCAGATCCTTTGGAAAAGGGATTTTAAGCACCGTATGCCCGCCACCGAGCGGTTCCGGCAAGACTCCAACCAGGCCGCCAAAAAGCGCCGGGGCAACATTATCCGGATGGCCTTCGAGTGTAGTGGCCAGCGCTAATAGTTGATCCTTGGATAAGGGCTCCCCTAAACAGTAATTGGCAGCCACCAAACCGCCGACAATTGCGGAGGCACTGGAGCCAAGGCCACCGACTTCCGGAATCCGGTTCTCGAGATGAACCTTTCCCCCGCTAAGCGGATGACCGGTTTCCGCGTAAACCCTCTTGATTGCTTGACAGACCAGGAGATCTGTCCGGCCGGCAAGTTGCGCGGCACCGTACCCTTCGGCTGTTACTGTCCATTCATCGGCCGGGGTAAAGTGAACGGTATTATAGAGTTCAAGGGCTAAACCGAGAAAGTCAAAACCCGGTCCTAAATTGGCACTGGTCGCCGGTGCCATTACCGTAACCATCAACAAACCTCCCATTCAACAACGAACCCTTCCCTGCGGAAGGGTTCGTTCTTTAATTCCGGTCAGGGAAAAGCCAATGTCCTGCCTTTAGTAAATCGGGGTCCCATGGGAGGAAGCGTATTTATGATAGGCTTCCTTCAGTTGCTTGGAATAAGGACCGGGTACTCCGGAACCAATGGTCCTTCCGTCCACTTCAACGACTGGAATCACCTCGGCTGCAGTACCGGTCAGGAAGCACTCGTCGGCCGTGTAAATATCGTAGCGGGTAAGCGCGGTTTCAACTACTTCCAGTCCGATCTCCGCCGCTAGCTTCATAACGACGCCACGTGTAATTCCTTTCAACGCGCCGAAGGATACTTGCGGGGTGGCCAAGATTTTGTCTTTAATAATAAAGATATTGTCACCGGTACATTCAGCAACGTAACCTTCATGGTTTAGCAAAATTGCTTCGGAGACGCCGTGCAGGTTGGCTTCGATCTTCGCTAAAATATTGTTCAAGTAGTTCAAGGATTTAATCATCGGATTGACTGCTTCCGGCTGGTTGCGGCGGGTCGGCACTGTAATGATTTTCAGCCCTTTCTCGTAAAGCTCTGCCGGGTATAAACTGATTAGATCGGCGATGATAATTAGCGAGGCTCTTTTACATTTCCTTGGATCTAACCCTAAATCCCCTACCCCCCGGGTAACCACCGTCCGGATATAGGCATCGGTCAGCTTATTTCTGCGCAGCGTTTCGAGATGGGCTGCTTTTACTTCGTCTTTGCTCAGCGGGATTTCAAGGGCAATCGCTTTGGCGGAGTTGAACAACCGGTCAATATGGGCGTCGAATTCAAAGATCCGCCCGTTATAAGCCCGGGTCCCTTCAAAAACTCCATCACCGTACAATAAACCATGGTCGAAAACAGAAATCTTCGCTTCCTCTTTGGGATAGAATTTCCCGTCAATGTAAACTTCCAACTAGTTCTCCTCCTTCGGTTTCATTATTTAAACTTTTAGTTTGCCGGATCAAATAAAAGCTTGTCCAGATCATGGCAGAAAAAAAATTAGCGTCCTTAACGAAAACCTAAAATTTTATGATCTTTAAATTGTGTGAATATTAAATCTAACAAAAAAAACTACGATCTCCCCTCTTCTTTTTTCCGGAACGATAATTTCTTTATATTTTACCATAGATTACCGGGGAGCTCAAGAATTCAATCGAAGATCGCCCCTGGTTTTTAAGCATTCTTTATTAACCTGGTCATGAAGAAACCGTCGGGGCCGTCCGTCTCAGGCAGCAAGATTATTCCTTCCGGCAGCAGTTGGTGATGAAGATTCCGCGCGAAATTCCCGGGCAGGGAAACTTGGAACTCTGGATGTGAGCGGAGAAAATTCTTGATCTGCTCTTCATTTTCTTCTTGTTCCAACGAGCAAGTGCTATAAACGATGCGGCCACCGGGCTTGATTAGCTCGGCGGCATGTGCTAATAATTCACCCTGCAGTGCGGTTAAGTCTTTTAAATCCTCCGGCTGCCGCCGCCAGCGGATATCAGGACGGCGCCGTAAGACGCCGGTTCCGGTACAGGGCGCATCGAGGAGAACTGCATCCAAGGGAACCCCAGGTTGCCATGAGCGGGCATCGAGCGTCAGCGGCTCAACAATTGTGATCCCCAGACGGGAGGCGTTTTCATGAATCAACCTGGTCTTATGGGGATATTGATCGAGGGCGTAGATTAGACCGGTATTGTTCATGAGTTGCGCCAGATGGGTGGTTTTTCCGCCGGGGGCGGCGCAGAGATCGGCGATCGTTTCGCCCGGTTGCGGGGCGAGTAAGTGGGCGATCAGCATCGAACCCTCATCCTGGATATAAAAATGCCCCGCCGCCCATAACGGGGTCGAAGTAAGGGCATAGCCGGTGGACAGCCGTACCGCCTCGGGAAGAAGGGGCGACGGCGCAGCATCCAGCGCCAAACCGGCCAACTGCTTTAACAATTCCGTTCTGGAGATCTTGAGTGTGTTGGTCCGGATGGTGAACGGCGCCGGTAGATTGTTGACAGACACCAGACGGTGTGTTTCCTCCTTCCCCCACCGGCGAAGCCATCTTTCCACCAGCCATTGCGGATGGGAGTGGCAAATCGTCAGGTGGGCAAGTGGATCTTCGGTAAAGCCGGGGAGTGAAAGCTCTGCTTTCTTCCGGACGTAGTTCCGGAGGACCGCATTAACCAGTCCGGATAAACCATTAAACTTCGATTGCCGGACAAGATTTACCGCTTCGTTGACAACCGCGTAGTCCGGCCCGGTTGCCGTCAATAACTCGTACAAGGCTTGACGGAGAAGATTTCTGACTTCGATTGGTAAAGCAGCCAGCTTTTTGGTCAAAAGCTGGCTGAGCAAATGATCGATCAGGGATAAATGGCGCAGCGTCCCATAGACGATCTCGGTAGCTAGCGCCCGTTCTTGGGCTGCTGGATCGTTCAGTGCAAATAAGGAGTTTAAGATCCGGTTCGCATAGGCGCCTTGCTCCTCAATGGCCACTAAGGCTTTAAGGGCTAAAGCACGCCCCGAAAGTGTTTTAGTCATCGCGCATCCCACGGATCAATAGTAACCGGAAGAGCTGCAGGATTGCCATTGCCGTCGCGGCCAGGTAAGTCAGGGCGGCGGCGGATAGTACTTTACGGGCACCGGCAACTTCTCCCCCCCGCATAAGATAACCCTCGGTTTCCAGCATATTTAGCGCCCGGCTACTGGCGTTAAATTCCACCGGTAAAGTGAAGACTTGAAACAGGACGGCAAATGTAAAGAGGAGGATTCCCAAGTTCATCAAGAAGGTACCGCCATGGCCAAACAGCAGACCGATGAAGAAAAGAGGAAAAGCCAATTGCGAACCGAATTGCGCCGCCGGAAAGAGAGCAGTCCGGATATTCAGTGGAACATACTCTTCAGCATGCTGGATGGCATGGCCGGTTTCATGAGCAGCTACCCCTAAAGCGGCCAGTGACCGTCCGTGGTATACCTGGGGTGAAAGGCGCAAAACACGCTGTCTCGGATCATAGTGATCCGATAAGTACCCTGGTGTAATCTCGACGGCAACATCGGAAAGGTTGTTTTTGTTCAAAAGATCCCTGGCCACTTGCGCCCCTGTCAGGCCGGAACTGGCGCTGACCCTTAAATAACGCTGAAAAGTGGAACTCACTTTCATCTGTGCATAAAGAGCAAGGATAATAGCAGGGAAAAGCAGCAGATAGGTCGGGTCGTAAAACGGAAAGAACATGGCTGAACCTCCTTATCATTTTCTTGGTGAACTGCCGGTTCCGGGATGAAAGCCAATCAGGGCTGAAGATAGTATTCCCGAAAAGAACCAGACAATCAAATTCATAGGAACCCGCATCGGATGAAAATGTATCTATGCAGGTCGTTCAGAACAATAAACGCTTTCGGCATGAAAAAAGTTTCCTCAGTACCCCGCAAACAATATGTTAAAATGTTTCCCGGTTTATCCAAGAACCGTTCCGGCCGTTAAAGTGTTACCGGCAGCAAACTGTTCGATGGTTAATCGCTTTTTCCCGGGAAATTGGAGTTCGGTCAGTAAAAGCACCCCATCCCCGGTCCTGACCGGCAGCGCCCACTCTTCCTCTTTAACCAGTTCGCCAATTGTTCCGGGTACTGCGGCCTCCAAACCATACCAGCCTTTACCGGGCCGGGCCGCCCAGATCTTAAGAGGTTCTCCATTTAAACTGGTGCGGGCGCCCGGCATTGGATCGAAGGCGCGAATCCGGTTGTAAAGAGAAACGGTTTCATGGGACCAATCCAAAATGTAATCCTCCGGCGAGAGTTTTCGGACATATGTTGCCGCGCTATGGTCTTGCGGCTGGGGTGTAATTTTCCCTTCTTCCAGCGCATCAAGGGTTTCGACGAGCAAAGCGGCGCCGATCGCTGCCAAACGGTCGTGCAGGGTACCGAAGGTTTCCGTTTCCCCGATTGCTACCGTACGGGTTAATAAGAGATCACCGGTATCCCAACCTTCATCCATTTTCATCGTGGTAACACCGGTTGTTGTTTCCCCATTTAGAATAACGGCTTGAATTGGTGAAGCGCCCCGGTATTTTGGGAGGAGCGAAGCATGGAGATTAATACAGCCATACAATGGTAAATCCAGAATGGCCGGGGGAATCTTCAAGCCATAGGCAACGACGACAATTGCCTCGGGACGGACTTCTTTTAAAAATGACATTAACGCCTCGTCGGGGAGGCTTTCCGGTTGATAAACCGGCAAATTATGGGTCAGGGCAATCGTTTTCACCGGGGAATAAGCCAGTTTCATCCCCCGCCCCTTCGGGCGGTCCGGCTGGGTCACCACGCCGAGGACCTGATGCTTTGAAGCCAATAGCTTTTCCAGAGAAACCACGGAAAACTCCGGGGTCCCCATAAAAACCAGTCTCATCAGCTTTCGTCACCCTCCTTGGACAGGTGATCGATGAAGAGGATTCCGTCCAGATGTTCAATTTCATGTTGCAACGCCCGGGCGAGAATCCCTTCCCCCTCTAACTCTATTTTTTTCCCATCGAGATTAAGCGCGGTCACCTTAACCTTGGCGGCTCTGGTGATATATGCTCTCCGCTCCGGAATACTTAAGCACCCTTCAACATCGCGGTCTTGACCGGATTTACTGACGATCTGCGGATTAATAAGGACCAGTGGTCCTTGGCCGACATCAAGCACGATTACACGTTCCGAGACCCCAACCTGGGGGGCGGCCAAGCCGACGCCATCGGCAGCATACATTGTCTCCAGCATATCTTGGGCAAGGGTCTTAATCCGTTTCGAAACCTTCTTCACGGGGCGGGCTTTTTGCCGCAAAATTGGATCCGGTACGGTGATCAGAGGTAAAATCATTAAACAGCACTCCGTTTCGGTATAATGAAGGAAGAATCAATTTATTATAGCATGGAATAAGGGTTTTCGTCGATGATCATCCGGACGCCTCGTTTCCGGCATTCGGCGGAGAGGCTGCCCAGGACGGGTAGTATATTTTGAACCGTTTCGAGTACTCCGGTCTTTATAATGGTATGCCAGCGGTACCGGTTTTTGACTTTTTCAATCACCGCCGGACTGGGGCCGATGATCTCCAGCTTTTGTTGGTTTGGGTCTCCCGCCGGTAATTGGTCCTTTAATTCTTCGGTAACCTCGCGTGCCATTTTCACAACGTTGCTGAAGAGCGGTCCGGAAAAGACCAACCGGATGAGGTGAGTAAAAGGAGGATACCAGGCCTGCTGGCGGAAGAGCATTTCTTGCCGGTAAAAGGCCTCTTCATCCTGTTGGACGAGGGCGTTGATACTGTAATGTTCCGGGTTAAATGTTTGGATAATGACGGTCCCAGCTTTCTCTCCCCGTCCGGAGCGGCCGGCCGCTTGGGTCAAGATCTGGTAAGTCCGTTCCGCCGCGCGGAAATCAGGGAGATTTAAACCGGAATCCGCCGCAATGATCCCTACTAAAGTAACATTGGGCAGATCAAGTCCTTTTGCTACCATTTGTGTTCCTAACAGAATATCGATCTCGCCTTTGACAAGTTGTCGGTAGATCCGCTCATGGCTCCCCTTCCGCCCGGTTGTATCAAGGTCCATTCTTTTGATCCTGGCGCCGGGAAAAACCATGGCCAGTTCCTCCTCCAAGCGTTGGGTTCCGTGACCGAAGTAGCGGATATAATGGCTCTGACAGCGTGGGCATGTTTTCGGCGATTTCGTTTGGTAACCACAGTAGTGACAGCGGAGCACCGCCGGCCGTTGGTGAAAGGTCAAAGTGACGTCACAAGCGGGACATTTGAGCACGTGGCCGCATTCCCGGCAAATAATAAAAGTTGCGTACCCTCTCCGGTTTAAGAGAATGATCGCTTGTTCCCGGCTGGCCAGTCGCTCCTCGAGCGCGGCCTTCAACGGTGGCGAGAGAACGGTAAAGCGCCGCTCTTTAAATTCATGGCGCAGATCAACGACTTGAATGGTAGGCATCGGCCGCCCCAGAATGCGTCCGGTCAAGCGCAGTCTGATCATTTCTCCCTGGTTGACCGCGTAAATACTTTCCAAGGATGGCGTGGCGCTGCCGAGGATTAATACGCCGTTGGTGCGACGGCAGATTTCTTTGGCGACCTCGCGGACGTGGTAGCGGGGGACTTCTTCTTGTTTGTAAGTAAATTCGTGTTCCTCATCTACAATGATGAGGCCGGGATTCGTGAGGGGTGCAAATACGGCTGAACGGGCACCCACTACTACTTTCACTTCTCCGTTTTTAATCCGCCACCATTGGTCAAAGCGTTCCCCTTCCGATAAACTGCTATGCAACACAGCAACAGTATTCCCGAATCTTGACCTTACCCGATCAACGGTTTGCGGGGTTAATGCTATCTCTGGTACCAGTAGAATTGCGCTTTTTCCTTGTTTGAGTGTTTCGTCAATTGCCCGGAGATATACCTCGGTTTTACCACTGCCGGTTACGCCGTGCAGAAGAAAAAAAGTCGGCTGGTTGGCAGAAATGGCCGCTGAAATTTGGTCAAAAGCGGATTGTTGTTCCTGGTTGAGGACTGGAATGGGCTCAGGGATTGAGGGGTATAAAAATGGATCCCTCTCCAGCACTAATGATTCCTTTGCCAAGATTCCTTTTTGGCAAAGCGTCTGCAAGACACTGGAGCTCACTCCGGTAGCCGCCAGAATCTCAACGGCAGTCCGCGGCTCCCGCTGCGCCAATAAATAATCGTAAACAGAAGTTTGTTTCGGGGTGAGTTTAACCTTCTCTTCTTGTTCTAATGGCTTTTTTAGCTTATAGGCCGTTATGGTTTTAACGGAAACCTCAGGTTTTTTCGGTTGCCAGCCAACTTGGATCAACCCGGCGGCGCATAATTGTGAGAGAAAAGGTGAAAGTTCTGGATTAAGCTCCGGAAATGGTGACCAGGAGGGCGACAACTTTTGGAGTTGGGTCATCAATACGGACCGGATTTCGTCCGGGATGGGTAAATGACTGACAAATGCGTGGATCTCCTCCGGCTTGCCGAGCCGCTGCCAACTTTTTTCTGTTCGTGCCTTTAAACCCGGGGGAAAAAAAAGCGGCAGCAGATCCTGGCGACGGCAGAAAAAACGCCGGGCGAGCCACTCAATTAAGGAGATTTGAAAGGCGGTGATCAGCGGGGCCTCATCCAAGACCGCTTCTACTTCTTTCAGTTGTTGTTGGTATGTAGGCGGTTGGTGGCCCCAGACCACGGCTTCGACTTTACGTCCGGCAAAGGGCAGTAAAAGCCGGCTGCCTAAAGGCGGAATGTAATTCCAACCGTCGGGGATTTTATAGTCGTAGAGGCGATCATCAGGCAGTTCCGGGAGGTTAATTAGGACCTGAAGACAACGGTTGGTTTGTCCAAGCGGTTTCAACGGTTTTTTCATCCTCCCAGTTAAAATGTGATAAAAAAATAAAATCCCGGCGCCCAGGCACCGGGGAAAATTTTACAATTATTTGTCAGATTGTACCGGACGAATCTTCCCTTGTAAAATTTCGTTTAAAGCGATGGAAACAGCCCCGGTGGTTCGATCTTCGGATGAAGGATCGTTTTGGGCAATGATCTCACGAGCGCGTTTGGCAGCAGTTACGACCAAAGTGTATCTACTGTCCACCTTCGCCAACAGTTCTTCAAGAGAAGGGGTGTTCATGGCGAATGCTATCCTCCCTATTGATAATCATAATATAAATAGCATTATTTTTGCAGCATGTCAAGATTATGCTCAGTTCTGAAACTTAAAAAAACCATGCTCCTATAGAGTAATGGTTTGCAAAACGGTGTTTTTTTAAAAATAGGAGCATGGATACGGCAAACTATATAGTTGTTTAGGGACAAATGAACTTTTTCCAATAACCCCTGGACACTTTCACTTCCTCGGCGTTGATAATCGCTTCCACCCGTCGGCAGGCCTCTTCCAAGTTGTCGTTCAATACCACATAATCATAGTTAGAAACGGCAGCCAGTTCTTTGTCGATGTAGGCCAGCCTTTTCCGGATCGATTCCTGATCATCGGTATTTCGCGTAATCAATCTGCGTTGTAATTCTTGAATCGATGGCGGGTATAAGAAGATCAGAATCGATTGTGGGTAGTTCTTTCGGATTTGTACTGCTCCCTGGATATCAACATCAAGGATGACATGGCGTCCGCTATTCAACCACTTGAAAACTGCTTGTTTGGGTGTGCCGTAATAATGATCGTAAATTTCTGCCCATTCTAAGAATCCTTCATTCTCAATCTCAGCTTCAAACTGTTCTTTCGTCAGGAAATAGTAATTAACCCCATCTACTTCCTGCCCGCGGGGCGGGCGGGTCGTTGCTGAAATTGAGTAGGTTAAGTCTGGTCGCAGGGAAAGAATTTTATTTAGTACTGTGTTTTTACCCACTCCGGATGGACCTGAGAGTACAAAAAGTAGGCCAGTCATGCTGATTTTACCCCTCAGGATCATTATTGACGGCTTCGCGTGAATTTAGACGATGGGCGACTGTTTCGGGTTGTACCGCTGATAAAATCACGTGCACACTGTCGACAATAATTACCGCTCTGGTTCTTCGTCCGTATGTAGCATCGATTAATGTTCCCCGCTCGCGGCTTTCCTGGATAATCCGTTTAATGGGTGCCGACTCTGGACTGACAATCGCCACAATTCGGTTGGCCGCTACCATATTACCAAAACCAATGTTGATCAGTTTAGTTTCCATACGGAGTGGAATCCCCCTTTACTAGTTGCCAAAACGTTCGATGAGAGCTTGTTTTTGCCGTGAACCTAACCCTTGAATTCTTCTGGTTTCGTCGATGCCGATTTCGTTCATGATCTTACGTGTCCGGACCTTACCAATGCGCGGCAAAGACTCTAAAAGATAGGCAACTCTCATTTTGGCAATGACGTCATTATCGATATTCTCCAGGATCTCCCGAATTCCAGTGCGTCCGGATTTTAAGTCTTGACGGATTTTAGCTCGTTCACTCCTGACTTTTTGCGCCTTTTTTAAGGCTTTTCTTTTCTCTTCCAGAGTTAATTGGGGAAGCGCCATTTTTTCACCTCCTATTCAATATTTTGAACTTGTTCTCTAATTTTTTCGATTTCGGTCTTCATATCCACAATATACTGAGAGATCGACAATTCAGTTGTCTTGGCGGCAATCGTATTGATTTCCCGGTGTAGTTCCTGGGTGATAAAATCGAGCTTCCTTCCGACCGGTCCGGAAGCTTGTAAGGTGGAACGAAATTGCGCGAGGTGACTTTTAAAACGGACAATCTCCTCGGTAATAGCTGAACGCTCCACATAAAAAAGAACCTCCGTAGCCAACTTTTGTTCATCGACTTCTATCTCTCCCAGAAGTTCACGGGCTGCAATCTGTAACTTCTCTTGGTAAATTCTGGGTAGATCGGAGGCTATCTCTTGTATTTCCTCGATATTTTTGGTTAATAACTCGAGACGCTCCATTAAATCAGCGACAATCATCTCCCCTTCTTTCCGCCTCATTTGTAAAAGCGCCTCGGCTGCTCCTTGAAGTGCTTTACAGACAGCCTGTTGCAAAGCCTCTTCATTGAACTCTTCCTTGATGGAAAAAAGATCCGGGAACATGAACAATTGTTCCAACCGGATTTTCCCGGGAAGCTTAAACTCTTTTTTGAGTTGTTTAAAATGTCGCAGATAGGAGGCTAATAAAGCCTGGTTCACCGTAAGCTGAGCAGATTGTCCGGTGGATTGTTTTTCGATTGCGACAAAAACATCAATCCGGCCCCGTTGAAAATATGGTTTAATTACTTTTCCTAAACTCTCTTCCAACCACAGGTAATTTTTGGGTAAACGAAATGAGAGATCCAAAAAACGATGGTTGACGCTTTTAATCTCGACTGTGATATTAAAACCGGAATCATCTTCTAATTTATATCTTCCGTAACCGGTCATACTAAAAGGCATATGTGCGACTCCTTAATAACTAAAACCAGGCCGCATTGGAAAATCTTCTAATGAACAGCTTGGTTTGCTTAGTTGAAAGATATTCATCTCTTTTTTTGCGCGGAAAACTACTCGCCTTGCCGAATGGTCACCGGAGCAACTTAAAACTCCGTCAATTTTGAGTATATATTCAACTCCTCCCCCAAAAACTCCTCCTTTTTCAGCGGAAATTTCTTTAATTTTACTTAGGGAACTTTTCTGATCGCGGGATCGTTTTAGGCAATAGAAAATGGAAAGAGCATAAAAAGACAGGAAACATGCTGGTTTGCACAGATTATTTTACCCAAAAAGGGGGCGTTATCAGTGAGAGGTCATTTTTTAAAAGTCCGGAACGTGTTCTTTCTATTATTTGTGGTGGCCGTTACTTCCCTAATTACCTCCGCTGTTTTTTATACCTTCGTTTTGCCGCGGGAGGTCTCAGCCCAGAATCAAGTCGCCACCGGGCCGAAAGCGGAAGTTATTCCTGCCGCTTTCAGCTTTGGTTCCGATTCATCTTGGGAGAAAGCAATCATTAATGTGACAAAAAAGGTTGGCCCGGCAGTAGTCTATATTGATACAGTCCGCACGATAAAAACCAACCCAATGCTACCGGATATTTTCCGTGAGTTTTTCGGTCCCGGGTTTTTCGATGATTTTAGCGGGCGGGAATACCGGCAGCAAGGAACCGGTTCCGGTTTTATCATCAGAGAGGACGGCTATATTGTCACCAATTACCATGTGATTGAGAATGCCGATCAAGTTACCGTGAATCTAAAAGGCGGGAAAAAATATGATGCAAAGGTGATCGGTTCGGACCGGAAGTATGATCTGGCCATCCTGAAAATCGAAGCGAAAGGCCTGCCTTATCTGGAATTAGGTGACTCCGATCAGTTGGAGATTGGGCAATGGGTTGTTGCCATCGGTAATCCTTATGGCTTACACGAAACAGTAACGGTAGGGATTATTAGTGCCCTCAACCGTTCCCTCTCTTCACGAAATGCCAACGACGGGTATTTAATCCAGACCGATGCTGCGATCAACCCCGGAAACAGCGGCGGTCCCTTAGTAGACCTTAACGGCCGGGTGATCGGGATTAACGAAGCCATTCTCTCCAATGCCCAAAATATCGGGTTTGCCATTCCCAGTAAACTGTTGAAAGATAATCTTGAATCGTTACTCACCAAAGGGAAAATTGAACATTCGACTTCCAAAACGCCTTGGCTTGGGATCCATATGACTGATATTACCCCGGAGCTTGCCGAATACTTTCAGTTGCCGTTTCAACAAGGAGTTCTAATCGGACGGGTCGTCAAAGACTCACCGGCGGCCAAAGCCGGGCTGCAGCCCCAGGATATTATCACCCAGATCAACCGGGAACCTGTTAAGTCCGGCGAAGAGTTAGCTGCCCGCATCCAAAAGATGAAAATCGGTGATAAAGTCTCCCTTCTCGTCTGGAGAAACCAAAAGTACCGGGTCGTTGAAGTCGTACTGGCCGCTCGCCCTGATGGTCAATAACCAAAACCTACTTTTTGACATAATACTGCTTCAGCGCTAGAATAAAGATAAGAGATTGTCCGCAGGAAAGGATTGGGTACTATGCTGCAAACAGGGCTTTTATCCCTGGCCAGGTCGACGCCAGATACGTTTCAAGAGTTTGAAAAGCTTGTCAAAACCCATGAGAAAGCTTTTTACCATTTTGCTTACCGTTTAACCGGTAACCATGATGATGCCCTGGATCTGACCCAGGAGGGTTTATTAAAAGCTTATCGCGCATTTGATCGTTTTAAAGCGGGGACGGCCTTTGACCGCTGGGTCTATCAGATTATTTATCGTCTCTTTATCGATCAGTACCGGAAAAAAAGACGCCGTCCCTTTGTCTCCTCCTTGGATGAAACACCACCATATTTGGATCAGGAAAAACAGATGGAGGTTCCCGATCATAGCAGACTGCCGGAGGATTTTGCCCTTCGTCACGAATTGGGAGAGACGATTCAACAAGCGCTCTTACGCTTACCGGAGGATTTCCGGGCCGCCGTGGTCCTCTGTGATGTCCAAGGATTTTCCTATGAAGAGATCAGTAATATTCTCCAGTGTTCCCTGGGAACAGTCCGTTCCCGGATTCACCGGGGACGCCGTTTACTCCGGGAATATCTGAAACCGTATCTTGGTGGCGAAAGGAGAACAAACCTATGAACTGCCATCGTGTCCAAAATTTACTCTCGGCCTATCTTGACCAGGAGCTCTCTTCCGAAGAGCGGCGCTTGGTGCGTAACCATATTTTCCATTGTCCCGTCTGTTCGGAAAGTTATGAGGAACTGAACACGCTCAAGAATTATCTGGGTAATTTGGAGCCTCCTACTCCGGAACCACAATCCATCCTTAACTTTTCGCTGATGTTTCCGGAGTCCATGGATCCACATTATCACACATTGTTTTGGGGCAAAAGATTATTATTAACCGGTAGTTGTATCTTTCTCTTTCTCGTAACCTCTTTTTCCCTTTTTCCGGTGACCGCACCGACCGGAGTTGCTCGCCAACAAGCCGAAGCTACTCCCTTCGTCCGCAGACCTACACGTTCCCAAATTGTGCAGGAACAAAAGCACAATCTTCTGGCCGGGAGTACGGTAAAGAAAGAGGATAAAGAAAAAGAGGAAGTAGAAATCAAGCCGTGGTGGGAAGACAGTCTGCGTTTGCCAGTGGTTCCCGTCTCCCATCGTTAACAGGACTTTGGCACCGCCAGCCATGCCCGGGCATAAAATGAGATAACCAAAGATCAAGCGAAGGGCATGGAGGTTGGCGCGAGCATGAATAAATTATACCCTTACCCGGCAGTACAGTATATCCCGTTGCCATTGGAGATTTTCTTCCAGTATCAATGTCCGTTCAGCGGACCTTTTTTGCTGGTCGAAAAAGAAATCTCCCTACGAAAAGAGCAAATTCAAGAGAAATTCGGGGTTCAACTGCCCGCCCTCCCGTTTGTCCCCCATTCTTTAATCCTGTTCTTCGGCGGGATTAAACCCCAAGAAATTAAATACCGGGGCTACTATGTAACGATCAAAGCAGAACCTGAACCCGCTCTTTATTTAGGATCCATTCCCAAACATTATTTCTATAAAAAAACCCTGGTCTTCCAGGCAAAGAATGAAAATGGGGAAATCCTTTGTTCGAAGCTCTACAACTTGGAATCCCCCACCAGAGTAAAAGTGCGCTAGAGAATTTCTCCCCAAATTTACTTGCAGCAAGATTTTATGTTATACTTATTCATAGGGATCGATAAAAATATGGAGGTAAGTGATGCGTAACGACGTAGCGTACAATGAGTATTCCCGGGAGGTCCTCGATCAACTGGCCAACGGCGGTGCTTTTCTCACCGTCAAAGTTGGAGATAAGGTAAATACTATGGCGATCGGCTGGGGGAGCATTGGCTATATGTGGGGCAGACCGGTACTTACCGTTATGGTGCGTTATTCCAGGTATACATATGATTTATTGGAACAGGCCGGTGAATTTACGGTCAGTGTACCGAAGACCAGCGAGTTGAAGAAAGAACTCTCCTTCTGCGGACGGCATTCCGGACGTGATGTCGATAAGTTTAAGGAATGTTCGTTAACCATGCTTGAAGGAAAAGCGGTTGCGACCCCGGTGATTAAAGAGTGCGCCCTGCACTTTGAGTGTAAGACCATCTACCGGCAGGTCATGGAACCAGGGTTACTCGCTCCCGAGATTAAGGAGGATTGTTATAAAAACCATAATTACCACCGATTTTACATTGGGGAAATCCTCGCTTCCTATCGCACAGCATAGGTTCCCCCCCTTTCACCTGTACTAACAAGAACAACCACCCGCTTAATGGGTGGTTGTTTTTTTAGCTTCTGTTCCGGTATTGGATAAAACATTATGTAATACCTTGAGAAAAAAAGGGGAAAACTTTAATCTTTTTGCATTTCGTCCTTTAATTCGGCAACCGGTTTTGGACGCCAAACACCATCCACCTTTTTCAGCCCGTATACAGTCGAGAGCTTTTGTTGGAGGCCTTTGTGAAGTTTGGTGGCAGTGTATTTTAAATCTTTCTCCGGATCCATCTCCTCCGGAAATCTTGGATCATCCAGTTTTAGGCCACTGGCCATCAAGGTTTCCATGATCAATTTGGCCGCCAGGAAACGATCATATTTATCGATCCCGAAGATATAAAAATCATTGAGCATCCCAATGATCTCCCAGGTCACCTGCTCGGCCTGCGAGTACCGGCCGGCGTCTTTATCCTGATCCGAGAAACGGACCGGAAGATTGTCGATGATCCGGTCCAGATTGGTCACCAGGTATTCAAGGTTAAAGAGTCCGGTTGCACAGTTAAAGAGGATCCGCTCCCCTTTTTCCTCGACCTTGGCCACTTCGTCGGGGGAAATGGCAACTCCAAGATCGGCACAGTTTAATCTGTTGTGTTGATCAACAACCAAGATTCCCCCTTTGGTATCGACCACTGTCCGGAAGGCAAACTCAAAGCCGGCTTCTTTGCCCTGGAGAGCAAGTAGCGCAATGGTAACCGGATTAACCGTATAACCTAGATTATCGACATTCCCTAAATAGACCAGGCGAATCCCCTGCGCTAACAGTTCTTCGTAACAGGCGCGGAGAATGGCAAAATTCTGACCATGCCCGCCCGGCATCGGCAGCGGATTGTTTTCTTCTCCGTACGCTTGGGTAAAAACAGCTTTTGGCCGGCCGTAACTGCTGTGTGTATAGGCAGCCAGCATCGGTTGGACACCGGTTAAAGGATTGGTTACTTCGACGCCGGTTTCAATGATTAAATCATGTAAATAAGGGCTTTGGCGGAGAAGCCGGTAAGCTTCTTCCAATTCCTGATGCGTATAGATACTGGTCATTTGGAAGAGCGGCAGAAGCTTTGCCGGTTTGGTGCCGGTTAACTGCTGGTACCGAAGGCTCTCAATCAACAGCGAGCGCATCTTTAATTCCAGAAAACTGGCCCCCGGAGTCCCGTCCTCATTCAGATATGCCGGGACCAAACCTTTGGCGCGGTTTCGCCAGGTTTGCGCCAGCGCGGAAAACTCCGCTTCGTACAGCGCAAAGAGATGAGGGCTGAACGCCTTGTTCCGTTTCAGATCAAAAAAGCTGCTGGCCGAACCGCCGTTTAATATACCGTAGCCGACAAACGGATAAAGTAAGATCCCTAAATGCCGTAAGGCTGGCTCGTCAAAAACCCCTATTTTGCCTTCGACCCGACAGAATTCGCGTAAGTCATAGCAAAAACCCCACTGCTGAAGACGGGTTTGGGCCTGGGCCAATTCTACTTTACACAGCACCGGAGATGTTAAATCAAGAATTCTTTCTCCGTCGATCCTTGGAATTCCGGTTGCTTTGACCGGCTGGAAGCGATCATATTCTCCGGCGTTAAATCGGTCTAAGATCTGGCGGGTTAACTTGAGGTCAATCCCCTTTTTTCTCATCACCGCCGCTAAAGGTGGGGAGAATCCATATAATTGATCGTGCTCCACTTTCCTTGTTTGCCTCCTTTTCATTCACGGTCAAAATAGTTTGAGGCTATAACCTTTAGTTTTATGAATTATTCTTTTTAAGTTATGTCGATTCCTGCAAAAATGTTGTTAATCTTCCCCCTAAAGACCGCCGGACTCTTGTTCGTAAAGTCAATTGGTAGTATAATGACACTAATAAATATTCAGGAAAAGTGAGGTATTTATGGGTCATGGCAGAACGTGTCTTCAACTTTTATCCTGGTCCGGCCACTCTTCCTTTACCCGTCCTTGAAACAGCGCGTGAAGAGTTGTTGGATTTTCAGTCCACCGGGATGTCGGTCATGGAGATTAGCCATCGTTCCAAACAATACGAAAACCTGCAGAATGAAACGGAAGCCAGACTAAAACGGCTGTTGAACATGGGTGACAACTACAAGGTCATCTTTTTAGGGGGCGGCGCCAGTACCCAGTTTGCCATGGTGCCGATGAACTTTTTATCCCCCGAAAAGACCGCAGATTACTTGGTTACCGGTAGCTTTGCCAAGAAAGCGTATCAGGAGGCCAAGTTTTACGGCCATGTGCACCCGGCGGTTGATACCTCCGGCGAGAATTACCGCCGGCTTCCGCGGCAAGAAGAGATTAATTTTTCCGACAACCCGGTATATGTTCACCTGACCAGTAATAATACAATCTTTGGTACACAGTGGCAGACCTTCCCGGATTGCGGCAATACTCCGATCATTGCCGATATGTCCAGCGATCTTCTCTCCCGCTGTTTTGATCCGGAACCATTCGGGTTGATTTATGCCGGTGCCCAGAAAAACCTTGGCCCGGCCGGGGTGACAATCGTGATCATCCGTGAAGATTTGCTGGCCAAAGCGAATCCGGATCTTCCCGTGATCTATCGCTATGAAACCTTTGTGAAGAACAATTCACTGTATAATACCCCACCCGCCTTCGCGATTTATATGGTCTCCTTGGTCCTCAAATGGTTGGAAGATTTAGGCGGAGTCAAGGCGATCGAGAAGATCAATAGAGAAAAAGCCGCTGTCATTTATGAAGTAATTGACCAAAGTAACGGTTTTTACCGCGGTCACGCCGAAAAAGACTGCCGTTCGATCATGAATGTCACCTTCCGCCTGCCCAGTGAAGATTTGGAGGATAAATTTGTCCGGGAAGCGACGGCCGCCGGCCTGGTTGGTCTCAAAGGTCACCGCTCCGTGGGTGGGCTTCGGGCTTCCATTTATAACGCGATGAGTTATGAGGGCTGTAAAACTTTGGCCGAGTTTATGAAAGATTTCCTGGCCAAGAACGGTTAATGGCAGTTTGTTTCAAGCTTACTTTAGAAGAAAAACCCGGTTCCTTCGCAAAAGGAACCGGGTTTTGTTTAACTTCACTAGTAGCAAAGAAACTACAACAGATCCGGCTGGGAAATTATATTGCTTACCGGATGGGCACCCATCTTTCCCCCCACTTCATATTCTCCGCTCATGGTTAATTCTCCGGAAGCACTGATTTGCATTGCTCGTTACTACCGGTGGCGGAAGGAATACGAAAAAGAAGGAGAAATAACATAAATATTGAGATAAACAAAAGGTTTTCTTGTAGAGAAAAATCTATTTAAAAAGAATGCGAACAGGAGAAAACCGATGCTGACGATTGAAGGACGTTACAATAAAGCCCATATCATGATTGATGAGATTGATGAACTGACCCGTGAACAGATCCGAAAGCTGGTGGATCACCCCGCTTTTGGCGACAGCTATATTGCGATTATGCCGGATTGTCATGCCGGCAAAGGAGCTGTCATCGGGTTCACCATGCGGATGAACAACTACATCATCCCGAACATCGTCGGTGTTGATATTGGTTGCGGGGTGCTGGCCGCCCGTTTTCCGGTTGACGGGCTGGATCTTCATGCCTTTGACCGGTTCATTAAGGAAAAAATTCCGGCCGGCTTCTCCATCCACCAGAAGGCCAAGATCAAAGAGGACCCCTCCCTTCGCCACTGGACAAAAGTGATCGGCATGGATTACGGGAAAGCGCTCCGGAGTATCGGTACACTCGGCGGCGGGAATCACTTTATTGAAGTCGGAAAAGATTCAAAGGACAGAACATGGGTAATAATCCATTCCGGAAGTCGCAATTTTGGTTTGCGGATTGCCAATCATTTTCAGAAAAAAGCCCGGCAAAACCTGTCACCAAGCTTCACCGGCAAAGAGTACAAAGAGCTTGAATATCTTTCGATCAACAGCCGGGATGGGCAAGATTATCTTGACGCCGCCCGTTATGCTCAAGTGTATGCTGCTTTGAATCGCCAAACCATGCTCAAAGAAATCGCCCGTTTCTTTGGCCGGGACCCGGTCGAAGTGATTGAATCGGTGCATAACTTTATCGGTGACGATCGGATCATCCGTAAAGGGGCCACCCCTGCCCGTAAGGGCGAGCACGTCATCATCCCCTTCAATATGCGCGACGGTTTGGCGCTCTGTACCGGGAAAGGGTCGCCAAAGTACAATTACTCCGCCCCCCACGGCGCCGGACGCATCCTCTCCCGGGCGAAAGCAAAACAACTGCTTTCCCTGGACCAATTTACCGAAGGAATGAAAAAAGCCGGTGTCTTTACGACGACCGCTATCAAAGATACCCTTGACGAGGCTCCAGAGGCGTATAAGGACAAAGAACTGATCATCCGGAATATCGCGGAAACCGTCGAGATTAATGATTTCGTCCGGCCAATCTATAATTTCAAAGCCGTCGGCGATTAAATAAAAAACCCTTGATTGCTCAAGGGTTTTAACTTACATATTTGGTGGAGATGAGGGGAATCGAACCCCTGACCTCTTGAATGCCATTCAAGCGCTCTCCCAGCTGAGCTACACCCCCATCACTGCGTGACATATATTAGAATAACCCGAAACCGGTAATTTGTCAAGGGTAATTTTTAGAGATTCCCTTTCAGACCGATCTCCTCCGCCACCGTGCGCATTCCGTTGATCGTCTCCTGGATTAACTGATCCAATTCCATGCCGAGGATTTCCGCCCCTTTGGTGATAACTTCACGGTTAACCCCCGCGGCAAAAGCTTTATCTTTCCACTTTTTCTTGACGGATTTGACTTCCAAATCCAAGATGCTTTTACTGGGCCGGACCAAGGCCGCCGCTGCAATCAAACCGGTTAACTCATCGATTGTATAGAGTACTTTTTCCATGCGGTGCACCGGTTCAACATCGGAACAGATCCCCCAGCCATGGCTTTGGACGGCATGAATATACTCCGCAGGCCATCCTTCCGCTTCCAGGATCATTTTTACCTTTTTACAATGCTGTTCCGGGTAGCGTTCATAGTCCAAATCATGAATTAACCCGATGATCCCCCATTTTTCCACATCTTCGTTGAAGAGGGCGGCAAAATGTCTCATCACCGCTTCCACGGCTAAAGCGTGCTTAAATAAACTCTCCTCCTGGTTATACTCTTTAAATAAGCGTAAAGCTTCTTCCCTGGTGATTTCCTTACTCATCGCACAGCTCCTTTCATAATATTCTGAGGTACTTTAAGAGTAAAGAAAATAAACCTCTCGCCTTCCCGGTTAAAGCTAAAACCGATCCCCGGATTTAAGTTCAACGCGACCCCGGCAAATAAAAACTTCAGCTCTTGATAGAATTCCACTCCCCAGGAGAGTTGATATTCCCCTTGATCGGAAACCGCGCCATCCACAAAAAGGGAAGAGCACAGATCTTCAAAGTACAATTTCAGAGGCCAACTACCGGTCCGCAGTTGGTAAAGGGGGCGTGAATACTCAAGTGTAAATACTCCGCCGGTGGTTGCCCTTAAAGGCCAACGATAACCACGGAGTAAAGGAAAGACAGTACGCAAAGGACTATCCGGATCGTAACACCCTTCTAATTGTAAACGAAGATTCCCGTTTAAGATGAGCTGGTTTACATTTAAACCTCCGTAGTAACCAATTCGCTTGGCTCCCGGTTCATCATAACTTAGATCCTCGACCGGCGTTTGAAAATAGAGGTCCAAGGTCGTGGTTGGGTATTTGAAACCAAGAAAAACATAAGGAATAAGCTCGGTTCCCCACTCCCTGCCGTAACGGAGCATGGAGCCGATATTAATCTTGGAAAGCCCGGGAGATAAGCGGTATAAAAGTGGGTACGACAGATTAAACCAAAGCGGACGAAGCTCGGAAGAACTATAACCGAGACTCGTCATCAGCGGGGGTAAAACGGTTAAGTCTAAACTAAAATCAACCCACCATTCATTATCCTGAAAATCGTGCGTTAGAATTAACGAATATGAAGGAAAATGACTGATCGCATCACTACCGGAAGTGTAGAAACCGATGCCCGGATATATATAAAACGGAATGAAAATCTTAGGCGTTAACGTTGCCAGGTTATCCCGGTAACTCCCCTCTTTGATATCAAGCCCTTCTACCTTATACGCCATTCCGGCCAGCGGGGTTGCGGGTGAATAATCAGGGGGAACGAATTCTTCAAAAGTCGCCTTTTTTCGATAGATATCAAAACCGTGGGAGTTTAAACCTATAAAGTAAAGTTCATCACGGTCAGGGTCATAGGCGGGTTGAGCAGCATAGCCACCCGTGGTCATTTTGGAGATCTGTTCCGTCCGGAAATCATAACAATAGACCGCATATTCTTGTCCATAGTTGGCCTGGAAAAACAGGTGCTCCCCCGCCAGGGTGATTCCGTATTCTGCATGAGCCGATGTCACGAGCGGTTTCAGTTCTCCGGTTGCCAAAGTAAAAAGATAAAGATCATTACCGGTCCGCTTTTCCCGAGCGGAAAGAATAATCCGCTCATCACCGGCAGCAATTTCATCAATCAGATATGGGACTTCATACAAAAATTTACTGCCTTCCTCCCCTTGATAAAGATATAATTGGGAACCGAAACGGTTGCGCGTGGCGCAGGCGTATAATATCCTGCCATCCGGCAACAGATCATAAGCCCGGATTTCACCAGCCAACACCAAACGGTCCTTTCCGGTCCGTAAATCCTTCTCCCGGATTTGGCTGATCATCCCGTAACTAAAATCGATAACGTTGTCGTAACCTGGTTTAATCTCTTCGACACCGTAATATAGTTTGTCATTATTCCATATTTTGATGGGTAAATTGAGAGAAGCGGTTGAGGAGAGGACCACTTTTTCCACGCCGGTATCCAGGTTCCGGGCGATAATTTCCCGCCTGTAAAAACTACTCCCCGTTCCGGTCTTCACCGGGATGAGGCGCTGGTAAAAAAGCATCCGCTCCCCCTCTTCACCAGCCGCCAGCGTCGGATGGGCGGTATACCAACCTTTGGTGGTAACCGGAACACCGTCGATCGCAAAATCTTTAAAACGTTTTGTTTCGTATGCTTTCCAATCCTCCCATAACTGTGGAAAAGATTTACCAAAGACTGTTTTCGCGTGGGCATCAAAGGAAGCAAGGATAGAGGAACCGCGCCGGTTAAAGAACTCTGTCAGTTTCTCTTCTCCATATGTCTGCGCCAGGTACTCAAGGAAGAGACCGCCGTATGTGTAAATCCCATCTAATTGGAATTCATGTGGGCTAAAGGTGGCATCCAGAATTTTAGGAAAGCGTCCGTCAGCGACCCGGGCTCCGATATAGGCGTCATAAAGCCCATCATTAAGCCTCCCCTGAAAACTGGAGAGTTGTGATTCGGTGTAGACCGCGATTCCTTCGATGATCCAGTCGGGAACCCAGAGATTGGGAGAGAGGATATCCCCGACAACACTGCACAAGACCTTCGCTCCCCCACCTACATTGGTCATCTGCAAAATATGTGTATATTCATGAATCGCAACCAGAGTATACCAGTCTTCCACCGTCCCGATGGAACCGGCACGGGGTGGATACCAGTAAAGATGGATTTGGTTATAAACCGGGTTTGCCATTCCGTTGGCTGTAACACCGTGATCGTTTAGGACAACTGGCAGGTGTTGCCGGCGGTTACCGGTCAGTTGCTCGATTCTTGGCCGGTAATACTCTAGGGTTTGAAGGACTTCCCATGCTTCGTCGGCCAATTCTGCCGGGTAAAAAAGCGTAAAGTGTTCGGTCTTCAGCGTCCGCCACTTTGTTGCGCCTTCACAAACCGTGGGAAGTAACAGCAAACATATGAGAAAACTCACCAGGAGACTGCCCTTTTTCATTCGCCTCAACCTCTATTCTTCTTTCCGGTAATTGTTGTTACAGCCTAGATCGCGTAGTAAGTTTTAAGGGATATATTTCGAATGTTCAGTGATCTTATTCAATTTGCTTTCGGAAAGTCCTCCCCGCGTATACCTGAAAAAAGCACAATCTCCCACTCAATGAGAGAGATTGTGCTTTCTACATTTTAAATTGGCAGTTGTTAGACGGCCGAAATGCTTATTTTACACCCGGGACCTTTGGCAACAGGGCAAAACCCTTCTCAAGATCTGCGTCGCTTGGAATAAAATCGGTCATTGTGCCGTTTGCATACGCATCATAAGCGGTCAAATCAAAGAAGCCGGTACCGGTCAAACCAAAGAGAATGGTTTTTGCTTCACCGCTTTCTTTGCAACGTAAAGCCTCATCAATCGCAACCCGGATTGCATGGGCCGATTCCGGCGCCGGCAGGATGGTCTCATGTTTGGCAAAGAAGGTTGCCGCTTCAAAGACCTTGGTCTGTTCCACCGCCACCGCTTCCATATAACCGTCGGCATAAAGCTTGGAGAGGACCGGTGACATGCCATGGTAACGCAGACCGCCCGCGTGATTGGGGGAAGGGATAAACCCGCTGCCAAGGGTGTACATCCGGGCTAACGGTGTAATTTTACCGGTGTCGCAAAAATCATAGGCGTAACGGCCCCGGGTAAACGATGGACAGGAGGCCGGTTCAACGGCGATGATCCGCGGCGAAGCCTTTCCTAATAGTTTATCCTGCATAAAGGGGGCGATTAAGCCGCCTAAATTGGACCCCCCGCCCGCGCAACCGATGATAATATCGGGATATTCATCCAACATTTCCATAGCGGCCTTGGTTTCCAAACCGATGATCGATTGGTGGAGAAGAACCTGATTGAGGACAGAGCCAAGGACATAACGGTATCCCTCCGTTGTGACGGCTTTTTCGACCGCTTCGGAAATGGCGCAGCCGAGACTTCCACCATTTTGCGGGTCTTTCTCCAGGATTGCCCTGCCGGCCGTCGTTGTCGGACTGGGGCTGGCAATCACTTCCGCGCCAAAGGTCTGCATCACTGAGCGACGGAAGGGCTTCTGTTCATAGGAGCATTTAACCATATAGACGGTTAAAGGAATCTTAAAAAAGGCACAAGCTTCCGCCATTGCCGTTCCCCACTGGCCGGCGCCGGTCTCTGTCGTCAGACCGGCCAGGCCTTGTTTCTTGGCATAATAAGTTTGGGCGGCGGCGGAATTGAGCTTATGACTGCCGGAGGTGTTGTTCCCCTCAAATTTGAAATAAATCCTCGCCGGTGTATCCAGTGCTTTCTCTAAATTGTAAGCGCGAATCAGTGGTGAGGGGCGAAACATTTTATAAAAATCCAGCACCTCACCGGGGATATCAAAATACCTGGTTGTTGTATCCATTTCCTGTTTGACCAGCTCTTCGCAGAAGACCGGATAAAGTTCCTCCGCAGTGATTGGTTGGAAGGTCGCCGGGTTAAGCATCGGATCGGGTTGTTCCTTCAGATCCGCACGGAGGTTATACCATTGTTTCGGCATCTGCTCTTCGGATAAATACACTCGATACGGGACTTTTTTTGACATGCTCAATTCTCCTCTCTTCTCGTCTCATCTCGACTTTATTTTGGTTTTTATATATAAAAAGCTTCTGCCCCATTTTACTGGGACAGAAGCTTGTTTCCGCTTCTGCGGTACCACCCGGTTTGGCGCATAATGCACCCGCTCATTCCCATATATGCCTTGCATATATGCTCCCTTGTTAACGGATGGAGATTCCGTCAGGCATTACTCAGCAGGTTCCCTGCTTTTCCTCCTGCCCTCGTAAGTCCATTCAGCATGGTCCTTGGTTACTGCATTCCCACCCTCTGCAGCTCACTGTGAACAAGAAACCATCCTTACTCTCCTTACTCAACGGTTTGGGTAATAGCTAATGTTATTATCAGATTTTGGTAAGGATTAATGTTTTTAATAGTATACACAGCCGGAAAAGGAAAGTCAAGCATCGTTTGCTAAATTTTAACCGAATGGGCTGCACTGCTTGCCAACTTGGTTCAGCGGGGTTGAACGCCATAGGTATCCGTAAAGACCTTGGCGAAAGGTAGCTCTTCCGTGGGATGTCCCGGTTTTTGTTCACCGGGATATCCAAGGGCGATAATCGCTTCCACTTTACGGGACGATGGGATGTTTAACACTTCCCGCACGTATTCTTCGGCTGTTTTCTGCTCATGATGGATTCGTTCACGAATCTGGATCCAGCAACATCCTAAACCCAGGGCTTCCGCCGCCAGGAAAATGTATGTGGCGGCAATGGAAGCATTTTCGATCCAAACATCGCATTTTTCCGGATCAGCGCAGACGACAATCGCCACGGGCGCTTCGTGTAAGAAAGAAGAACCATGAGGCCGGGCCTGTGCGAGTCTGCCGATGGTGGCTTGCTCAGTGACGACAATGAATTCGGTTGATTGAAGATTCCTGGACGACGGTGCCCGCAGGGCGGCCTCGGCAATTTTGGCGATCTTTTCCGCCTCGACCGGTTGTTTTTTATACCTTCGGATGCTCCTTCTCTGCTCAATTAAGGCAAAAAAATCCATTTTTTCACCTCTTCTCTACCGCGTAAATATCCAATGCCGTTCGTCTTTCGTGGTAAAAAATAGCTCGTGCCAGCATTTCCGTGGCAGGGCGGAATGAATTCTCCCATTTGACCTTAATATGTTGGCCGTGAATTCTTATTCAAAATTCAACAAGAACAAAGGAAACCCTCCAAGGGTCATTACTTAACGGTACACCCCATAGTTCTTTGTCTCATACTTGACGGTCAGTTTAAGATCGGCAGCCGCATAGATCCGTTTCCAGTCAACCTTTTCCCATTCCCGCGGGTAGTGTACCCGGAAAACTTCCCCCAAGGCCAGGGGATCGGAGTTTAAATCCTGGAGTTTTCGCTTAAGTGTATCCAGAAAGCTAAAAAAACTATCGCGGATAAGCAAATCACGGCAGATCTTATCTTCTCTTCGAATTAATTCCGGTTAACACCCGCTTCACCGGCTTTTATAACTGCCAGTTTTGCGAAGTATGGACCGATGATCTCATAAACGACGACCGAACCCAAGATGACGGTGGTGACCAAACTCGCAATTTCGGGAAAATCCTGTTGGACCAGTAAAGTAAGGCCAATCGCCACCCCGGCTTGGGGAATGAGCCCCAAACCTAAATACTTCCGGACAACCGCCGGAGCTTTACTGATCGTTGCTCCGACCATCGCCCCGCTAACCTTCCCAATTATCCGGCTGACGATATAAGCCACCCCAAGGGCGCCAACCTTTACTAAGAGCCCCAGATGTAAATTGGCGCCGGCTAGAACAAAGAAGAGGACAAAAATCGGCGTGTCGACGGATCTCACCAAGCGAAACAGCGCTTCGGATTGGCGCGGCAGAAGATTAACCGCGACACAACCCATCGTCATACCGGTCAGCAAAGCGGAAAAGTGAAAAAGCTCAGCAAGGCCGGCCTGGAGGAAAACCAGCCCCAGGAGAAGGACCAGTTTATCCGGTTTTTCTTTAAACCGGCTGGACAAGAGCAAAAGAACCACTGCAAAAACGGCTCCTAAAAGAATGGAACCGGTTAATTCCCAGAGAGGCGCCGCAACCATTGCCCCCACTCCTCCACTTACTTTCCCCGCAAGGCTTTTCGCCAAAGCCATGGTTATGCCATAGGCGATCAAACAAAGGGCATCGTCGAGGGCGACAACGGCTAATAGGTTACTGGTCATTGGGCCTTTTGCTTTATACTCCCGGAGAACCATAATCGTGGCTGCCGGGGCGGTCGCCGTGGAGATCGCGGCGAAAATCAAGGCGGAATGGAGCTCCAGTTCCAAGAGGTAATGGAGGGTTAAGGAGACAAGAAGATACGCTCCCAGTACTTGCGTGACTGTAATGACCAACACGCTTTTTCCACATTGCTTTATTTGATGACGAGAAAGCTCGCCACCGATCGAAAAGGCGATCAGGCTTAAAGCAATTGAATTAATCGGTGATAAGGCCGTAACTGTTTCGGCGGTGACTAAATTAACGACAGACGGTCCGAGCAGTAAACCAATGAGCAGATACCCGGTAACAGCCGGCAGTTTTAGAAAATTGATTACTTTACCAGCGAACAGACCGGTGATTAAAATTATCCCAAGATACAATACGATATTCATCGCCAAGACTCCCTTTTCCTGAAATAATCATCATTCCATCAGGTGTTGTTGAAATTTTCGGCCCAAACCGACTGCTTTACTGACCGGAAGCACGAACATCATCCCGCTGCAGGCCTCTTCGAAGTTGTGGAACATGGTCGATAGTTTTTCCATGGCCTTTTCAATCTTTTCCGGATGTTTGGAGAGGGCAAAGATCGTGCGGTTATGTTGATGTTCACGTGATACCAGATCCCGTAATCCAAAGAAGATGGGAATGTGTGTGGAAAGTACTTTTGCCATTCCTTGGGTCTCAATAATCGTCGCACCCCGGATTTCGCATTCCAGAAGAACTTCTAAAACCTGTTCCAGTTTTTCCGGGTCATCGATGACAATAAAGAGTGCTTGAATGTTTTCCGCTTGCATCGTCGGTCCCCTTTCGTTTTGTAAAATTTTGAGAACTTTTTCCCTTCAATATCTTATCGCTTTGCCCTTCACGGGTCAAATTGAAGAAGATAAAGTTCTTTTAAATTAACTATTAAGTATTTGAAAAATCATTGAAGGTAGGATAAGTCTGACTGGTGTAGAAAGGATAATGCGAAGATTTATTAACGGGTTGAATATAGACTTTAAGACACCTTCAAGCCGGAAAAAACGAAAGGTATGTTCAGGGGGATCAATGATGAAACGCAAAATTGTACTTTTTCTTGTTCTGTTTTTGGTGTGTTTTCCGGATACACCTGTCCTCTCCGGCGTAAGCGATTGGGCACCAATTTGTATAAAAGACCCTTCCGGCCAGGTGTATGTGGAGATTAGGCCGGAGATTGAATTGTTGGCTGGGGTTTTAAGTCAGACTTCATGGATGGCGCAGAGAGGGCCTTCCGGTTCCGGGAACCGTTACTTCCGGGAATTAAAGGCCTTTTTCGATCCTTATAAGGATCATAAAGCAATTCTTCTTGCTGAAAAATTGACAAAACAGGGCTTTACCTACGATGCTCCGCCTAATTTCATCCTCAGTCTGGGAGCATTACCTGATTTGGCGCCGGTTAACGGTTATAGCCGGTACCTACAAGGAAGAGCAGGGGGAAAAAGTAATTTGGAAAACTTCCGCCAAGCGTTGGTTAAACTGGCTGTGGACTCGGGTTTCCTCCATTTCTATCAGCAACAAAAGCCCTATTTAGAAGAGATCCTAAACGCAAATACGGCAGGGTTTGACGGTACAAAAATCCTTACCTGGCTCCAGGACTTTTTCGGAGCGAAAGGGGATGAATACCATCTCATTTTGGCACCAGCCTTTTTTCCGGCCGGCGGTTACGGAATAACGATCGAGACGAAAGACGGCAGGATTCTTGTTTATCAGATCATCAGGGAATTTGGTCGGAGTGAAGATACACCCCAATTTGGCAGCATTTATAATCTGGAACAGTTGAGTTTGCACGAATGGGGACATTCCTTTGTTAACCCGGCTTTGGAAAAATATAACCGCCAGGTAAAGGCATTAAATAAACTTTTTATGCCAGTTAAAGAACGAATGACACGAATGGCTTATCCGCGTGTCGAGACGTTCTTTAACGAGCAAGTTTTACGGGCTGTCGTGTTATTGGGGACTAAGGAGCTTTACGGGGAATTTGAATACATCCGAATGCTTGAAGTGGAAAAAATAAACGGTTTCTATTTGACCGAATTTACCGTGGAACAGTTAAATTACTATCGGGAGAACAGGGATCGATATCCTGACTTTGTTCATTTTGTCCCTTATCTTCTGGAGCAGTACAAACAGCATCAGAAAGAACTACTCAGTTTGGTACAGGAGTAATATTTTAAAGCTCGAATTATGTTTAGATATTTATGGCAAGATAAAGATAAGTTTCCAAATCTGTTTCCTTCTCCCCTAACAATCGGGGATGGCTTGTCCGGCGGATGCGCACGCAGATAAGCCCTTGAGGAGTATTATATTGAGGAGTGATGTGCTTGTTTGCCAAGGTCATTGAGTATACAATTTTCCATAATACCCTCCTCGATTATCTCAAGTTTTTCGCCGTCTTTCTCCTCGGCTTTCTCCTTGTCCGGCTCGGTAAAAAATTCGTTTTAACAAGGATCAATAAATGGGTCGATAACGGTAATCACGAGTTTCTTCATTACTTACTGAACACGGCAAAGCAGCAATTACTGCCCACCCTTTACTTCGGGGTCTTTTACCTCAGCCTGCAATGGCTGGCCATTGGCCCGCTATTGCAGAAGATCATTAATTGGATAGGCCTCGCCGTTCTGATTGTTTTCGGGGTTTGTTTTAGCCTCTCCCTTGTCAATTACTGGTTTAATAATTACCTGATTAAAAAAGAGTCTGATCCCTCAAAAAGGCATATTTTAAGAGTCATCTTCATCTTTATCCAGTTTTTAGCCTGGATATCTGCCCTGATCATCTTCCTGGATAATTTGGGGATTAAAATCTCCACCCTCCTTGCCGGACTGGGAATCGGCGGTATCGCCGTCGCCCTGGCCGCGCAAGTCTTTCTGAGTGATTTATTTAGCTATTTCACGATTTACTTTGACCGCCCCTTTGAGATTGGGGATTATATCGTAATTGACACCTTTTCGGGTACCGTTGAAAATATTGGAATTAAAACAACGCGCCTCCGGAGCCTGACCGGCGAAGAACTGGTTTTTTCCAACGCCGATCTGACGAGTTCACGCCTTCGGAACTATAAACGGATGGTTAACCGGCGGATCACCTTTGAAATCGGCGTCAGCTACCAGACTCCTGCTGATCAGTTAAGGGAGATTCCGGAACTGATCGCGGGGATCATTAAAAGTATCCCGGAGACCCGTTTTGACCGGTCACATTTTAAATCCTTCGGCGAATACAGCCTCCGTTTTGAAACTGTCTATTATGTTACGACCAAGGATTACCGTAAATACATGGATATCCAACAAGAGATTAATCTGCGGCTCATCGAGGAATTTGAGAAGCGCGGGATCTATTTCACCTACCCGACGCAAAATATTTACCTGAAAAAGGTGTGATTTTCAGCAACCCTTTTTCGCCTGGGAATTTCAAGCATCGTTTGCTTGGGATCAAATTCAATGATACTCAATTTAACTTTGAACAACTAAACTAAATTGTGAGCAAAGAGATCTAAAGAATCCGTCTTTACATTCCCCTCTGTTTTTTTATAATGATTAATAAAATAAAAGGGTTAAACCGAAAGGAATGATAATATATGAAACCATTTGATCAAAACGAACCATCAAACCACCCGGATAACGATTTTCAAGCGCCAGTCGTACCACCCGATCTGCAATACCTTCATGATGTTGAGATTGGCATGGGCGGGGACCGTACCTTAAAAATGGAGATTTGTTATCCTAAACCCGCACCGCCTGAGCCCTGGCCGGTGTTGATTTATATCCACGGCGGCGGGTGGAATCATGGCAGTAAAAACCAGCATGCCAATAAAATCGTCGGTTACGCGAAAAGAGGTTACGTCGGTGTCGCCATCGAGTACCGTTTGACTCCCGAAGGAGCAGTTTTTCCAGCACAGATTGAAGACTGTAAACTTGCTGTCCGTTATCTCCGGGCGCATGCTCAAAAATATCATCTTGATCCTGACCGCATCGGCGTATGGGGAAGTTCTGCCGGCGCCCATTTGGCATCATTATTGGGGACGCTCCCACCGGGTAAATTTGAAGGGACAGGAGGCTGGGAGAACTATTCCAGTCGCGTCCAGGCGGTTGTTGACTGGTTCGGACCAGCCGATTTTACCAGCGAGTTTGCCGATCAATGGCGTTCCCTCATCGCCCTTCTTGGGAAAAAACCCTCAGAAGACCCGGAGTGGGCAAAAGCGGCAATGCCGGGTACATACGCGAGCGACGACGATCCGCCCTTTTTAATTATGCATGGGACAAATGACACCGTTGTTCCGTTTGCGGACAGTCAATCCTTTTATCAGTGCTTAATCGATGCCGGAGTCGATGCCACCTTCATTCCCGTCGAAGGGGTCGGCCATGGGTTTTCGGACTACCCGGAAGCTTCCCAAAAAGCATGGGAGTTCTTAGAGAGACACCTTAAAAAGAAAAAATAACCTTTTGTTAGCAAGCTTTCGGAACGGTTACCTCAGTTCCTCCTGGGTACTGGGATCCGGAAGTATGGTTTTGTAAACAAGCAGTGTTGTCATATCATAATCCAAGTTACACCTTTCTGTTTGAATGACCATTCAATCAAACAGAGAGGTTTTTTTATCGATTAAAAACGTTGGTTATAATTTAGTTTATATCTAACTTAAATATCTAAATTTTAAACAAAGGGATCTAAAGAATTGACCTTTACATCCCCTCTCCTGTTTCATTATAATGAACAACAGAATGAAGAACGGTTAAACTGAAAGGGGATATCAACTTATGAAACCACTTCTTATCGTCCTAGTGGTTCTTACTCTGCTCGCCAGCGGAATTACCAATATCAGCTCCGCCGCTAATGATAATTTTAAGGCGCCACTTGTACCACCCGATCTACAATACGACCACGATGTTGAGATTGGTATGGGCGGGACCCGCACCCTGAAAATGGAGATTTGTTATCCGAAGACCGCTCCGCCTGAACCCTGGCCGGTGTTAATCTATATTCACGGCGGCGGGTGGAATCATGGTAGTAAGAATGAGCATGCCAATAAAATCGTCGGTTACGCGAAAAGAGGTTACGTCGGTGTCGCGATCGAGTACCGTTTAACCGGTGAAGCGACTTTTCCGGCGCAGATCGAAGACTGTAAACTTGCGGTCCGGTACCTCCGGGCTCATGCCGAAAAATATTATCTTGATCCCGACCGCATCGGCGTATGGGGAACTTCTGCCGGGGCGCATTTGGCATCCTTATTAGGAACTCTCCCGTCGGGTACATTTGAAGGGACTGGAGGCTGGGCGAACTACTCAAGTCGCGTTCAAGCGGTTGTCGATTGGTTTGGACCAGCCGATTTTATCAGTGACCTAAAGCTGGCCGATCGATTCAGTTCACTCGTCGCCCTTCTTGGGAAAAGACCCTCGGCCGACCCGGAGTGGGCCAAAAAAGCAATGCCGGGGACATACGCCAGCAGCGACGATCCGCCCTTTTTGATTATGCATGGGACAAAAGACACCACTGTTCCCATTACGCAAAGTCAAACCTTTTATCAGAGCCTAATCGAGGCCGGGGTCGATGCCACCTTTATTCCAGTTGAAGGAGCCGGTCACGGGTTTTCGGACTACCCCGAAGCTTCTCAGCTTGCCTGGGAGTTCTTAGCAACCCACCTTAAAAAATAGCCATTAAATAGCCAACTGCCGTGGAACGCTCTCTTAACCCCCCCACTAAGTGCGAGAAAACCGGAGAAATAGCTCCCAGTGCAAAATAACAGCCCGGAACTACTCCGGGCTGTCTTTCTTCCCTGCCTGCATTCAAACCTGCTCATATAAACGGCGGACGATCTCTTCAATCTCCGGCGGTTTGATACTGATATCAAGCAACTCAAAGTTTTGGGCAAAATATAAAAGGACTTCCTGGAAAGAGATCTCCTCTTTATTAAAGGCGTAAAGGTACTTATGTTCATTTTCTTTTTTAATCAATTTGAACCGTGGATCCACCTCCGCTTTGCTATCCGCAGCGCATTCAATCTGCACATAGTAATAGTTCGTATAGGTCTTCTTAAAGTGTTCCAGGCTTTCGTCATGTAAGATCCGCCCTTTGTCAATCATGATAATCCGCTCGCAGATTTGGTCAATATCATTCATGTCGTGCGTCGTGAGGATGACGGTCGTCGCTTTTTCGCGGTTCAATTCTTTGATAAAGTGACGGATTTTGTTTTTCACCACGACATCCAGGCCGATCGTCGGTTCATCCAGGTAGAGAATTTGCGGGTCATGCAATAAGGCGATGGCAATCTCCGCCCTCATCTTCTGGCCTAAACTGAGCTGGCGGACCGGGGTCCGGATAAACTCCTTCATCCCCAAGAGTTCGACGAAAAACTCCAGATTACGCCGGTAACGGGCTTGTTCAACCCGGTACATCCGGCGATACAACTCAAAGGTATCTTCCATCGGCAAATCCCAATTTAATTGGGATCTTTGGCCGAAGACCACCCCAATCTTCATTGCGTTCTTTTTCCGGTCTTGGTAAGGGATAATCCCGTCCACTTTGATCTCCCCCGCGGTCGGGAGGAGGATGCCGGCAAGCATTTTAATCGTGGTCGATTTTCCGGCGCCGTTCGGACCGATGTAGCCGATCAGCTCCCCTTGTTCAATCGTAAAGGAGATCTCCCGTACCGCACGGATAATCTGGTATTTCCGGACGAATAACGATTTAACCGTGTTCCCGAAGCCCTTTTCCCGTTGGTAAACCTTAAAATCCTTCGAGACATTTTTCACTTCGATGAGGCTCATCTTTCCGACCCCCTTCCTTTTTACGAACCGGTACTTTGATAGTTGTTAATCCCCAGCTTCCAGAGGAAGTAGGCCAGGGTAAAGAAGAGGACGCCAACCAGGGGCGTCAAGTATTGGAAAAGCGGATGAAAGAGGTATTCCTCTTTTCCCAAAAAATACTGGGCCGGATAGTAGTTGACAAATGCATAAGGCAGGATAAAGGTAAGAATGATCTGGACCGAACGGTTATAGATTGATAATGGATACTGCAGGAAACCGGTTATATTGGAAAAGAACAAGCGGTATAAACTATTACTTTTTACCAGCCAAAAAGCAGGAATGTTGGTGAGCATAAAAGCGGCGCTTTGGATGAGGGTCGCGCCAAGAAGCACGATGACCAGCGCTATGAGTTTTGCGACGGTTAATTTGATCTGGAGGTTTTTAAAACAAAGCCCCAACACCACAACGGAGATGATGTAATTATTCACATAGCCGGCGCTGGTTTTTGTACACATGTAATACAATAAAGGATTAACCGGCTTGGTGAGGACTTCATCAAACATCCCCAAACGGATATTCCGGCTCAGGTTCTGGAATGGGCTCAGGAAAAAAGTGGCCGCCAGGGAATAGGAGAGAACATCAAGGGTGTAGAGGAATAAAACTTCGTAAGTACTCCACCCGCTGATTGCCCGAAAGCGGTACAACAAGACGGAGATGAGGATAAAACCGGTCAACCAGGCAATCGTTTTGGTGACCATGCGTAAGAAGTATTGCGTCCGGTATTCCATTTGCGTTAAAAAATTCACTTTCGAAAAGGCCAAATATAACCGGAGCAGATGCATAATCCCCCTCCTTTCATCCCCCTTGAATAAAGATGCTCTTCTGGATCTT
>JAKOVI010000129.1 GCA_029782135.1 Bacillota bacterium
CAGATCATTCATCAGTTTAACAAAGTTGAAGACCTCGCCCGGTTTCTGGGTAAGGAAGGGCAGAACTTCCTCCGGCTTAATCCGTTCCAGGCCTTCAATTTTATACTCTTTAATCTTGGGGTTCTCCACCACGCGGAAGACAATCTTCAGCCCGCCCAGAAACTCTTCGGCATAAGGCTCAACAATTGAGAAATACCCAAGACTCATAATCGCCTGCTGATCCTGTTGTACCGCATACTGGTTGAGGGGTTCCCCCAAACGGATATTCGTAATCGCCCGTAAGATCTGGTCGTCCCGGATCTGCTCATTGCCGGTAACTTCTACGGACAGAACCGTCTCCCCGGCGGCAATGGCCGGAGTGGTCAGCATGATGCAAAGCAAAAGTAAGACAAGGACAAAACATGTTGGTTTATAGCTCTTTATCACCGATTTGGCCTCCTTTGGCAGTCCCTGGTAATCACGGTACGCGCTTAATAAGAATTCGTGACCGCCCGTAACTTTCCCTGCCCCTTTCCAAACAAAGTTTTACGGTAAATCTGGCGAAAAATACGCTCCGATCATTAAAAACGCAAACTATACTGTAATTGCCAGCTCAGGCCCTCGTCTGCCGAATAGTCGCCAATCAACGAAATATTCGGTACCATCCGCCATTCTAAAGTCCAGACCTGTTCGGTTGACGGGCCGAGACTCCGCTCATATGAAAGGTAGAGATCCTCCGTCAGCGATTTCCCCATATTCATCCAGAACGTACCGGCGGTGCGGTCCTGTTCTAAAGTGAGAAAGTCAATCGGCATGACGCTCCGGAATTCATCAAGGACCCGGCCGATGAAGAGATCGCCGACCATGTTAATGTTTTCTTGGAAGATACTGCCGAAGGTCACAATCCCCGCTTCTTCGATCTTTTCCGGCCAGTTCAACAGCTTTAAGATCTCCTCCCTGCTCTTCGGCGGGTTGGAACTGGGGGTGATCACCAGACTCTCCAGATCCCCGGACCAACCCTCCGTGGAAAGGGTGACTTCCGTTCCGGAAAGGTAACGGCTTGCTTCCAGTTCCAGATAAGGATAGAGCTGATAATCCGGGCGGAAGGATGCCTGGAGGTTTCTGATCCGGAAAGTATCGCCCATAAAATTCACCCAGCCGCGGTTGGACGTAAAAGTCCCATCCAACACCGGTTTGTTCAGCGTCCCACCGACCTGCATCTTCCCGGTGAAGGGGACATAGGCCATGCCATACATCCGGAAATAGACATCATCAGCCGCCTGCACCTTGAGAGCCAAGTTTAAGTCCAGCGGTGACTTTCCGCCGGTGCTTTCCGGCAACCCGACCCGTGCTTTACGCAAGACGACCTCTCCCTGCAGGCCCGGTTCGTCGACCGCTCCGGTCAGGGCCAGTTTCCCGCTGACCAGCCCGTCCAGGAAGGGCAGTTTCAGATGGAAATTCTCTCCCTCAAAACCGAGGTCGAACTCCTGGGGGAGAAGTCCGCGGGCGTTAATCCTCCCGCCCAACCGGAAACGTCCGTTCCCGAAACGGCCTTCTAAACGGCTGCCTTCTCTCCGGTTCAGCCCCAGGATGCGTAGGCCTTGCTGGGAAAACTCCAGATAACCGTTGAGCTCTTTAAACTCTTCCCCCAGGGCGGTAATTTTTCCCCGCCCGTTCATAATCGCCAAACTCCCCACTAAATAAGGGGCTTTCCAAATACCGTTTAACGAGAGCAAGCCATCGATTGTTCCCCCGGAAATAAAAGGCTCGGTAAAGAAGGCATTGAGCGCCCGTCCTTCCATACGGTCGGCGGAGATGACCAGATCAATCTGGCTATTCTGATGCGGCCAACGCGTCGGTAACTGGATAGCGCCAAACCATTCCGGGTTTAAGGGCAGCGTTCCCTGGATTGATAAACGGTTGGTTCCGAGCTCTTCCGCTTCCAAAAAGACGATGTCATCATGGATCTCACCTTTCACCCCTAAGGAAGTGAGTCTCAATCCACCCCAACATGCATCCTGCAGCAACGCATTAAACTCCCCGCTTAACCCCGCCACCGTGGTATCGACATGCAAATCGAGGCTGAGCCGTCCGCTCTCCGGCAAAGCTTTACTCCCGGCCAAACTGAGGAGCGGCGCGACTGGAAACTCACTCATTTTGGTGGAAAGCTGCAGTTGCGAACCTGGAAGATAAACTCCGGTTGCAGTCAACCGCCCTTCACCTTCCTCAATCAGCAACCGGTTAAGCGTAATCTGCGCACCCTCAACCTGTAAATCAATTTCTCCTTCGAGGGTGGAAAGATTATTAATTTTCCCTTCGGAAAATTGAACAATCAACCGGAGGAGCGGTTGCTCCAACTGCCCCAACAGACGCAGATAGCCGCTGAGCTTCCCGTCGATCCGCGCCTGCGGGAACCGGCCGGTCAGCATCAGGAGATTCGCCAGGCCGGCCTCTTCCATTTTAACACCCAAATCCAAGACCGGCTTCGCTGCGGTAAAATCGATCTTCCCGAAGGCCGTTACTTCTTCTCCCGCCCGGCGAACCGCCATCCGGTCGAGCGCGAGCGTCCGGTTGGACCAGCATAACTCCCCCGTGACCTGATCGAGGTTAAAACCGGCAACCTGCGCTTGGCGAAGATCAATCTCCCCGGAAAATTCCGGCCCTTGGAGCGTACCACTAAGCCGCCCGTTCATCTTTAAACTCCCGGCGATCTTCCCCAACAACCCGCGGTCGTCAAAA
>JAKOVI010000145.1 GCA_029782135.1 Bacillota bacterium
GAAGAAGTGGTCGCTGCACTTAAAAAAGTAAATGATCTTAAGCAACAGGAGTATGAAGCCGAGTTCAATTTCGACATCCGGTCGGAAAACCCGAATCTCCAAACGATTTATAATATTTTCAGCCAATGTGTCTTCAACGTCAATACCAAGTTGGATAAAGAAAACAAACGTTGCCAAGTATACTGGAATATCTTCTATAAAGATACCGATTGCGGGAATTTTGCTTTCTATGGCGATTTCGAAAGACTAACCTTACAGTCGGTCTTTTTAGGTCCAAAAACCTTTTATTTTGAGTTAAAAGATCTTAACCGGCTCGCCCAAGAGCACTTTGGTCTCCAGCTCCGGATCGAAGATTACCTGCCTGTCCTCTTCGAAATCGACGAAAAAACCCGGCGCGAAATTGAGACGGCGATCTGGGATTTCTATACCAAATATTACCAAGACAAAATTACCGCCGGCGACCAAGCAGTGAAGCTCTCTGTCATTGAAAATAACCGGGAAAAAAAGATCACTTGTAAAGAACTCCTTTTACAAATGGATCAATCCGCTTTTGAAGAAACAAGTGAGCTGTTTCGGATTATGCTTGCGAATCCCGCCCTCCGGACTTTAATTAAAGATAAGATCACCCAGTTGCTCAGCATTGCCCAGCAGAACGGGGACTTGGCCACTTGGCCAATTACCGCCGAAGAGATCCTTGCTTTCCGCGATCAACTTGATGCAACCCTCGATCAACTACTCGCCGGGATGTTGACAGGGTTTACGGCAGCGAAAACAGAGATCCCCCAATTCTTCGCGTTTAACGGAAAAATTCTCATCGACCGGAAAGGTTTTTGGCGCCAGATGACGGCCTCCCATACGATGCAGATGACCGAAGCGAAAACAGGAGAAGAAGTTCTGTTTAAGGTGGCACTGAAGCAAAGTCTTATCAATCCTGGGCAAAAGTTAACCTTTTCCCCTTTCCCCGCCGCGGAAGCGATCAATGTCGGCCGGCTTTCCGCCCAGGAGTGGAAGAATTTGTCGCAGGAAATTTCCAGGAACTTTCTCGGCCAGTTTTCCAGCAACCCATTGTTTCAGGATCTTATTAGTCTCTTCATTCAGTAACGGAATGATTCGTTCTCCGGGTTTTAATTACAAAGAAAAAAGCAGTGTTCCCGGCTAAAAGGAAAAAGCCGTGCTCCCGGCTAATTAAAATATATACTATACGGAAACATTTAGTGATTTGGAGTTGAACTGTAATGCGCCCCTTCCTGAAATGGGCCGGCGGGAAAAGCCAATTGTTGGAACAGTTTGCCGCCCGCTTACCTGAACCGGTCAAGCAGTCGAAACAGATTCCCCGCTACCTTGAACCCTTTGTCGGCGGAGGGGCGATGTTTTTTTATTTAAAAAGTAATTTCCGTATTGACCAGGCCTATCTATTCGATATCAATCCCGATCTGATCCTCTGTTACCAAGTGATCAAACAGAACCCCCAGGCTTTACTCAAGAGGCTCGAGCAAATAAGCGCGGATTTCGCCCGGAAAAATGAGGAAGAGCGGAAAGCGTTTTACTACGAAACCCGCGCTTTCTTTAACCGTCAGGCCAAAGCGATCAACCGGCAGGCTTATAACGAGGCTTGGGTGGAAAGGGCCAGCTTGCTGATCTTCTTAAACAAAACCTGTTACAACGGGTTATTTCGCCTGAACAAAAAGGGAGAATTTAATGTCCCTTACGGCCGGTATAAAAAACCTAAGTTTTTTGACCATGACAATCTAATCAGGATCCACCAAGCCCTGCAAAACACCGA
>JAKOVI010000122.1 GCA_029782135.1 Bacillota bacterium
CCGGGCATTATAGTAAGCGCTCAGGAAGAGGTTGAATAAAAAATTTAGTCGAGGTGCGAACATGAATCTACATAGCAGTTTTCAATTCTTCATGCCGACCAGGGTTTTGTTTGGGAACGGTCAGGTGGACAAGATCGGTGAAGAGGCGGCCGCTCTGGGCAAAAAGGCTTTGCTGGTTACCGGGAAAACCGCCATGCGGCAGGCCGGGATCACAGGGCGGATCGAAAGCAAGCTGGCCGCCAACGGGATTGAGGTTGTCCTCTTTGAAAAGGTGGAGTCCAATCCCAGCACCGAGACGGCGGAAGCCGGGATTGAACTGGCCTTGGAGAGCGGTTGTGATTTGGTGATCGGTTTGGGTGGAGGCAGTGCGATCGATACGGCCAAGGCGATCGCCTCGGCAGCCGGGTTGAAAACTCCGCTCTTGACCTTAATGGAGGAGGGCATGCCGAAAAAAGGCCTGCCTTGTATTGCGGTTCCGACGACCTCCGGGACAGGTGCCGAGGTTACCGGGATTTCTGTCCTGACGATTAAAGCGCGGAACCGGAAAGATGCTTTACGCAGTCCGTATAATTTTCCGAATGTCGCGATTGTTGATCCGGAATTAACTTTGAATTTGTCCCCGTATCTTACTGCCAACACTGGGATTGATGCGTTGACCCATGCGATCGAGGCTTTTGTTTCCCGCAGCGCGCATCCGGTCTCCGATTTGTACGCCCGGCAGGCGATTGCGCTGGTCAATAAGTATTTGCGCCGCGCGGTGCTGGCCGGCAATGATTTGGAAGCCAGGACAGGGATGGCATTAGCCAGTAACCTGGCGGGGATTGCCATTGCATACGCCGGCGTGGGGGCGGCGCATGGCTTGGGGATGGCCGTTGGCGGGATCGGAAACAAGGATCACGGTGTGGCGGTCGGGATTGCGTTGCCGAAGGTAATCGAATTTAATTTACCCGCCAATCTGGAAAAATTCCGTGAAATCGCTGAATTACTAGGAGAGAACACCCAAGGTCTAAGCCTCCGGGAGGGTGCGAAACTGGCGGCGCAAGCCGTGCGCAATTTAATGACGGATCTCCAGCTTCCTTTAACCTATAACGAAATCGGCATCGGTCCGGAATTATTAACCGCGCTGGTCGACGATACCAAAACACAACGGGCGATGCTGAATAATCCCCGCCGGGCGACGGAAGAGGAGAT
>JAKOVI010000005.1 GCA_029782135.1 Bacillota bacterium
GCGGTGGCCTGGTTTAACGAGGCGAAACTGACCGGGATCGTGGTGACCAGGACGAGTAATGATGTGATTGTGGTGGAAAAACCCAACTCTCCTCCGATTTGGGCCCGTTTCTACGAGATCGGGACCAATAAACCGATCTTTAGCGGGCGGGATGGGATCATAAAGTATAGCCTGGCTGAGATTGAACGGGAGCGCCGGACCGGTTATAGCTGGTATACGACTGCCCCTGCCACTTTATTGTCGACGGATTATCCGCAGTGGCAGCAGAAATGGGCGCCGAAAAATAATGTTTTAAAGAAGTAAGACCTAGGCGAGGCGGGAGACCGGGTCCTCCCAGGCTCATCCGGTAGTTGCTTTCCGGCGGAAAAGCAGGGAACAAACCACCAAGCTCCTCGATCAGGATGATTGGAGAACGGACTGGAAGGGAAGGGAATTAAGGATGCAAGTGTATGACGCTAAAGGATGGGGAGTTGATTTTGTCGTAGAACTTCCGACTTTCCCGGAGCGAACCTTTAATATTGTTGATTATGGCGCCGTCCCAGGCGGCTTGATAAAAAACACAGAGGCTTTTGCCCGCGCAATGTCTGCTTGTGCCCAGGCAGGCGGAGGGAAAGTCGTCGTTCCGGCTGGTTTGTGGCTGACCGGTCCGATTACCCTGCAAAGCAATGTAAATCTCCACTTGGAACAGGGTGCGGTGGTTCGATTTAGCCCCCAGTTTGAGGATTATCCGCTGGTGAGGACAAGTTGGGAAGGGAAGAAGAGGGTCTGTTGCCAGGCGCCGCTCAATGGGGTGGATTTAGAGAATGTCGCCATTACCGGCCAGGGGATCTTTGACGGTGCCGGCCAGGCCTGGCGGATGGTGAAGAAGGAGAAATTAACCATGAACCAGTGGCGGAAACTGGTTGCCTCCGGTGGGGTGGTGGATAAGGCGACCAAGATCTGGTGGCCTTCCAAGCAGGCGATGAACGGGGCAAAAATCGTGGCGGCGCTCGAAGAAAGCGGTACGGCGACCCTGGAGGATTTTGCCCAAGCCCGGGAGTATCTCCGCCCGGTCTTGCTCAGTTTGGTCCGTTGCAAAAAGGTCTTGCTCGACGGCCCGACTTTCCGCAATTCGCCCAGTTGGAACCTGCATCCCTTGCTCTGTGAGGATGTAACGATCCGGAACATTACGGCCTATAACCATTGGTGGGCCCAGAACGGTGACTCCCTGGATCTGGAGTCCTGCCGGCGGGTGTTCGTTACTGATTCTTTCTTTAATGGCGGGGATGACGGTATCTGCCTCAAATCGGGGAAAGACCGGGAGGGGCGGGAACGGGGCGTTCCCACCGAAGACGTGCTGATTCAGAACTGTGTGGTCTACCAAGGACACGGCGGGTTTGTGGTCGGCAGCGAGATGTCCGGCGGTGTGCGCAATGTCTATGTACGGGATTGTACATTTATCAATACGGATATTGGGTTACGGTTTAAAAGCGCGCGTGGCCGGGGCGGTGT
>JAKOVI010000028.1 GCA_029782135.1 Bacillota bacterium
CCCGGCCGGATCGCGCGGAGATTATCCTTTGTTAAAACATCGCCTGCTTTTAGATCTTTTACAATATACAATGACCGGCGGTGCTTAAGAGACGGTTTTTCATCCTCCGTTGGGCCGTAACTGATCTCGCCTAATGCCTGCCAAGCCCGTTCCGTCTCCTCCACCAAAGCCTTCATCTCCTCCGGTTCCAAGGAAAAAGCGGCATCAACGCCTCCGTCCAACCGGTTTAAGGTAAAATGCTTTTCAACCACCGTTGCGCCTAAAGCCACCGCTGCGGTGGCTACCCCAATCCCCATCGTGTGATCGGAGATCCCGACCTGGCAGCCGAAAAGATTACGCATATGTGAGATGGTCATTAGGTTGGAGTTTTTAGGGTCGGCCGGATATGTACTGGTACATTTGAGCAGGATCAGATCCCGACACCCGGCTTCCCGAGCCGTCCGCACCGCCTCGTCCAACTCGGCTAATGTCGCCATTCCGGTCGAAAGAAATAAAGGTTTACCTGTAGACGCCACTTTTTTGATTAAAGGCAAATCCGTATTTTCAAAGGAGGCAATTTTGTAACAGGGAACATCAAGCATTTCCAGAAAATCAACCGCCGTTACATCAAAAGGAGTGCTGAAGCCAATGATCCCCCGTTCGCGGCAACGCTTGAAAATCGCCTCATGCCATTCCCAAGGCGTATAAGCTTTTTGGTACAGCTTGTAGAGGGAAGTCCCCTGCCAAAGACTGTTCGGGTCATCGATAAAAAACTCGCCGTCATCCTTATCGATCGTCATCGTCTCCGCCGTATAGGTCTGCAGTTTCAAGGCCTGTACCCCGGCCTCGGCCGCCGCATCCACAATCGCGAGGGCGCGGTCGAGGGAATGGTTATGGTTCCCCGACATTTCGGCAATGATAAAAGGGCGGTTTTCCGCGCTGATTATATAGTTTTGAATCCGTACCGCATCCATTTTCGATACCCCTCAAATGATCAAAAAATAAGTTCATGAGGTGAACCCGGAGAAAATAATGAACTGTTAATTACTTAAGATAATGGCTCAAACAGTAATATCAACATGCTGGCCCAAATGAGGTTGGACCAATTGCTCCAACGCTTTTCCCGTCTCTTCCATCGACTCAGCCACATTCCCATTTTGCGCTGTAACACCCTCCATCGCCAGCTTTAAAACCGCAACACTCACCAGGTATTGGAGGTTAGTCTGGCTAATCAGGGTGGACACTCTGGCAAGATCCATAAAAGATCAACTCCTTCGGGAGATTTTAACCCTCAATCTTCTATAAATTAAAACGGAGAACATTCTTCCCTAATCTCTTATTTCCCAGCTCTTCTTCAAAAGCCCGGTAAAAGTCGGTAATATCGTTAATCACCAATTCTTTCAAGAGCAATGGGGAGATATCAGCCTGGTATTTTTCGTCGACGAGAAGCGTAAGAGCTTTTTCAAAGTCATTCTTATTGCTCCTGGTTACTCCGTACAAAGATAAACCCTTCTCTAAAATCTTGCGCGTATTGATTCCGATCTGTTCCTCCGCCACTCCGGTCAGGACAATCCTTCCCCCGACCACAATTTGATCAATGATTTCATTAATGGCCTCCGCCGAAAACCTACCGCCGACACACTCATAGGCAATCTGCAGCTCTTCTTCGAAAATCTTGGGATCGCCGGCCAAGTACTGAGCATGGGCTTTAAACTGTCGTAGTTTATCTTCATCCTTGCCGACCACCACGATCTTTCCTTGATGGATATACCTCAGAGTAGTGCTTAGGATATAGCCTAAAACCCCGTCGCCCCAAACTCCAATTGTTTCATCACCCTTCAGGTTTAACCTCCGGTAAGCTGAAATGGCCACAGAGATAAGTTCAGTAAAGGTCGCCAGTCGGGGTTCCAAATTTACCGGTATCTTAAGCAAATAGTCGACCGGGTAATTAACATATTCCCGGGCAAAACCATTATAGTTGCTGGAAGCAAAAAAAGCGTTCGGGCAGTAGTTCTCCCCCAAATCCGCCCGCCGGCAGACACAATGCTCACAATCATGCTTGTCTTTCAGAATAATATTCGGGACTAAAACTACCCGCTCTCCCACCTGAAACCGTTTGGTTTTATCGAGGACAATCGACCCGGCCGCTTCATGCAAGAGGTTCATCGGGTATTTAAAGCCCAAGGTTCTTTTGTCTCTCGCACCAAGGTAATAACGGAGATCGGCTTTACAGATCGCCGCATATTCGATTTTAACGACCGCTTCATCCGGCGCGCAGACCAGATCATCGAGATAAAGGTCGAAGCGGCGCGGTTCAACAATTTTAAAGCTTTTTCCAAGCATTACAACATCTCCGTCTTCCCTAGTTTAATCACTGCTTTTAACAAGAGAAGATCATCAAATGATGTGATTTTAAAGTTTAATTTTTCCCCTGGGACAAGATGTACCTCTTCCCCCAAGTCCAAAACCAACTGGCAATCATCAGTCGAATTTAAATTGTTTTCTGCTCTTGCCTTTTCGTGGGCCAGCCGGAGCAGGGATAGGCGGAAACTTTGGGGCGTCTGTCCCAGATACAACTCTTTCCGTAAGGGCACTTCTTTAATGCTTTCCCCATCAACACTTCGAACAATCGTATCGACGCTCGGTACCACCGTATCAACCGCTCCATACTGCTTGGCAGCTGCGATATTATTGCTGATTATTTTATGGGTAACCAACGGACGGACCGAATCGTGAACAACGATGACATCATCATCGGCGCATTCCGGCGTGAGAGTTTTCACCGCATTATAGACGGATAACTGACGGGTTTCGCCCCCCTCGATCAGCCACTTAACCTTATTAATCTCATATTTTCTTAATAGGATCCGCAAATCATCCAGCCACTCACTTAAACAAACCACCGCAATCGCATCGATCTCCGGATGATTGTCGAACACTTCCAAAGTATGAACGATAATGGGTTTGCCATAAACATCTATAAACTGTTTGGGCTTGTCCACAATTCCCATCCGGCTTCCGGTCCCACCCGCTAAAATCACTGCGATATTCATTCTTAATCTACCTGCCTTTACCATAAACAATAGTGTGAAAAAAATAGAAGGATCAAACATAAAGGTTGGCGTTCAATATAACTTACCCTGTCCTTAGCTTTCCTCAAATATATTCTTCCACCGGTTGAGTGCTAAGTTTAAAGTAATAGCGGATAGCTTGGAGAATCCGTTCCGCTGCTCTCCCATCTCCATAAGGATTGACCGCGGTGGCCATTTTTCGATAAAGATCCGCGTTTTTCAGCAAAGAGGTTGTTTCGGCGATGATCTTCTCGGGATCCGTTCCAACCAGTTTAACCGTCCCGGCAGCCACCGCTTCCGGCCGTTCGGTTGTGTCCCTTAATACTAAGACCGGTTTCCCCAACGCCGGTGCTTCTTCCTGGAGACCACCGGAGTCGGTTAAAACAAGATAACAGCGGTCCATTAAGTTGGCAAACTCCTCGTATTCTAAGGGAGGCACCAGTTTGACCTGCTCCATACCACCAAGTACTTGCCGGGCTGACTCTTGAACAACCGGATTTAAATGAACCGGATAGACTACCTCCACCTCAGGAATGCCTTCCACAATCTTCCGCACCGCCTGAAAAATACGCTCCATCCTCGTGCCTAAATTTTCCCGGCGATGAGCCGTCAGTAAGATTACTTTCTTCTTCGCAAAATCCACACTTTTTAGCACTTCGTTTCGGAAATTATAACTTTTATCAACAGTCTGTAAGAGAGCATCAATCACCGTATTCCCGGTCACAAAAATTCGT
>JAKOVI010000029.1 GCA_029782135.1 Bacillota bacterium
GGACCTCCACCGGCAAGGCATGGGCGGCCGAGACCCAGTGCAGGGTGGCCTTCACCTGACGGCCGTCCGGTGCCGAACCGCCCCGGGTCTCGGGGTCATATGTACAACGGAGTTCGACGATCTTCCCATTTTCGTCCTTAATGACCCCGGTGCATTTGATAAAGTAACCGTACCGCAGGCGGACCTCCCGTCCGGGCGCCAACCGGTAAAACTTCTTCGGCGGATCCTCCATAAAATCGTCCGCTTCGATGTAGAGCTCGCGGGAGAAGGGAATTTTGCGCGTCCCCATCGCGGGATCTTCCGGATTGTTCACCGCTTCCAGCTCTTCCACTTGCCCTTCCGGGTAATTCTCCAGGACCACTTTTAACGGGCGTAAGACGGCCATCCGCCGGGGCGCCCGTTTATTCAGATCCTCGCGCAGGCAATGCTCGAGCAAGGCCAGATCAACAGTGCTGTTGCTCTTTGCGACCCCGATCCGTTCGCAGAAATCACGGATCGCCTCCGGGGTATAGCCCCGCCGCCGGAATCCGGCAATCGTCGGCATCCGCGGATCATCCCAGCCCCGGACGATCCCTTGCTCCACCAGTTGCAAGAGTTTCCGTTTGCTCATCACGGTATAGGTGAGATTGAGGCGGGCAAACTCAATCTGCTGGGGCCGCGCCGGCACCGGCAGTTGTTCAATAAACCAGTCGTACAACGGCCGGTGGTCTTCAAACTCCAGCGTGCAGATTGAATGGGTGATTGATTCCAGCGCATCGGATAACGGGTGGGCAAAATCATACATCGGATAGATACACCACTGGTCGCCGGTCCGGTGGTGCGGGGCCCGCAAGATCCGGTAAATGACGGGGTCCCGCATGTTCAAATTGGGCGAGGCCATGTCAATCTTCGCCCGCAGCACCCGGGAACCGTCCGGAAACTCGCCGGCCCGCATCCGCCGGAAAAGATCCAGGTTCTCTTCAACAGAGCGGTCCCGGTAGGGGCTGTTCTTGCCCGGTGTGGTTAACGTGCCCCGGTACTCGCGGATCTCGTCGGGACTGAGGTCGCAGACATAGGCTTTACCCTCTTTAATCAGCATCTCCGCATACTGGTAAAGCTGCTCAAAATAGTCGGAAGCATAATAGAGGTGTTCGCCCCAGTCAAAGCCGAGCCATTTAATATCCCGTTGAATGGCTTCCGTATATTCCACATCTTCCTTACTCGGATTCGTGTCATCAAAACGTAAATGGCAGCGGCCGTTAAACTCTTTGGCCAGGGAGAAATTGAGGACGATGGATTTGGCGTGGCCGATATGGAGATAACCATTGGGCTCCGGGGGAAATCTGGTTATCACTTTCCCCCCGTGCTTATTGCTCTTTAAATCTTCAATAATAATATTGCGGATAAAGTTCGAGGACGGTGTATAATCGGGTGAATGCATCGCTGTCTCCCTTCTTCCGTGCTAAATATTTCCTTCTCCATTCGCGGCCGACCCGGATTTTTCCTGCCTGGCAACTAAACTGTTATCTTAAAAGAATTGGATAATTGACAGTCCGGTCTGCCAATTCCTTTATATAACACTAATATGCGCCTTCGCTCCAAAGTTTATGTTTTTAAAGAAAAAACCGCCCATCAATGGGCGGAAAACATAATGGTTATCTTCAGGGTTATGCCTGTTCACGGTGGTGGGATCAATCCCCCGCGTGCGCAGGGCCGGTCCTCACCGGCTAAGGATCGATCTCCAGGTAATCCGCCGGCTAAAACCCTAACAATTCGAGGTGCTTCCCGATATGCTTCTTGAGAAACTCCACATACAGCTCTTCATTCTCGTGTAAGCACCGGTAGATCCGGTCACGGAATAAGGGCTGCCCGTTTTGGTCCTTCGCCTGTAAGAGCAGTCCGTAGGTGATATGAATCAACTGCCGGGAATCGTCTTTCTCCATTAACGCCGGGAGTTCATCATCGCGCAGACTGCTCAAGGCCGGGATCCGCGCCGGATCAGCGGAAATATGGTAGTACTTCTTTGCTTCCTCCAGATGCTCAAGCGCATAGGCGTGCATTTCCCGGTAGAGTCCCGGATCGGCCGCAATGATCACCTTCACCGCCTCCAGCCAGTTGGTACCGGCCGTCTTCACGTGCACATGCCCCTTGCTGAGCCGGCCGATCACCGGGAAGACGGCAAACTTGTCGCTGCCGGAATGGATACTGACTTTATAGCCGAAATGTTCGGCGATTTTAGTGTGTTCTATGTATTCCGCTTCAAACTGTTTGACATCACCGATGTAGTCAATCCCCTTTTGAAATTCGCCGCAGAAACGCGGGGCCATACTGTTGACTTTAACCCCGGCTTGGATTAACTGTTCGGCGACGAAGAAATGGGAGAGCGGATCGGTCGGGGTCGCCGTTTCATCAATCGAGACTTCAAAGTCAACCCGGTCCTGCACCGGTTTGATGAATTGCTCGAAAACCTGAATCGCAAAGTTGACCGCCTGCTGGTAAATGGCGGCATTGAGTTTCAACGCCTCCGGGGTAAAGGTCAAACTGAGACCGGTTTTTAAATTAAAGGTTTTCCCGCTGAAGTGCGCTTCAAGCTTGGCCCGCACTTCCGGCGGCAAAGCGTTGTAAAGCCGGTCGATCTCCGCCTGCTGGTCAGGGCGGAGATTGTTAATATGCTCGGAACAGTCGAGGGTAATCATCGTGTACCCCTCGGCCAACGCCGTCTGAATATCGGCCAACGCCTTCAGGTGATCCCCGTCGGCGCCGTAGCCCAAGCGGTAGTCTTCCTGGAAGACCGCCCAGACGGCCGCCGCCAGCACCCCGCGGAAATCCCGCCCGGTCAGGGTTAATTCCCGGACCGACTGTTGCGCCAGTACCGGACGGACGTTGGGGTGTTCTTTAAAGAGGCGTAAATGTCCGGGTGAAGCCACGCCCAACCGGTCACCGACACCGAAAGTAGTCCGTTCATTCGCCAGCGAACAGGGGTTGGTGAACGGGAAATACTTCCGGATGACCAGACTGTTCTCGACGGTTAACCCGCAGGTTTTTACCTTTAAACCTTCTTCCGTCCTCTCCTCGCCCGTCAACTCCGCAAAGACCGGGCCGTCATCCTTGACGGCCACCAGTTTTTTCTCCGTGGCGGTTTTAACCATGAATAAAACCGTCCCGCCCGCTTCATGCAAGGATGCGGGATAAATCCCCAACCCCGGGTTGGCCTGCGCAAACTGTTTCAGCGCCGCCAGATCCTGGCCCGCTGCGATCTGGCCAAAAAACATCCTTAAGTCCGCCATCTTTTTGATGCCTCCTCCAATTATTCACCGATACGTCACTTATTGGAATTTCTCCTTCAGCGCCCACAGGCCCAAGGCCGGGTTGCTGATATAAAAGATCTCTTCCCCGTCAGCAAGGGTATTGAACCCATCCACCAGCCGCTCGGGGTTATAACGCTGAAGCGCCTCGTCCAGGGGGAGATAGGCAAAGTTCACTTGTTCAGTCTCTTCCTTGCTGAGGTGCCCCGGCGCATACGTGATCTTAAAGCGGCCTTCCGACGAACCGTGAATCATGTGCGCCGCCGCCGACAAGTTATTTTTCAAATCCTCTTCCTGTTCGACCAGTTCCAGGATGCGCTTGCTCCCAACATAACCGTATTTCCGGATCAGTTGATCGATCGTTGGATCTTCCCCGAACTGTTTCAAGCCCGGCGCCAGGATAATCAACTCACCATCGTCGGCAATCGCCATCCGGGTCCGGTACACCGCTTTATTCCCCAGCCAGGTGCTTTTGAACTCGCCGGGATCGAGGTAGACCACAACTTTCTTTAGGGGTCGATCCAGCAGATCCAGGTTCCGGCGCTGACTTTCAGCGACCGCCTCAGCAAACAGGGAACGGTCCCGCCCCGCAAACAGGCCGTTAAGCGTCGTCACCGACCCCTTGGTTGTCGTGACAGTTAAAATGTACTGCAAGGGCAGTTTCGCCAGGAAATGTTCTTCCGCATAGTCGAAGACCTTCCGCACCGGGGTATGATCGCGCCCCATCATCTTCTCCATCCCGTAGGCCGCCCCTAAAAAGTGGGATTTATTGATAATATCCTGGCCGCCGCAACCGACAAAGATATTCTTGCTGTAGTTGGCCATTCCGACCACTTCATGCGGGACCACTTGTCCAATCGAAACGATCAGGTCATAACTCGGATCCAATAACCGTTTGTTGATCTCGACGCCAATTGGGTAGGAGACGAGGCCGCCGGAGACTTCCGCCACAAATTCGGCGGGTACCTCACCGATCCGGACAATATCATTCCGCCAGTCATGTACGAAAAAGCGGTCGCGCGGGATTTCTGTACCATACATCACCGCCAGCTCTTCTTCACTCATCGCGACGTGGGTGCCCAGTGCCGGCATAATATCCACTTGCGCCGTAGGTGATAATGCCCGGTAAAGCAGTTGGACGATCAACCCGGCTTTCGAGTGAAAACGGGTGATATCGGGGGGTAGCAAGAGCACTTTTTTCGGCGGCGTCGCAAAACTCGCCAGCCAGCCCTCCAACTCGGCCGCCAGTTGCTGATCATCGATCTTTTCTTTTCTCAGCCTGATTTCTTTCAATCAAATCCCTCTCTTCCGTTTCAATTTGGGCTTTTCCTTGTCCCCTGCTTTTGCTTTTTTAACGGCCATCATTAACCGGGGAACAAGACAAAAAGCTTCCGGCCCCGCTACTGCGGGAGAGAATAACCGAAGAGCAGACCGGAAACGGCCTGCCCTTGTTGCTTGCCTACGCCTCTTATACAGTGTAAGTAGAAGCGGAAGTCGTTCCACCATGACCGGTCCAGTTGGTATGGAAGAACTTCCCGCGCGGCTGGTCAACCCGTTCATAGGTGTGTGCGCCAAAGTAATCCCGCTGCGCCTGGAGGAGATTGGCCGGGAGCCGGGCGCTGCGGTAACCGTCATAGTAGCAGAGCGCCGAAGTAAAGGCGGGCATCGGGATCCCGTTCGTCAGCGCCAACGTGCAGATCCGGCGCCAACTCTCCTGGGCGGATTCCACTTTCTCCTTAAAGAACGGATCAAGGATGAGGTTGGTCAATTCCGGATTCTTGTCAAAAGCTTCCTTGATCTTCCCAAGGAACCGCGAACGGATTATACAACCGCCGCGCCACATCAACGCGATCCCGCCGTAGTTCAGGTTCCAACCGTAAGTCTGGGCCGCCGCCCGCATCAGCATATACCCTTGGGCATAGGAGATAATCTTCGCCGCGTAAAGCGCTTTCCGCAGATCCTCGATGACGGCTTTTTTATCCCCGTTAAAACTCGGTTTCGGACCGCTCAAAACCTTGGACGCGGCCACCCGCTCCTCTTTCATCGCGGAGAGGCAACGCGCAAAGACCGCTTCACCGATCATTGTCAGCGGAACGCCTTCGTCGAGCGCGGCAATCCCGGTCCACTTCCCGGTCCCTTTCTGCCCAGCCGTGTCCAGAATCTTCTCGACCAGCGGGGTCCCGTCTTCATCTTTGTAGGCAAGGATGTCCCTGGTAATCTCAATTAAGTAGCTGTTAAGCTCCCCTTCATTCCACTCTTTAAAGACTTCGTGCATTTCATCGCAGCTCATCCCTAAAACATCTTTCATCAGATGATAGGCTTCACAGATCAGCTGCATATCACCATATTCAATCCCGTTATGTACCATCTTCACGAAATGGCCGGCGCCGTTCTCCCCGACCCAGTCGCAACAGGGACTGCCGTCGTCGACTTTTGCCGCAATCGCCTGGAAGATCGGTTTCACATGCGGCCAGGCTGCGGGCGAACCGCCAGGCATCAGGCTCGGACCACGGAGCGCGCCTTCTTCCCCGCCGGAAACGCCGGTTCCGATGTATAATAAACCTTTTTCCTCAACATATTTTGTCCGGCGAATCGTATCCGGGAAGTGGGAGTTCCCACCGTCGATAATGATGTCGCCCGGCTCCAGCAGCGGGATCAACTGGTCAATAAACTGGTCGACCGGCTGGCCCGCTTTCACCATCAACATCACTTTCCGCGGTTTCTTGAGGCTCCCGACGAGTTCTTCCAGGGAGTATGTCCCGATGATGTTTTTGCCCTTTGCCCGGCCTTCGATAAAGTTGGTTACTTTCTCGGTCGTCCGGTTATAAACGGCAACGGTAAACCCTTTGCTTTCCATATTCATAACCAGGTTTTCGCCCATTACCGCAAGTCCGATTAATCCAAGATCCGCTTTTGACATGATCGCTCCTCCTTTATTTTCTCCGGGACCAAAGCCCCGGTTTTTCACTCCTTACCGTGAGCCCGCTTGCTCCATCCTCCTCCCTTTTTGCTCCCCGGGAGCCGGAGGATGCCGTTTGCTTGGCGATGCTCCCGCCGGCGGCGTTGCTCGCGGAAAGTAAAAGTAAACGAACGGTGTTCCCGGCTTCAAGCCAGGTCAGGACACTTACGCACTCTCCCGGATCACCAGGGTAGGGGTTAAAACAATCTTACGGGAGACTTCTTTCCCCTGCAAGCGGTTGACCAGCAGTTCCGCCGCTTGCCGGGCCATCGCGGCGGCCAGATTATCAACCGAGGTCAGGGCCGGGGAAGCTGTCTCCGCGAGGATCGAATTGTTATAGCCGATCACCCCAACATCGCCGGGAATTTTCAGACCGGAAGCTGTAAGCGCTTTCATTGCTCCGATCGCGGTGATGTCTTCGCCACAGATTACCGCGGATACTTTCCGGTTTTCCGCCAGCAGTTGCTGGACACCTTTAGCCCCGCCGTCCAAATCGCGGGAGACTTCAATAATGTTCCGTTCATTCAACCCGTGTTCCCGCATCGCCGCAACAAAACCGTCCACTTTCGCCAGCCCGCTGGCGCTCTTCGTATCGGTAAAGTAATAAATATCCTTCCGCCCCTGCGCAACCAGATAGTTCACGGCCTGTTTGACACCGTGCGCATCGTCGCAGACCACGGAATAAATATTCTCGCCCTCCAGGAAACTGTTGATTAACACCACCGGGATGCTTTGCCCGGCCTCTAAAATATGTTTATTCCCGGTCGGTTCTTTAAAAACCGAACCGACCAGAATCAAACCGTCAACCTGTTTTTCCAGCATCACCCGGAGGTATTTCTTTTTCTCCCCCACTTCACCGCCGGTGTTGGATAAGAGCACATTATAACCGTACTCGGTAAATTGCCGTTCCAGCGTATAAATAACTTTGGAAAAATAAAGATCGCGGACGTCGACCGTGAGGATGCCAATCGTCTTCATCGAATTGACCACGAGGCCTCTGGCTACCGCATTCGCAACAAAATTCGTCTGTTCAAGGATTCGTTGTACCTTTCGCCTGGTTTCCGGCTTAACCTTCTCCGGTTGATTGAGCACCCGGGAAACCGTTGCAATCGAAACCCCGGCCAGATCGGCAATATCCTGCATCTTCACCTGCTTCACCTCGTGGAAGTTCTGCCCACACCGCCCGTTGGGATAAAGGAGGTGTCTGCTGATCACCAGCCTTGATTAATCTTCTAATCAAGTTTGAGCTAATTTCCCACTTTACTTTCGCTTTCAACTACCCGGAACAATTTTGTAAACGCTTACATTAGATAGTATAATATACTTTCTTCGTTTAATCAAGGAAGAGAATCCCTAAGATTTTACTCTCATTCCTGATGCGCTGTCCACTCTT
>JAKOVI010000030.1 GCA_029782135.1 Bacillota bacterium
AAGAGTGGACAGCGCATCAGGAATGAGAGTAAAATCTTAGGGATTCTCTTCCTTGATTAAACGAAGAAAGTATATTATACTATCTAATGTAAGCGTTTACAAAATTGTTCCGGGTAGTTGAAAGCGAAAGTAAAGTGGGAAATTAGCTCAAACTTGATTAGAAGATTAATCAAGGCTGGTGATCAGCAGACACCTCCTTTAACCCAGCGGGCGGTGTTGGAAGAACTTCCACGAGGTGAAGCAGGTGAAGATGCAGGATATTGCGGATCTGGCCGGGGTTTCGATTGCAACGGTTTCCCGGGTGCTCAATCAACCGGAGAAGGTAAAACCGGAGACCAGGCGAAAGGTACAAAGAATCCTTGAACAGACGAATTTTGTTGCAAATGCGGTGGCCAGAGGCCTCGTGGTCAATTCGATGAAGACGATCGGTATCCTCACGGTCGATGTCCGCGATCTTTATTTTTCTAAAGTGATTTATACCCTGGAACGGCAATTTACCGAGTACGGTTATAATGTGCTCTTATCCAATACAGGCGGTGAAGTGGGGGAGAAAAAGAAATACCTCCGGGTGATGCTGGAAAAACAGGTTGACGGGTTGATTCTGGTCGGATCGGTTTTTAAAGAACCGACCGGGAATAAACATATTTTGGAGGCCGGTCATAGCATCCCGGTGGTGTTAATCAACAGTTACCTGGAGGGGGAGAATATTTACTCCGTGGTCTGCGATGATGCGCACGGCGTCAAACAGGCCGTGAACTATCTGGTTGCGCAGGGGCGGAAGGATATTTACTACTTTACCGATACGAAGAGCGCCAGCGGGCTGGCGAAAGTGGACGGTTTTGTTGCGGCGATGCGGGAACACGGGTTGAATGAACGGAACATTATTGAAGTCTCCCGCAACCTGGACGGCGGGGTTAAAGGCGTCCAGCAACTGCTGGCGGAAAAGCGGAAAGTATCCGCGGTGATCTGTGGCGAAGACATCACCGCGATCGGAGCCATGAAAGCGCTTACAGCTTCCGGTCTGAAAATTCCCGGCGATGTCGGGGTGATCGGCTATAACAATTCGATCCTCGCGGAGACGGCTTCCCCGGCCTTGACCTCGGTTGATAATTTGGCAGCCGCCATGGCGCGGCAAGCGGTGGAACTGCTGGTCAACCGGTTACAGGGGAAAGAAGTCTCCCGCAAGATTGTTTTAAGCCCTACCCTGGTGATCCGGGAGAGTACGTAAGTGTTTTGCCAAGTTTGAAGCCGCTGTTGGTTTACTTCTGGTAAGGGCCGCTGCCAGCGGGGGAGGATCTGTAAGGGAAAAGGACCTCCGGCTCCAGGGGAGCAAAAAGGAGGGCGGAAGAAGCGGGCTCACGGTAAGGAGTGAAAAACCGGGACTTTGGTCCCGGAGAAAATAAAGGAGGAGCGATCATGTCAAAAGCGGATCTTGGATTAATCGGACTTGCGGTAATGGGCGAAAACCTGGTTATGAATATGGAAAGCAAAGGGTTTACCGTTGCCGTTTATAACCGGACGACCGAGAAAGTGACCAACTTTATCGAAGGCCGGGCGAAGGGCAAGAACATCATCGGTACATACTCCCTGGAAGAACTTGTCGGGAGCCTCAAGAAACCGCGGAAAGTGATGTTGATGGTGAAAGCGGGCCAGCCTGTCGACCAGTTTATTGACATGTTGATTCCGCTGCTGGAGCCGGGCGATATCATTATCGACGGCGGGAACTCCCACTTCCCGGATACGATTCGCCGGACCAAATATGTTGAGGAAAAAGGGTTACTCTACATCGGAACCGGTGTTTCCGGCGGGGAAGAAGGCGCGCTCCGCGGCCCGAGTCTGATGCCTGGCGGTTCCCCGGCAGCCTGGCCGCATGTGAAATCGATCTTCCAGGCGATTGCGGCGAAAGTCGACGACGGCAGTCCCTGCTGCGACTGGGTCGGGGAGAACGGCGCCGGCCATTTCGTGAAGATGGTCCATAACGGGATCGAGTACGGCGATATGCAGTTGATCTGCGAAGCCTATCATCTGATGAAAGATGTCCTGGGGATGAGCTGTGATGAAATGCACGAAGTCTTTAAAGAATGGAATGAAGGTGATCTTAACAGCTACTTAATTGAGATTACCAGGGACATCCTTGCTTACAAAGACGAAGACGGGACCCCGTTGGTCGAGAAGATTCTGGACACGGCCGGACAGAAGGGGACCGGGAAGTGGACCGGGATTGCCGCGCTGGACGAAGGCGTTCCCCTGACGATGATCGGCGAAGCGGTCTTTGCGCGTTGCCTCTCTGCGATGAAAGAGGAGCGGGTGGCCGCGTCCAAGGTTTTGAGCGGTCCGCAGCCGAGCTTTAGCGGGGATAAAAAAGCCGTTATCGAGGATCTGCGGAAAGCGCTTTATGCGGCGAAGATTATCTCCTATGCCCAAGGGTATATGCTGATGCGGGCGGCAGCCCAGACTTACGGTTGGAACCTGAATTACGGCGGCATTGCGTTGATGTGGCGCGGCGGTTGTATTATCCGTTCGCGGTTCCTTGGTAAGATCAAGGAAGCTTTTGATAAAAATCCGGAGTTGACCAACCTCATCCTCGATCCGTTCTTCAAGGAGAAAGTGGAGTCTGCCCAGGAGAGTTGGCGCCGGATTTGCACATTGGCGCTGACGAACGGGATTCCCATGCCCGCCTTTACTTCGGCGCTCTGCTATTATGACGGTTATCGCAGCGCCCGTCTCCCGGCCAATCTCCTCCAGGCACAACGGGATTACTTTGGTGCGCATACCTACGAACGGGTTGACCAGCCGCGCGGGAAGTTCTTCCATACCAACTGGACCGGTCATGGCGGAACGACTTCCGCTTCTACTTACACTGTGTAAGAGGCTTAGGCAAGCAACAAGGGCAGGCCGTTTCCGGTCTGCTCTTCGGTTATTCTCTCCCGCAGTAGCGGGGCCGGAAGCTTTTTTGTCTTGTTCCCCGGTTAATGATGGCCGTTAAAAAAGCAAAAGCAGGGGACAAGGAAAAGCCCAAATTGAAACGGAAGAGAGGGATTTGATTGAAAGAAATCAGGCTGAGAAAAGAAAAGATCGATGATCAGCAACTGGCGGCCGAGTTGGAGGGCTGGCTGGCGAGTTTTGCGACGCCGCCGAAAAAAGTG
>JAKOVI010000040.1 GCA_029782135.1 Bacillota bacterium
ACGCTGGAGGTCTATGGGGCAAAAGACCAGAATTTACGGGTGGAGACTTTCTTGATGGATTGGGATTTTGATCGCCATGGGAATGTCCGGTTTTATTCCGACGCCAGTCAAGTGAAGAAGTCGGCGACGGCCTGGTTGCAGATTGAACCACGCGAGTTTTTGCTGCCGGCCGGGAGTAAAAAGCTGGTCAAGGTGTCGGGAAGAGTACCGGGACCGGTTCCGCCCGGTGATTATTGGAGTATGTTTTTTGTGAAATTCATCCCGTTTTATGGCTTGCAAACCAGCGGTGTGCGGATGGAGTGGCAGATCGGCGGCAGCATTACGGTGAACATCCCGGGGACCAAGGCGCCCCAGGGGAGCCTTACTTCGTTTACGCTTGTTGCGGAGCCATGGAACAAAACGCAGCGGTTGACCGGGAGATTTACCTTTAAGAATGAAAGCGATTCGATTTTGGAACCGGTTGGCCGGATTGAGATTAAGGATATCCAGAATAAAACGGTGACGACAATCTCCATTCCCCCGTTTAAAGTACTGCCCGGCGGTGAGCGGGAAGTTGAAATCAAGGAGAATTACAATTTAGCGCCGGGCCGCTACATCGGCCTCATCATTATCGATTATGGCGGGCCTAAACTGGCCGGTTACCAAAGAGTCTTTTCGGTACAGTAAGATAAGGGGTAAGAGGGAATGAGAAGAAATATAACCGGTTGTATCTTTTTGGTGATCCTACTCTTATCGGTTGCCTTACCATCTTCAACCGCCGATTGTGATCTGGAGTTTCGCATCCCGGAACAGGTCTATATCCGGCTTTCAGCGGAGGCCGTCGATCTGGGGCTGCCAATGAGCAGGGACCCGGTTTACTACGAAAAAATCGCGGCGGTGCGGGTGGATTACCGTTGCAATATCCCGACCAATTGGGAAGTGCGCATTTCGGCTGGGGATTTCCGGGATGGAAACAAAACGATTCCGATCACCAGACTGCAGTGGCGGATCGAGGAAGGTAACAGTTCGTATCAACCGATGCCGCCGTCCGGTAGTTATGCGGTCCTCGCGCGCAGGCGGGATCATCTTCCCTTAGCCGGCGTGGAACATAGCAAAACAATCTCCTACCGTCTGGAATTAAGGGGAGATGAACATGAGGGAACTTATACGGCGCCCATTACTTACACTTTATTTGTGCCTTAGGAGGTGGTTCGGTGGCTAAGAAAAGGAGATGGTTGCTAATCTGCCTCCTGCTGGTCTTCTCCTTTTTTGGGGCGTTCCCGGCGGGGGCGGGAACAGTTGATCTTTACCCCCAAGGGATTCTTGCCCTCTCCAGCTCGCTGGTTCAGTTGGGTGCTTTAAAGACCGAACCCCATACTCCGCCCCTGGAGTATTTTGAGGCGGAAGATGCTTTGAATATTCACATCATTACCATATTCCCGGATTGGCAGTTACTGATGTCCGGGAGTGATTTCAGTTCCGGGCCGGATCGGATTCCCCTCCAACAGTTGGAATGGAAAAAGCAAGGGGGTTATTATAAAAGAATGAAGCCGGCCGGGAGTCAGGAAGTGATCGCCAAGGGTGAGGAGTTTCCATGGAGTCTGTATTACCTGATCGATCTCTCCTTCCGTCTGGTGCTGACCGGGAATGAAGCTCCGGGCAACTATGGAAACACAATGATCTTTTCCATGGTTTTTCCATAAAATGTTGCATTTTATGGTAAGTTGTTATATAATGTAATTACTAGTAAAAACAGAATAGCGAAGGATTTTCCGATAAAGGCAAACCCACTGAAAAGTGGGGGCGCAAAGCTACGGGTCTAACGTGGAAGACACTATGATCGCCGGGCCGCCGAGAACAATCCTTTTTCTTTGCGGTCCCTGTCGATCTGTGGAGGGATGAAGGGTGTACAAGCGGTTAGTTCCACAGTTGGCTGGGATTTTATTATTAGCACTCCTTGCCGGCAGCGGAATCGTTTCCGCCGGGTCGCAGGAGCACCTCATAAAAGTTGATGTTCCGGAAGTTCTCCGGATGGAAGTGGGAGAAGGGGAGATTGCCTTTAACCTCACCGCCCCGAATGCCGGTGAGCAGTACCCGCCGGTTTCTTACCCGGCCTATTACTCGCCCACTTCCGAGCGGAAATATGCCACGGTAAAAGTCTACTCGAACCATTCCCGGAATTGGATGATGATGATTTGGGGGCAGCACGTTGAAGGGGCACCGACAATCGAGTGGTCACTCGATGGTGTGCAATGGCATCCGCTTGACGCCGGGGGGCAGATGGTGACGAAAGGAGGATTCACCTCCGGCTGGTCGGAGTTTAACGTCTATTACCGTTTGGTGCTCAATGGCTCCGAGTACGGAGGGGAAGAATACAAGGTCAATGTCTTTTATAACCTGACCGCCATGTAAGAGTGGCGGTTTTGATCTTTCCTGAGGGTTCTGTGAACCTGGGGACGATCGATTGTTACGGGTTATTGTTGTTAGAAATTATAACGAAAAAGATGAATAGCTAATCTGCAAAGTCTGGGGAGATCAACTCAAGGTCGAACAGTTCATTAAAGAATTCGATCTCCTTTTCAAGCGGCCGGACCGGGAAGAAGACCAAGAGCGGCGATTCTTGGTCAACGTTTAACTCCAGTGGTGCCGGCTTTTCGTATTCTGTGGACCAAGATTCTCCGGCAGCGGTGATTTGGTAGGTCCCGGGCAGAAGG
>JAKOVI010000131.1 GCA_029782135.1 Bacillota bacterium
TATGCCGGGACCCTCTCCGGCGGCGAGCAGCAGATGCTGGCGATCGCCCGCGGACTGATGTCCAACCCGAAACTGATCTTGTTGGATGAGCCCTCGCTTGGGCTGGCGCCGATCATTGTCAACCAGGTCTACGAGTTGATTGCGCAAATCCGTGAACAGGGGATTACCGTTCTTCTGGTTGAGCAAAACGCCCTGAAGGCGCTTAATATCTGTGACCGGGCTTATGTTCTGGAAAATGGGAGGATCGCGCTGAGTGGGACCGGATGCGAGCTATTAAACTCGGATAAAGTGAAAAAGGCTTATCTTGGCGGTTAATCCCTTAACTTGTCAGGAGGTGAAATTTTGACTGGGAAAGAGCTATTTAAAATGATGGCGGACGGGAAGATGCCGCCACGCATCCCGTTTGTGCCGACCATTTATGAGCACGCCGCCAAGGTGATCGGGCAACCGGTGTCGCGTCTTTGTCAGGACGCGGATTTATTGGTTGCGGCACAGTTGAAGTGTTACGAAATTTACCGGCATGATCTGATTGTGCTCGGGGTGGATATTTATAACGTTGAGTACGAAGCGATGGGGGCCAGGTTTGAGTATTTTGACGATCAGCGGTTACCGGAAACCCGTGATCTCCTGGTGACCGGCACGGAAGACTTAGAAGCCCTGAAAATCCCCGACCCGGAAAAGGACGGGCGGATGCCGGTCTTCCTTGCGGCTGCGGAGCGAATCAAGAAAGAAGTGGGCGATGAAGTGGGTGTCAGCGGGACGGTCATCGGTCCTTTTACCCTGGCGGCTATTGCGCGCGGCTATGAAAGTTTTATCCTCGACATGATCGAGGATCCGGATTTTGCCCATGCGCAACTGAAGTTTGCGCTCCAGGTCGGGCTCACTTATGGAAAAGCCTTTGTCGACCGGGGGTTAAGTGTGGCAATTAATGAGTCATGGATTGCGCCGCCCCTCCTCTCGCCCGCCTTTTATAAAGATTTTGCCGCACCGTATGAGCGGGAATTGATTTCGGGGTTAAAAGCGTACGGTGCTTCATCCGTCAACCTGATTAGCGGCGGGGACACGACGCCCATCGTCGCAGAGATGGCGAAAACAGGCACTTCGCTTTTGATGTGCGACTACAAAAATGACCGTAGGCTGTTTACGCAAATCTGCCGGGAGCACGATATCTTCCTGCGGACCAGTATTCAGTCACGGACGGTGGCTGCCGGAACCGATGATGAGATCTACGAGGAAACGCAGGCGGTCCTCGCGGACTGTGCCGGTTACTACAAGTTTATCATGGGTTGCGGAGTCGTGGGTTATGATACGGAGCCCGCAAGGGTTATTAAATTCCGGGAAATGATTAAAGAGTTAAATCCGAGAAAATTGTAGAGTGGAGGGATCAGGATGGATATTCGAGAGGAATTGGGTTTTAAGGTAGCGCATATTGGGGTCAATTGCGCGGATGAAGAAAGCGCCAAAAAGACAGCGGACTTTTTCAACAGGATCTTCGGTTTGCCGTTGAAAGAAGGAAAGAGCTCAATCTTTGCCAGTCCCATGATCGAAGTGATGAAAGGCGCGGGCCCCGGCTGTTGCGGCCATCTTGCGATTGGCACCAATGACCTGGAGAAAGCCAGAAAATACCTTGAAGGCCTGGGGCTGGAATTTGATGACCAATCGGTGAAATATGACAGCGAAGGGCAGCCGATTGCGATCTACTTAAAAGAGGAAATCGCCGGGTTTGCCGTTCACATCCTTCTCCAGCGCTGACGTGAAGGCAAGTGTTACATCGTACTTTGTGCTCAGGATTAACGGTCGTAAGATCCTGAAGGCGAACGGAGGCAACTGGTTGCTTTAAATATGAACCGGGAGGTAGGAAAGTGATTCGTCAATGGAACGAAGAGGCGCTTGATCATCGAAATACGCTCTTATACGCGATGGGGATTTCGGAAGAGGAAGCAAAAAGGCCGGTCATTGGGATTATTAATTCATGGAACGAAATGAATCCGGGGCACTATCCCTTCAAGGATGTCATCGCGGACATCAAAAGGGAGATCTATGCGCAAGGTGCACTGGCCCTTGAACTGCCGGTGACCGGGGTCTGCGACGGGATCTGTTCCAATACGCCGGGTGACCGCTATACTCTCCCGGCGCGGGATATGGTCGCCACCGAGGTGGAGACCTTGGCGGAGCTTAACATGCTTGAAGGCATGGTTCTGCTGGCCAGTTGCGACAAGGTTGTGCCGGGAATGCTCATGGCCGCGCTGCGCGTCAACATTCCTGCCGTGATGTTTACGGGCGGCTTTATGGCGCCGGGTGAGCACAACGGGAAAATGATCACCTTGACCCATACCAAACAAGCATATGCGGCGTATGTCGCCGGCGATATCACAGTCGAGGAATATAAAGCTATCGTGCGCAAGGCCTGCCCGACCCCCGGCGTCTGCCCGTTTATGGGAACGGCCAACACCATGTGTGCCACCGCCGAGATTCTCGGTTTCTCACCCTTCGGGAATGCCAGCGTCCGGTCACAGACACCCGCATGGCGGGAAATGGCATGCGTCGCGGCCCGGAAAATTGTCGAATTGGTTGAAAAAGAGATCCGCCCCCAGGATGTGATTAAAAAAGAGAATTTCGAAAATGTGGTCCGTTATATGATGGCGACCGGCGGATCGACCAATTCGCTCTTACATATTCCGGCGATTGCCAGGCAGGCCGGGATTGAGATTACCCCGGAGTTTTTTGACCAGATTAGCCGCGAGGTTCCGGTGATCAGTACCATTTATCCGAACCATCCGGCCTATACAATGGCCGACTTTGCGGCGGCGGGGGGACTCGGGGCGGTCATGGTCGAGCTTGCCGCCGCCGGGAAGATTAACCCTGAAACCAAGGGGATGTTTGGCACCCTGGGCGATCTCATTGCCGCTTCCGCCAATAAAAATCCGGAAGTGATCAGACCGGTCAAAGATCCCATTCACGAACAAGGGGGTCTCGCGGTCCTGTCCGGGAACATCGCCACCGACAGCGCAATCGTTAAATTTTCGGCGGTCGAAAAAGAGGCCTGGCAGTTTAAGGGGCCGGCCAAAGTCTACGATTCCCAAGATGAGGCCTGGCAGGCGATCCTGCGGGATGAGATTGTCGCCGGCGATGTGGTGGTGATCCGTTATGAAGGCCCGAAGGGCGCGCCGGGGATGCCGCACATGGAGACCTTCATGGCGGCCGTCCTGGGGAAAGGCCTCGGCAAGAAGATCGCGCTCGTTTCCGATGGCCGTTTTTCCGGCGCCACCGGCGGCCTGGCGATCGGGCATGTTTCACCGGAGGCTTATGAAGGCGGCAATATTGCCCTGATCCAAAATGGGGATCTAATTGAAATTGATATTGAAGCCCGTACATTAAAGGTTAATGTGACCGCCGAAGAGTTTGCGCGGCGGAGAAGAGACTGGAAGCCGGTTGAAAAACCGGCGACCGGCTGGTTGAAGTTGTACCGGAAAAACACGACCTCAGCGCACCGGGGAGCGACGGTCTACTGGGATTAGACCAAATCCAGGGTGTTGCATTTGCGTTGCATATTTGCTAGGGGGTATGTTCTTTTTGCAATTTATGCTATCATTGATGGGAGGATAACGAGGTGGTCTGATGACAACGCTGAAAAAGGTTGCCGAATACGCCGGGGTTTCGACGAGTACGGTCTCCCGGGTCATTGCCGGTAAACCCTATGTCAAGGAAGAAACGCGTCGGCGGGTCTTACAAGCGGTGCAGGAACTCTCCTATAGCCCCAACATCCTGGCCAAGAGTTTGAAAGAGGGACGGACCAATACCATTGCTTTAATGATCCCCAGTATCCAGAACCAAATGTTCCCGATTGTGACCAGAGGGGTTGAGGATACCGCCCGCAAGTACGGCTATACGGTAATCCTCTGTAACACCGATGAGAACATTGAGGTCGAAAAGGAATACATAAGGAAACTCCAGGACCGTTGGATTGACGGCTTTATTGTCGGTTCGATGTTGCCCGCGAGCGACCATATCCGAAAGTTGAAAGCCGACGGATTTCCGGTCGTGTTAACCTCGCGTTACTACGGCGATCCGATTGATGCCGTGATTATTGACAACCATCGCGCCGCATATGATGCAGTCAGTTACCTCATCAAGACCGGCCATGAGAAGATCGCCATTGCCGTGGGGCGAAGACAGCTTTCGCTCTATCAACAACGGCTGGAGGGCTATCTAGACGCCCTCAAGGACCACGGCCTCCCTGTTGATGAAAGCTTGATTATGCACGAGACGCATGGGACAAATAGCTTTTACGGACTGACCCAGAAACTGCTTGACAATCTGATCCCGGACGCGATCTTTGCGACCAGCGACCCCAAAGCGATTGTGGTGATCAGAGCGATTAAAGACCGTGGGCTACGGATTCCCGAAGATATTTCCGTCATTGGAATCGACGACATTGAAATGAGCGCATTAATCGAGCCCCCACTGACGACCGTCTCACAGCCGTTATATAAGATCGGTGCGCTGGCTGCCAAAAAGCTGATCGCCTTAATTGAGCATAAAAATAAAAGTAAGGACCCCCCTGCCCCGGTGGTGGATGTTTTAGAGACGGAATTGATCATCAGGAAATCGACCGCCAGGAGGAAGTGACTTTTGTGAACCGTTTTGGGATTAACATCTGGAACTGGGTGCCGGTCTTTACTGACGAGCATTTAAATTTAATCGACCGGGCGGCGGCGATTGGCTTTGGCGCCGTGGAAATCGGGATGAACCAAGTAGACTTTGATTATGACGCCGTGCGGGAACGAATTGCCGCCAACAACCTGGAGTTGACATTATGCGCGGCGATGACGAAAGGCCGTGACATTTCAAACTTTGATACAGAGGTTCGAAAGCAGACGAAAAAATATTTAAGTGCTTGCCTGCGTGCGGCCGAAGGAACGGGGGCCCGCCTGTTGGTCGGTCCGCTGTATGCCGGAGGCGGGAAAGCGCATTATCTAAGCGCGGATGACCGGAAAAGAGAATGGGAGTTGGCGGTCAGCGGCTTAAGGGAGATCGCGGCGATCGCCGGCGACTGCGGGGTTGTACTCGGCATCGAACCAATTAACCGGTACCGGACGAGCGTCGTCAACACTGTTGAACAGGCCCTGCGTCTGGTCGCCGATATTGATCAACCCAATGTGAAAATTCTCTTCGATACATACCAGGCGAATATTGAAGAAGCGGACCTTGGTATCGCCCTGGAGCGGGTCTTAAAAGCGGGGCAATTGGTCCATTTCCACGCCTGCGAGAACCACCGCGGGGCACCGGGGATGGGGCATATTCCATGGCAACAACTCGTCCCGCTCCTGAAAAAGTATAACTATGACGGGCATGTCACAATCGAGGCTTTTGTCGAAGGCGCGTTGGACGCCGGCTGGTATGATTTCGGGTATACCCGTGACGAAATGGCGGCGATCGGCCTGCGGAACCTGCGAAAAATGTTTGGTTAAATGACAATCCATCCGTTTTTTTGCAATCGATTACAAGGCGGTATTTTGTGATCAGCGATCAAAAATCCGGTGAAAATACAAAAGGAGTAGATATCTTATGGCAGCTTTCGAAAAGTTTAACTTCAAGACCCTGGATGAAATCAGGGACAAGATTGAAGAACTGGGCGTGAAAGTTAATCTGTCCACTGATCTTTCACCCTTGGCGCGACCTGTGAAAATTGCCAATATGACCGCGCCGAATGCGATGGCGATCTTACCGATGGAAGGTTGCGACAGCGAACCGGACGGTAGTCCGTCCGAGCTGGTGAAGAGGAGATACAAACGGTTTGCTTCCGGGGGCGCCGGGCTGATCTGGTTTGAAGCCTGTGCCGTCGTTCCGGAAGGGAAAGCCAATCCGCTCCAGATGTCGTTAAACAAGGCAAACGCCCGTGCCTTTGCCGAACTGGTGAAAAATACGGATTTATGGGCGGCGGAGGCTATGGGCCGTAGTCATAAGCCGGTGAAGATCCTCCAACTCACTCACTCCGGCCGGTATTGCCGTCCGGTGGACGCCCCGGCCCCGCTGGTGCCCCAACACGACCCCCTGCTCGATCCGCGGGTCGGATTGGCGCCGGATGCTCCGGTGGTGACCGACGCCTACCTGGACGGACTGATCGAAAAATACGTCGAGGTTGCCCTGCTAGCCAGGGAAGTCGGGTTTGACGGTGTGGACATTAAAGCCTGCCATCGTTATTTGGTCTCCGAACTGCTCGCCAGTCATACCCGCGAGGGCAAATACGGCGGCAGCTTCGAGAACCGTACCCGCTTTTTGCTCGAGACGATCAAAGCTGTTCGCCAAGCCGTGGGCGATGATTACATTATCGCCTGCCGTTTTAATGTCTTTGATGCGCATCCCTATCCTTATGGCTTCGGAGTCAGTAAGGATGATTGCTGGGTACCGGATTTAACCGAGCCGTTAGCCCTGGTCAAGTTACTCGTTGCGAACGGCGTTGATTTACTGAGCAACTCGGCCGGAAACCCCTATTACCGGTTCCCGCAAGTGACGAGGCCGCTCGATACACCGATTATTGGCGGGGAAGTACCCGACGAGCACCCCTTGGAGAGCGTAGCCAGGCTCTTTGAGTTTACGCGCCTGATTCAGAAGACGGCGGGGGATGTCCCGGTGATCGGGAATGGTTATAGCTGGTTGCGGCAATTCCTGCCCTACACCGGCGCGGCGAACCTGGCCGACGGTTCCTGTACGATGGTTGGCTTGGGCCGGCAAGCATTTGCTTACCCGGATGCACCCAAGGATATCTTGACCAAAGGGGAGATGGATCCGAAAAAATCCTGCATTGCCTGCAGCAAATGTACGCAGATCATGCGGGATCACGGGCGCACCGGTTGTGTGATCAGGGATGCCGAAGTATATCTCCCGCTCTACAACGAGGCAAGGAGCAATGCGGAAAAAAGCGGGCATTAGTGGTCTTGTCCGGCAAGGTATGGTGTAATACGGTAAAACAAGGGTACGAGAGGAGACTGCCATGAGTAAGTTAATCAATAGGGTTGGCCGGGTGGTGGCGCCAGGGGTGGTTGACTTTTTAACGCGCGAGGTGAAAGAACCGGGCCCCCGCCAGGTCGTGGTGAAAATTGCTGCCAGCGCTATCTGCGGCAGCGACCTCCATATCTTCAAGGGTAAACATCCATCCGCCCCTTTGCCGGTGACGATTGGCCACGAGTTCTCCGGCGAGGTGGTGGCCACGGGCAGCGCCGTAACGAAAGTGAAATCCGGTGACCGGGTCACGGTCGAGCCGGTGCTCACCTGTGGCGAATGCAGTGCCTGCCGGACCGGCAATTACGGATACTGTGAGCGGATCAGCTTTACCTACCGTAACGGCGACGGGGCGATGGCGGACTATATTACAGTCGATGAGGTTTCGCTGTACAAACTGCCTGAGCATCTGTCCTATGATGCCGGGGCGCTGATCGAACCCCTCTCCGTGGCGACGCATGCCGTGCGCCGGGCAGGGATCGAACTGGGCGAAAAGGTTCTGGTCATAGGGGCCGGCGCCATTGGCCTCCTTGTCGCGGCGCTCTGCCGGCGCCGGGGGGCAACCGAGGTCGCAGTGGTTGATTTTTCACCCAAACGCCTGGCAATGGCCTTGGAACTCGGGGCGACCACCGTCGTTAACCCGTCGGTACAAAGTGTGGAAGAGGCGGTCAAGGAATTAACCGGCGGGACGGGGTTCGATAAATCCTTCGAGTGCGTAGGGCTGGAGGTAACCTTTAACCAAGCGATGATGGCGCTGCGCAAAAACGGCCTGGCAACGATTGTCGGGATTTTTGAGCAGCCGCTGATCACCATTCCCGCCACCCGTTTTATTACCCATGAGATCAAAGTCCAGGGTTCGCAGGGTTATTGTTGGGATTTTCCTGTAGCCCTTGAGATGTCGAAATCGATTGACTTAGAAAAGTTAATCACCCACCGCTTCCCGTTGGAGGAACTGCAACAAGCGTTGGAAACAAGTATCGACCGGGATTCAGGTTCGATCAAAATAGTATTGCACCCATAAATCTTGCGAAAGGGAGTGGAGCGATGAAGAAAACTGCGATTGTTACAGGTGGGAGCCGGGGAATTGGTTATGCGATTGCCCGTCAGTTAGGGGAAGACGGGTATAACATCGTGATTCTGGCCACCAAACCCGAGGAGAATTATAAAGAAAACTTGCAAGCGTTGACCAGGCGGGGGATTGAGTATTTATACGTCCAGGGGACGATTGCCAATGCCGAAGACCGGAAAAAGTGCGTGGAGGAAGCGGTCCGGCGGTTTGGCCGCATCGATGTCCTGGTCAACAACGCCGGGGTGGCGCCCGAGGTCCGGGCCGACCTGCTCGAGATGACCGAGGAAAGCTTTGACCGGGTGATTGGGATCAATACCAAGGGAACGATGTTTATGACCCAGCTCGTCGCCAAGCAGATGCTGAAGCAGGAACCGATCGGACCGAAGCGCGGGACGATTATTAATATCTCTTCCTGTTCCGCTGTGGTCTCATCAACCAACCGCGGTGAATACTGCGTCTCCAAAGCAGGGATTGCCATGCTCACGACCTTATACGCCGATCGCCTGGCCGGGGAGGGAATTTTTGTCCATGAGGTTCGGCCCGGCGTAATCGCGACGGACATGACGGCGAAAGTCAAAGAAAAATACGATAAACTGATTGCCGACGGTGTCTTTCCGATCAAGCGGTGGGGCCAGCCGGAGGATGTAGCCGGCGTCGTTTCGGCGCTCTGTTCGGATAAGTTCCTTTATACCACGGGTAACTATATCGATGTGGACGGCGGGTTCCATATCAAGCGGTTGTAATAGGGAAAAACACTCGTAGATCTCTGACTTCTCTGTACCTTAGCCGGCTGGGTAAGGGAACGCATATGCTTGTTGGTAAAGGAAATATGGAAGACATTGAAAACAGACGTCCGGCGGACCGGCGGGCATGACGGCCGGGAAAGAAGATTGTACTTTCGAAAAACGGGGGGTCAAAATGGCAGAAGCTGTAATCAAAATAAACGGTTATCCGATAAAGGTTTATTCCTTTAATACCGTTGTCGTTGGGACAGGTGCTGCCGGTTTGAATGCGGCGGACCGGCTGGCGGGTTACGGGCAAAAGGATCTGGCGATTGTGACGGAGCATATCAACGCCGGGACCTCCAGAAATACCGGTTCGGACAAACAGACTTACTATAAGTTGACTTTGTCAGGGGGAGAGCCGGACTCCGTGGAGGAACTGGCCAACACGCTCTTTGCCGGACAGTGTGTCGACGGCGATCATGCGCTCTGCGAGGCGGCGTTGTCGGCCCAGTGTTTCCTGCGCCTGGTGGAGCTTGGTGTTCCCTTCCCGCGGAACCGGTATGGTGAATACATCGGTTACAAAACCGACCATGATCCGCGCCGGCGCGCCACTTCTGCCGGCCCTTACACCTCAAAATACATGACTGAATGTCTTGAGCGCGCCGTCCGGGCGAAGGGGATTCCAATCTTCGACCGGTACCAGGTGATCAAAATTCTCGTCAGCGGGAACCGGCTCCGGGGGATTCTCTGTCTCAACCTCCAAAACCTGAAGGAGCCGGCCGAAAGGTATGCCCTCTTTAACTGCAAAAACTTAATCTATGCCACCGGAGGCCCGGCCGGGATGTACGCGGACTCGGTTTACCCCTTTGGCCATTACGGGGCGACGGGGATTGCGTTTGAAGCCGGGGTCAAGGGGAAGAACCTGACCGAGTGGCAGTACGGTCTGGCTTCGCTCAAGCCCCGCTGGAATGTCTCCGGTACATACATGCAGGCGCTGCCCAAGTTTATCTCCACGGACCAGGACGGGAAGGATCCGCGGGAATTTCTCTTTGATTTCTTCCCGGAGAAAGGTGTTATGCTCACGAACGTCTTTTTAAAGGGTTACCAGTGGCCTTTCGATGTCCGCAAGGTCCGGAACGGTTCTTCGATCATTGATCTCCTGGTCTATATTGAAACTTGCCTGAAGGGGCGGCGGGTCTTCCTGGATTACCGCGAGAATCCGGGTAACGAAGCGATCGATTACACCGCGCTTTCCAGTGAAGCCCGGGAGTATCTGGAGCGAGCCGGGGCCACCTTTGGCACCCCGATTGAGCGGCTCGCCCATATGAACGCCCCGGCGGTCAGTTTTTATAAGGACAAAGGGGTGGACCTTTACCGGGAACCGTTGGAGATTGCCCTCTGTGCCCAGCACAATAACGGCGGTTTGGCGATCGATCACTGGTGGCAGACCAATGTGGAAGGTTTCTTTGCCGTCGGGGAAGTCAGCGCCAGTCACGGTGTTTATCGCCCCGGGGGGTCGGCACTCAATGCCGGGCAAGTCGGGTCGACCAGGGCAGCCCAGTATATCGCGGCGCACGGGAAAGGTGAACCGGCCGCGGTCGAAACCTTTAGCGCCGAGGTCGCCACGGCAGTGGCTGAGGCCTTGACAATGGGCGAGGCGGTCCTGGACGGGGATGATAATGTTGAAGCATTATGGGCGGAGGCCGCCAAGCGGATGAGCCGCGCGGGGGCGGCGATCCGCAGCCGGGATGGTTTATACGCGGCGATTGCCGCGACCAAAGAAGAACTCGCGAACTTTAAGCAGAAAGTTAAAATCTCTTCCCCGCAGAAGCTGTCGAAGGTTTACCGCCTGTACGATCTTCTGCTCTGTCAATACGTTTACCTCAACGCGATGGCCGATTACATCGAAAGGGGAGGAAAGAGCCGGGGTTCCGCCCTTTATACCGATCCGGACGGCCTGCTTCCGGACGAAAGCCTGCCGGAGATTTTCCGCTTTACCCTTGATGACGGCACACGGGGCGATCAAGTACAGGAAGTATCCTATTGCAATGGGGTCCTTGAGTTCAACTGGCGGAAGGTGCGGCCGCTTCCGAAAGAGGACGACTTCTTTGAGAATGTCTGGCGCAGTTTCCGGGAGAACGGCAATGTGTATTAAGGTAAGGGGATGAATAATGATGGTTTCACGTTCTTTGCAGTTAAAAGATGAGACAAAATTAAAGCTCTTAACCGTCTGTCTACACCTGTTGATGCTCTTTTACGCCTTTTCTGTGACAATGATCGCGCCCATGCTGCCGGTCCTGATCGAACAGTTTAACCTCAGTTTGGGCCAGGGCGGGCTCTTTATGTCCTTTCTGAGTATCGGGGGGATTTTAGCGATCTTTGCCGGGGGGATCGTTGCCGACCGGCTTAAAAAATCATGGCTGGTGGGCGCCTCCTTTTTGGTTTATAGCGCCTGTCTGCTGATGATGGACTTGGTCCCCTCTTTTTATGTTCTTTTAGGGATGTTCTTTATCTTAGGGGCCAGTACAAAGCTGCTCGATACCACCATCAATGCGTATGTTTCCGATCTGCACCGGGATAACCGCGGTTTTCACATCAATCTATTGCATACCTTCTTCGGAGTGGGGGCCTTGCTCGGACCCCTCTACTCAAGAGTTTTGCTTTCGCAGGGGGTGCTCTGGGGAAGCACCTTCCGGATTCTTGGCGTGATCTGCCTTGTTATCATGGGATTATACATCATTGCTGCAAAAGCATATCCGGAAAGGGAGCGCAAGCATAGTCCAGGCAGTGCTACAAACCGCCTCGGTTTTATTTTTAGCCGTGAGATCCTTCTTCTCTGTATCATTATGTTTTTGTACAAAGGACACCAGGCTGGGATGAACAACTGGCTTCCGATGTATATGCAAGAGAGTCTGCGTGTCGATCCTTTCTTCGCCAGTTTGGCCTTGTCAGTTTTCTGGGTGGGTTTGATCCTGGCCAGACTCACTTGCCCCTGGTTGATGCGCCGGTTTGATCCGCGGAAATTGCTCCTCTGGGGTAATCTTGCGGGGGGGATCATCCTGGTCGGGGGTTTTATCATCAATCTTCCGCTCCTTCTCATGCTGGCCGCCGGCATTACGGGTTTCTTAACCGGCGCAACGATGCCGCTCTTGATCGTCTTGGGCTGTGACTGGTACCCGGAAAACTCCGGGGCAGTCTCATCGATGCTCTATTTAAGCTGCAATATTTCCAACATGTTTTCCCCCTGGTTAATCGGGGTGGTGAGCGAGACCAGCGGATTTCAAAGCGGAATGTTAATCACCGGTATTCCGCTGCTCATGATCTTGTTTTTCATTCTTCCACTGCTAAAAAAGGGGAGAAGCGGGAGATAAACCGGGATATAAAGGGGGAGGGTTAATCGTTTTGGGTAGCCCGTAAGACCAATTCTAACTTGCGTTCCAGGGGCAGGGAGGCCGCGCCGATGGCGCCGGAATAGATGCCGAGGCGGCTGGGGTGGATCTGGACGACACTGAAGGGATAAACCATGGCGTATTTGGTTACTTCTTCCCGGACGAGATCCGTCAGTAACTCATGACGGGAGAAGGTCAAGGATCCGCCCAGCACAATGGTCTGCGGATTGAGGAGATTGATCAGATTGCCAATCGCAATACCAAGACTTTTTGAAATTTCCCGGAGCGCCGCAAGCGCCACGGGATGCTGATTACAGGCTGCGTCCATAATGACCTCACCGGGGATAAAATCGCCCCGTTTAAGATAGGGAAGCAGCACATCAACCGCCAGGGACGGGGGGTTGCTATGGTATTCCTCCCGGATCAGGCGGTTTAGTGTATTTAGGGAAGCCATTGCCTGCAGGCAACCATGTTTCCCGCATTGACATTGCGGACCGTTCGGATCGACAATCGTATGGCCGATTTCACCGGCGTAATGATTGGTGCCGGTGAGGGGACGTCCATCAATGATGACCGAGGCGATGATTCCGGTATCAATCCCTAAATAAATAAAATGATCAACTTTCTTGTAAAAGTTAAACTCGGCCAGGGCGCAGGCACGGTGACGGTTGAGGACGACCGCCGGCAGCCTGAGTTCCCGCCAGACGATTTCGGCGACCGGAATGTTGTGCCACCCAAGATCCTCGGCGTGCAAAATTACACCGGCCCGGTCGTCAATTAAGCCGGGGAGGCCAATCCCGATGAGCGGCAAGAGGCGGCCGGGACATTTCTTGAGGACATGCCGCAAGCCTTTGAGAAGAAAGTGGATGAACATCTCAGGGGTCAAAGCAGGCAGTTTCAAAGAATGCCGGTAGACCACGCCGGCGGCGAGGTTCAAGATGGTAAAAAACCAGGTTGAGGTATGAAAACTGGCACCCACCGCATACCATTGATCGGTCCGGAGCTTTAGGGGAATACCGGGACGGCCGGGACCGTTGGTGGGCGTTGCCTCAAGAGCGGCGTTTTGCTCCTGGACCAGGCCAAGTTGCATCAGATCGGCAACCGCCGTCGAGACCGTTGTCCGGCTCAGTTTGAGCTTTTTGGCAATCTCGGCCCGGGTGATGCTTGCCCCCGCATCCTCAATACAAGTAAGTATGTCGTTTGTGGTCTTTAATTCATATAAGTCATTCATAATGAAATTATTATAACATAAAAAGGTCCTGTTTTGCGCATGAAAAGATAAATTTGTTATATAATTTTTTTATATATGTATAAATTAACAAACCAGCCACTGGAAACTGGAACTTGCTCCCTGGTAAACAACTGGTAATGAACCTTGCGCAAAGCCTTGTAACACCGGCTATTGCCGCTTTTTTATTTCCAGCTTTCCTGTAACGAAAAGCTGCTTTTATTTTGTCCATTCTATTGACAAATTAACATTTATCATGTTAAGATAGGGTTAAGATGGAGGGATTAAATGTGGAAAAAAAAGCCAAACAATACTTCAAAGCGACCGGGAAAAAACTCCTCTCTTTTCTCTGCTTTTTAGGGTTATGGCAATTGATTGTGACCGTCTTCCAGATCAAGGTCTTTATTTTACCCTCTCCGGTTGCGGTCATGAAAGCATTATTTGATTCCCGTTATCAATGGTGGGACCATATCTTCGCCACCAGCGGGGAGATTATCCTGAGTTTTCTGGTGACCGCGGTTGTCGGGGTCGGGCTTTCACTCCTGATCGCCTGGTCGAAGTTTCTTAACAAGCTGATTATGCCGATTATTGTTCTATTTAATTCCTTACCCAAGATTGCGTTGGCGCCTCTGTTTCTGATGTGGTTCGGTTACGGGTTGGTCCCGAATATCCTGGTGGCGACGCTGATCGCCTTCTTTCCGGTGGTTATTAACACCACGACCGGTCTGCATGAAGTGGAAAGTGACTTATTGGATCTCGTCCATTACTTAAATGCTTCCAAGTTGCAGGTCTTTATGAAGATCCGGATTCCCAATTCCTTACCTTATATTTTTGCCGGATTTAAAATTGCCGCCACTATGTGTGTCGTCGGTGCCATTGTTGGCGAATTTATCGCTTCCAGCAAGGGCTTGGGTTACCTGCTCCGTGACGCACAGGCTTTTATTAATACCCCGCCGATGTTCGCCTGTTTATTGCTGCTTTCCTTTCTGGGTTTGCTTTTCTTTACGATCATCGGCCTCCTGGAAAGGATCTGTATGCCGTGGAATTTTAAAGAGGGAGGGGAAATGGAGCAATGAAAAGGATGCGCCGGTCAACAGGAGCGCCCGCGCTGGTGCAGTGGCTGACAAAACTGATCAGGGATCATTACCAGACCGTACTGGTTGTCCTGGGCTTCTTTGTTCTTTGGGAAGTTCTCGTCCGGATCTTCGAGGTGCCGGAGTTTATTTTGCCGACACCGTCCAGCGCCCTATCCCACCTGTTCCTGCCCCAACCGGATGCCAATTATAACTGGAGATTACATATTTCAACGACGGTTTATGAATTTGTGATCAGCTTTTTAATCACAAGCGTGGTTGCAGTCGGCCTTTCGATTGTGATGATCTGGTCAAAAGCGATCCGCCAATTGTTAATGCCGGCCTTTATCTTCGTCAATAGCCTGCCGATCATTGCGATTGCGCCGATTATCCTCCTCTGGATGGGTTATGGTTTGAAGACCAACATCCTGATCGCCTTTTTGATCAGCTTCTTCCCGGTGGTCGTCAACACGGTAACGGGTCTGGAGGATATCGAAGAAGATCTCCTGGATTTAGTGCGGTATTTAAACGCCAGTAAGTGGCAGATCTTTTATAAAATCCGGATCCCCAACTCGCTGCCTTATATCTTTTCCGGTCTGCGGATCTGTACCACGATGAGTGTGATGGGAGCGATTGTCGGCGAGTTTATCTCTTCCGACCGCGGCCTCGGTTATATCATCATCAACTCGCAGTACGCGATGGATACCCCGCCAATCTTTTCGTCTTTGATTGTTATCTCCTTCACCGGTGCAGTTATGTATGCCCTCGTCGTGCTGCTTGAACGGTTGTGTATGCCATGGACCTTGCTGAGGGAGCAAGTGTAGAAGGGAAAAAACCAAAGGAGAACAACAGAGAGGAATAATTGCAGATGAAAAAAGACATCCGTATTATCGATGCCAACCTTTATTTTAAAGAGATTGAGACCCGGGTGCCGTTAAAATTCGGACCGGAGGTTACCACGCGGGTAACCTGCGCCCGGGCGGCGCTGACCGTCTGTAACGGTGAGGGAAAAACGGCGACCGGCTGGGGCGAGACACCGTTGAGTGTCACCTGGGTTTGGCCGTCCGGACTAACATATGAGGAAAGGAACAACCGGTTAAAAGAATTTTGCCGGCGGTTGTTGACCTTGTGGCGGAATTATGAAGTGCCGGGGCACGCGATGGAGATCGGCCACCAGTTTATCCGCGACCGGCTGCTCACTGCCTGGGAGGCGGAGAATGAAGGGCGTGACGAGGCCCACCAAATGCCGTACCTGGCAGCCCTGGTCTGTAATTCCCTCTTTGATCTGGCCCTGCACGATGCTTATGGCGTCTGTAACGAAGTGGCGACCTTTAATACCTATAACAGTGCTTACATGAATCATGATCTGACGTGGTATTACACGCCGGAATACCGGGAGATCTTTACCGGCAAATACCCCGAGGATTTTTTGGTGGACCGGGCGAAGGTGCCAACGGAACTGGTAGCCTGGCATTTGGTCGGCGCAAAGGATGCCCTGGAGGAAGAGGACCTGACCGGGGAAGAACCGCAGGACGGTTATCCGGTGCTGCTCCGGGATTGGATCGCCCAGGACGGATTGCGTTGCCTGAAAGTGAAATTAACGGGCCTCGATCCGGTCTGGGATTACCGGCGGTTGATCCGCGTCGGTCAGATCGCCCTGGAAACCGGAGTCCAGTATTTGAGCGCCGATTTTAACTGCATGGTGCAAGATCCGGCTTATGTCTGCCAAATGCTGGACCGTTTGCAGAAGGAGCATCCGGAGATCTTTCAGCTGATCTTATACGTCGAACAGCCTTTCCCGTACGATCTGGAGAAATATCCCCTCGATGTCCGGGAGGTCAGCCGGCGGAAACCTTTGTTTATGGATGAAAGCGCCCATGACTGGCAATTTGTCGCTTTGGGCTTGTCCCGGGGTTGGTCGGGGGTTGCCTTAAAGACCTGTAAAACGATGACCGGTGCCTTGCTCTCCTTCTGCTGGGCGAAAGCGCACGGGATGCAAATCATGGTCCAAGACCTGACGAACCCGAGGTTGGCGCAGATCCCCCATGTCTTACTGGCTGCCAATGTCGGGACGATCATGGGCGTGGAGACCAATGGAATGCAGTTTTACCCCGAAGCTTCAAAGAAAGAGCAACGTATTCATCCCGGACTCTATACACGCCGCAACGGATGTGTTTCCCTCGCGACGCTTGGTAAAACCGGGTTCGGTTACCGGCTTGACGAAATTGGCTTGGATTAGCCTGCCGGGGGAAAGCGATGTTTGAAAAACGAGCGAATAATTAGACCAGAAGTCCGTCAGGGAGGTGAGAGATGTTCTAGAAGGAACGGTCGTAGTCAATCCAATTGTCATAAAGGAGTAACAAAAAGGAGGAAGAGTAGTGAAAAAAGTGTTCAAAAAATTGACCCTATTCATCCTGGTTGTTTTAATGGTTGCCGTGTTGATCCCGCAAGGGATGGCCGCTCCCCGGCTGGAAAAGGTGGATTTCCTCTTAAACTGGAAAATCACCGGGGATCATTCTCCCTACTATGTTGCCTTGAAGAACGGCTGGTATAAGGATGCCGGTTTGGATGTGAACATCATCGTCGGTCAAGGCTCCGGTTATTCGGTGCAAGCGGTCGACTCCGGGAAGGCGGACATTGCCATCTCCGACGCGCCGGTTCCGATCTCCAGCCGCGAACAAGGGGCGAAAATCAAAATTATCGGTGTGATCTTCGACAAGCATCCGAACTGCACCTATTTCTGGAAGGGCGAAGGGATCAACGAGCCGAAGGATCTCGCGGGCAAGACGGTTGCAGTGCCGGCGACCGACGGTCATAAGGTTATGTTCCCCGCTTTCGCCAAGCTGATCGGGATTGATCCGAAGAGCGTAACCTTTGTCAACATTGAACCGGCCGCCAAGGTTGCCGCGCTGGCTTCGAAGAAGGCCGATGCGGTCTTTGAGCTCTATACCGGTAAACCGTTCATGGAAGCGGCGATTCCTGTCGAGAAACTCGGGTATTTCCTCTGGGCCGATTACGGGTTTAACGCTTACGCCCACTCTTACATTGCCAGTGATGACACGATTAAGAAGCGCCCGGAAATGTTGAAAAAATTCCTGGATGTAACCTACCGGGCTTGGGAATACACCGCTAACCATCCGACCGAGGCGATTGATATTCTGGCCGAGTATCACCCGATCAACAAAGCCGAGTACAACAAGAACCTCGAAACCGTCCTCGAATTTGTGCGCACCGATCGTCTGCGCCAAAAAGGTCTCGGCTATATCGATCCCGCCCAGATTCAATCGACCTACAACTTGGTCAATGAGTACCAGACCAAGTTGAGCTTCCCGATCAAAGACTGCTATGATGCCAGCTTCCTGCCGGCGAAACCCTACACCAATTTCTAAAAAAATCACGCGGTAAGCCAGCGGCAATGGCGTCCCTTAATTGTGCAATGGCAGATAGGCTTAGGTGTCCAGCGGGTCGTTGGCGCCAGTTGTTTTTAAAAAAAGTGTTTGTTCGTCCCCGAAACTATCTGGATTTAAGGATGGTGCGCTGTGAAGGAAAAAAAGACTTTTTTATCAATCCGTGAACTGCGAAAGACTTATCGCACCCGCGATGGGGAACTGGAAGCGCTGGGCAGTGTCTCTTTTGATGTTTACCCGCAGGAGTTCGTTTCCATTGTCGGTCCGTCCGGTTGCGGGAAGACTACTTTGCTCAAAGTGATTGCCGGTTTGTTGCCGAAAACCTCCGGAGAAATAATTGTTGACCGCGAGAATTTCGACCCTTCCCGGGAGGTAGGGTTTGTCTTTCAAAAGCCTTTGCTTCTCCATTGGCGGAAAGTCTTGGACAATGTGCTGTTACCGATCGAGATTTTGAAGCTTGACCGGAAAAAGTACACCAAACGTGCAATGGAACTGCTCGAACTGGTCGGTTTGAAAGGGTTTGAAAACCGTTACCCCAATGAACTCTCCGGCGGGATGCAACAACGCGTTTCGATTGCGCGGGCGTTGATTCATGATCCGAAACTGATTCTGATGGACGAACCATTCGGGGCACTGGATGCGATCACCCGCGAGAAAATGAATTTTGAACTGATGCGCATCTGGTCGGAGGCGCAAAAAACGATTCTCTTTATTACCCATGAGATCAACGAGGCGGTCTTCCTCTCCGACCGGGTGATTGTCTTGTCGGCCCGTCCTTCCAGAATGCTTGATTGTTTCGATATTGAACTGCCGCGCCCGCGCACGCTCGAATTGAAGACGACACCGGAGTTTAACCGTTATGCGATCGGGATCTACAAGATGCTGGAGGTTAAATAGAGATGGAAAAGATCTATGGAGTCGGCATCCGGGGGACCGGCCAGGTGGCCGTAGAACATGTGGCGGCGCTGAAGGCTAATCCCTATACACGGGTGGTTGCCGTCTGCGGCCGCCGGAAAGAGAGCGCCGAGCAGTTTGTACGGCAATATGCGCCCGAAGCAAAGGTTTACCAGCACTACGAAGATCTGCTTGCCGATCCGGAGGTCGAGATTGTTTCCGAATGTATGCCCAATTACCTGCATGCCGCCGAGGGGGCGGCCGCCCTGCAGGCCGGGAAACACCTGATTCTAGAAAAACCGGCCGGGATTACCCAGGAGGAAGCCGACCGGTTGTATGCGGCGGCGCAGCAAAGCAAGAAGAAAACGGTGGTCAGCTTTGTCCTCCGCTGGCACCCGTTGATCCGTAATCTGAAACGTCTATTGGCACAGGATGCTTTAGGAGAACTTTATTATATCGAGGCCGACTATTGGCATGGCATTAAACCGACCTTTTCCAGTTACAACTGGATCCGCAAACGGGAGTTTGCCGGCGGGGCGATGATCACCGGCGGCTGCCATGCGGCGGATATCGCCCGCTACCTCGGGGGCGAAGTGGAAGAGGTTTCCGCTTATGCAGTGAAAAAACGGGAGGATTTTGATTATGAGACCACCTATGTTGCGGCGGTGCGCTTTGCGAACGGCAGTGTGGGCAAGATCTCAGCCTCCCTTGATGGTTTATATTTTCCCTACCAGTTTAATATCGATCTTTTAGGGACCAAGGGCGCGGCCCGCGACAACCGGATCTACTCGCAAACGCTCCTGGATAACCAGGCGGGGTGGCTGACCTTACCTTGTGATACGCCGAATACCGGTTCGGTGGCGCACCATCCCTTCCGTGCCGAGATCGATAATTTTATCGAGGCGATCCGGAATGACACGACAACGCTCTGTACCGTCGAGGATGCCTGCCGGTCAATGGATGTCGTCTTTGCAATTACCGAATCTGCCCGGACCGGACGGCCGGTGAGGGTGAAAAAACGTTGACTGGTGATGACCGATGAAAGAGACCTTTTTGGTGGCGGAGATGACCGCCGCCGAGTATAAAGAGCGGGTGGCAGCCGCGCCGGCGGTGCTGCTTCCGTTAGGTTCGATTGAGGTGCTGGGGGCGCACGGCCCTTTGGGCGCTGATTATTTACTCGCCCAGCACGTGGCGGTTTTAGTGGCGGAGCGGACAGGTTGTCTGGTTGCCCCGGCCATCCCCTACGGCGATACGCTGGAGCTGGCGGCCTGGCCGGGGACGGTTTGTGTGCCGCCGGCGGTCCTGGAAGGGTATTACTACGCGGTGGCCCATTCTTTTATGACGACCGGTGCCGCGAAACGGCTGGTGTTTTTGAATTTTCATTCGTTGAACAATAATGCGGTGCACGCGGTCGGGCGCCGGCTGAAACATGAGGGACATCAGGTGTTTTTGGTTGACTGGTGGAAAACCGTCGGGATGCAGGCGGGGGATCTAATCGTCGACCGCGCGCACGGCTACGGCCACGGCGGCGAGATGATTACCAGTGTGGTGATGGCGCTCGATGCCGGGCTGGTCCGCGCGGAGCAGGCCCAAAATGAACAGCCGGCGGAAAAACTGTCCTATTACGGGAAGTACCTGATGAACTCCGGTTCCCCATTTGTCGCGTACGGTGATTTCCATGATTACTGTACCGGCGGCGCCTGGGGGGATACCAGCCATGCCACGGCGGAGAAGGGCGCGGAGCTGATCCGGCGGGCGGTGGAAGCCATTGGTGATTTTTTGGCGGAGTCTTTCTCCCGCTTACCATAGGATATTTGTTGCCGTAACATTTTGGAGGAAAGAAGCGCGGTTGATTGTAGAATTAGATTATGAACAGGAGAAGCAAAAGGAGGAGTTTGATGCAGAGAGCCGACGGGATGAATTATGCTCCCAAGGGAAAAGTCAAACCGGTCTGCCAGCCCGGGGATTTTGTTTTTGCCGCAATTGCCCTCGATCACGGGCACATTTATGGGATGTGCAACGGTTTAATCGAAGCCGGGGGGACGCTGAAATATGTTTATGATCCGGATCCAAAGAAAGTTGAGGCGTTTTGCCAAACTTACATGGGAGTGCAACCTGCCCGTTGCGAGGAGGAGATCCTGGAGGATCCGGTCGTCCGCTTGGTGGCCGGTGCGGCTGTTCCCTCCGAACGCTGCGCGTTAGGCCTCAGGGTGATGGAGCATGGGAAGGACTATTTTACCGATAAATCACCCTTTACCACTTTGGAACAGTTGGAAAGCGCCAAGGCGGCCGTCCAGAAAACCGGAAAGAAATACATGGTTTATTACAGTGAACGATTGCACTCCGAAAGCGCTGTCTTTGCCGGCCAGCTCATCAAGGAAGGGGCAATCGGACGGGTGCTTCAGGTGATTGGCCTCGGTCCGCACCGCTTGAACGCGCCGTCCCGGCCGGCCTGGTTCTTTGAGAAGGCGAAGTACGGCGGGATTCTCTGCGATATCGGGAGCCACCAAGTCGAACAGTACCTTTATTTTGCCGGAGCCAAAGACGCGCAGGTTGTCCGGAGCCAGGTGGCCAATTTTAACCACCCGGAATATCCGGAGTTGGAGGATTTCGGTGAAGCGATGCTGGTCGGCGATAACGGCACCACCAACTATTTCCGGGTTGACTGGTTTACGCCGGACGCCTTGAGTGTATGGGGGGATACCAGGACAATTATCCTGGGGACCAAGGGCTATATTGAACTGCGGAAACATATTGATCTCTTACGTGAAGAGACGGCCGACCATGTTTACCTGGTCAATAATGAAGAGGCAACGCATTTTGCGGTCAACGGGCAAGTCGGCTTCCCCTTCTTTGGCGAACTGATCCTGGATTGTCTCAACCGGACGGAGAAGGCGATGACCCAGGAACACGCATTTAAAGCGGCGGAATTATGTTTGAAAGCCCAAGCACAAGCGTATGTTATTAAGGCATAAGCAGTTGTTAGTGAATAGGGGTTGATATGATGGATCAAGTACGGATTGGCCTGATTGGACTGGGCACGATGGGGATGGGCCATGCCAAAAATCTGCTCGCCAATAAAATTCCCGGCGGAAGACTGACTGCTGTCTGTGATAGCGGACCGCAGCGCCGGCAATGGGCGAAAGAGGCTTTTGGCGGGGAGATCCAGGTCTTCGACCAGGTTGAGGCGTTGCTGGATTCCGGACTGGTTGACGGGGTACTGGTTGCCACCCCGCACTACACGCACCCGGAGTTGGCCGTGCAAGCATTGGAAAAAGGGTTGCACGTCCTGATTGAAAAACCGGCCGGAGTCTACACCAAGCAAGTACGGCGTATGAATGAAGTGGCGGCGCAACACAAAGACTTGGTTTTCGGGATTATGTATAATAAGCGGACCAACCCGGTCTACCGGAAACTCCGGGAGTTGGTGAAAGACGGGGAACTGGGCGAGATTAAACGGACGAACTGGATTGTGACCACTTGGTACCGGTCGCAAAGTTATTACGATTCGGGCGGGTGGCGTGCGACCTGGGCCGGCGAAGGAGGCGGCGTCCTGTTGAACCAGTCGCCGCACCAACTTGATCTTTGGCAGTGGATCTGCGGGATGCCCAAACGGGTCCGGGCTTTCTGCGCGTTTGGGAAATACCATCAGATCGAAGTGGAAGATGATGTGACCGCCTATGTCGAATATGAGAACGGGGCGACCGGCGTCTTTATCACTTCAACCGGGGAAACACCCGGTACCGACCGTTTTGAGATCATCGGCGACCGGGGGAAAGCCGTTGTTGAGAACGGCGAATTGCAGTTCTGGCGCCTCCGGGTCCCGGAAAGACAATTTAACCGGGAATATACCGGTGGTTTCGGGGAACCGGAATGCTGGAAGTGTACGGTACCGGTTGACGGGGAAGAAACCGCCCATGTCGGGATCATGACCAATTGGGTGGAGGCGATTCTGAAAGGGACTCCGTTGTTGGCCCCGGGCAGCGAAGGGATCAACGGTTTGGAACTTTCCAATGCGATGTACCTCTCAACCTGGACCGACAGTTGGGTAGAGCTTCCGATCGATGATGACCGGTTCTACGAACTGTTGCAGGAAAAAATAAGGACTTCCACTTTTAAAAAGCCGGAAGGCGAGAGCAAAATGATGGATGTGTCCAAGTCATTTTAATAATCCCAGCCCCAAAAGCTTGAAAAAACAAACCCGGACTTAAAGTCCGGGTTTGTTTAATATTGCCTTATTGGTCAGGTTTAATGATTCCAAATTACCCTAAAATCATAGGTGCGGCCGGCGCCATTAAAGTGGCCATGGATATAGCCTTCCCCGCCGTTGTAGGGGGGGACCAGTTCCGGAAGATCACGGTAAGCGGCCTCCAAAGCGAGTAAGGCTAGAGGTTCGAGCGCGGAGAAGCGGGCGTTGACACGGGAGGGGCTTTCCAGGAAAAACTTGTTCCGGTACTTGGTCTTGAGAATATTGTTACCGATCACGGTGGCCAGTTCCAGATAAGCAGGATCTTTGTACGCCTGGTAGAGGTTTAAGACTCCCAGGAGCGCGACCGGATCCGCATTTTTCGTCACCAGGTTAACCTTGACGTTTTGCCCGGGAAGGGTACCCAAATCTCCTAAGTCGTGCCCCCGCGCAATGCTGCGGGCGACCTTCCAGAGCTCCAGATCGTTAATTAAACGAAAGGCGTAAGCGTAGGTGTAGAAAAAGAGGGAGTTGGCTTTTTTGGCTTTGAAGACGGTCCCGGCCGCGCCGTAATAACCATATCTGGGGAGGACAAACCCGGTCAGATCGGTGCCGTCCGCCCAGAGCGGACGGAGGAGATTGCTTTCGGGAATGTACGCATATTTCGCGTAAGCCAGCAAACCCTCATGCGTCCATTCCAGGAACTCTTTCCCCTCTTCCCCAAGCAGTTCGGCGATTTGGAGCTGGATCAGACCATTGTGGGCATAGATATTCTCCGCGCTACTGGGCAGGATGAGGTAACCTTCCTTGGCAATGGGACCGAACTCAGGGCCCAATTGGTTTTCCGCCCGGTCGCCATATTTCGATTCAGTATATTTAGACTCCGTGAAGTTAAATGGCGGGATCTCCCTGCGGATCGGCTTACTGTACTGGTAGACGCCGAGCTTCGTTTCTGGATGCCGCGCCTTGACGTACTGATAAGCGAGGCGTTTGCTCCAGGTCAAGGCGTCGCGGTCACCGGTATAATGGTAGAGCATCGCCGCAGCATAGATAAGATCGGTTCCGGCGTTGATAAAGGTTAAGCCGCTCCCCTCAAAAAATGGTTCGGGATCGGTAAAGTTGCTCTTCCACAAGCGGTCGATCGGTTTTGTCCAGCTCCCGTGCCGGTTCATATCCAGGATGCTCCAGTCGATGACATGGGCATTCCAAACGGCTTGCAGGTATAATTTGGTGGCCGCCGGGTCAACCTCCCACATTAAATCGTAAAACGGGAAATGGTTCTTCAATTCGTGACTGTCGGTATCAAACCCGTAAACACGGGTATCGGACTCCAGATCAACAAAGGTATGCCCGCCCCAGTAGAGAAGGCCGTTCTTACTCCGGTAGTTTTTAAACATGTAGGCGATTGCTTCTTTGGCGGCGTTTTTATATTTGGGGTCGCCGGTCAGATTACTAAGGGCGGTTAAGGTCCGGAAGAGGTTTTGTTGACTTGCCTGGTTGGAGATGATCCACCGGTTATTCAGGTATAACCAGCGCACAGGCTCCAAGGTGTTGATATTTAAGCCGTCAACAAACAAGGGGGTGTGCTTTTCCCCATAGACGTCGCGCCCTTTTGCCAGGACTTGGTCGCCAAACTCACGGACTGCCTTCAGCCAGGGGCTCTCCTCTTCTACCGGGGCGGCGGAGAAGATGGGATGGGCTCCGGCAATCAGCAAGCACAGCAGGAGGAAAAACAGGCCGCGCCGGGAAGTTTTACCAGGAGAAAACCGCATCGGATCACCTTCTTTAAAAAGTGGATGTATACTCCTTATTCCACTAAAGGGGTGAAACCCCTGCTAAAGATTTCCTGCTTCCCAAGGCCGGATTTTTAAACACCCGGCCGCCTCGAAGAGCTTGGAATAATCATGTAGTTAAATCGCCTCTTTGGCGACGTACTAGTATTTTATTTAGAATTCCGATTGGACGCGGATTGACAATCCGGGTAAGTAGGATTTTGGCTTAAGGAGAAAGGGGTAAAAAAGGCGGTTAATTAGCTGTACCTTTTGAGGAGCCAGCAGGTGGTCCCGCCATAGATCATATGGGGAAAGATTAAGAGGAGGTTTGGCAGCGGGGTCAAAAGGCTTGCCCGCGTGATATCGAGCGCCATAAAGGCGCCATAGAAGATCAGGTACAAAAGGGCTCCACATCCGATCCCCTTGATCACGGCATAATCGGTTCCGAAACGCTTCAGCATGAGGTGCATGAGGAAACCAAAAAACGCGGCGGTGGTATAATCGGCGATGAAACCCGTGGCGAGCGAGACCGGATTATCAATAAATCGCGCCGGGACAAAGTAACCGGCGGCAATGTGCGTAAAAGTATAGCGCAAAACGCCGGCGAAATGAAAGCTCCAGGCAATAATATCCTTCGGGAGATTGCCGATTAATCCGGCAATCATCCCGGAAACGATCGTATCTTTAACTTTGAACAATCAACATTAACTCCTTACTTCTTGATTTCAATAGTATTTTACAATTTAGCAGGGGATTTTATACTGAATGGAGGCGGCGGGAAGCCCCTTGCCGCAATGAATAGTTAGTTTATGGTATAATAGTTTTAGTTTTAAACAACGTTCCGGACATAACAGAATAATGGTAACCCCCAGGAAGACCAGCGCGGTTGATGGATCCTGTCATGGAGCGAGTAGAAGCCCTGCTCGCTTTATTTGTCGTTCTGGTGATGATTCCAATTGTGCTAAAATGTGACGAAAGGTGGGGTTGGGGATGGGGCGGAGTTTCCACCCTAAAAAAGACCTGTGTTTATGGTATGAAAAGCCGGCGGCCGAATGGAATGAAGCCTTACCGATCGGGAACGGCCGGTTGGGGGCGATGGTCTACGGGCAGGTCGGGGAGGAGATCCTGGCCTTAAATGAGGACAGCCTCTGGTACGGCGGGCCGCGCGACCGCAACAACCCGGATGCCCGCCGCTTTCTGCCGGAGATCCGCCGCCTGATCTTGGCCGGTGAAATAAAAAAGGCCGAACGCTTGGCTGTTTTAACCCTCTCCGGGACGCCGGAAAGCCAACGGCATTACCTGCCCCTCGGCAACCTGTACTTAAGTTTTCTGACGGAGGGGTTGTTCAGCGACCAACCGGGGCCGGTGGAGAATTACCGCCGGGTTTTGGACTTAGACCAGGGACTGGTCCAGGTTACCTACCAGGCGGGAGAGACCGGATTTGCCCGCGAGTACTTCGCGAGCGCCGTCCACCAGGCCTTGGTTGTCCGGCTTATCGCCAGCCGGCCGGGGCGAATTTCTTTTCTCGCCCGTTTTCGGCGGGGCCGCTACCTGGAGAAAACGATCGCCTCCCCCGGGACCCTGCGCATGCTCGGCCACAGCGGCGGAGAAGACGGCTTGGAGTTTTGTGTGGCCGTGCGGGCGCTGGCCGAGGGTGGCCGGACCGCGACCCTGGGGGAGAACTTACTGGTGGAGCAGGCGGATGCCGTTACATTAATCATCACCGCGGCTACGACTTTCCGTTTTCCGGAGGCGGAGGCCGCCTGTCTGGTGCAACTGGAGGAAGCTGCCCGTTTCCCGTATCAAACTTTAAAAGCGGAGCATCTTAAGGATTACCAGGCGCTCTTTCGCCGGGTGAGCCTAAGCATTACCGGAAGGGAGGACCAGGAGCGATCATCCGGTTCCGGAGAAAGGGACCCTGGGGATCCGTCCGAACTGCCCACCGATGAACGGTTGAAGCGTTTCCAAGCGGGGGACGATGATCCCGGCCTGGTGGCGCTCTATTTCCAGTTCGGGCGGTACCTTTTAATCAGCAGCAGCCGCCCGGGGTCGTTACCAGCCAACCTGCAGGGGATCTGGAATGACAAGATGCTGCCGCCCTGGGACAGCAAATACACGATTAACATCAATACCGAGATGAATTACTGGCCGGCGGAGGTCTGCAATTTAGCAGAATGTCACCAGCCCCTCTTTGATCTGATTGAAAGGATGCGGGAGCCCGGGCGGCGGACGGCGCAAGTAATGTACGGCTGCCGCGGTTTCGTCGCCCACCATAATACGGACCTCTGGGCGGATACCGCCCCGCAGGACCAGTGGCTGCCCGGGACTTATTGGCCAATGGGGGCGGCTTGGTTATGCCTGCACCTCTGGGAACATTATGCCTTCTCCGGGGACCGGGCTTTTCTGGCGCAAGCCTATCCCACGCTGAAGGAAGCAGCCGAGTTTTTCCTGGATTTTCTCGTCGAGGACGACCGGGGGCGGCTGGTCACTTGCCCGTCGGTTTCACCGGAGAACCGCTATCTGCTGCCAAACGGGGAACGGGTCTCCTTATGCGCCGGCCCGGCGATGGACAACCAGATCCTGACGGCCCTGTTTACCTGTTGTATAAAGGCTGCAGATCTTTTGCAACGGGACGAAGAATTTGTGCAGAAACTCAAGGAGGTTCTGGCGAAAATCCCCCCGATTCAAACCGGGCGTTACGGCCAGATCCAGGAATGGGCAGAGGATTATGCGGAGGCCGATCCCGGGCACCGTCATCTCTCACACCTCTTCGCTCTCTATCCAGGGGATTTAATTACCCCGCGGGGGACACCGGAACTGGCGAGGGCGGCCCGGATAAGCTTGGAGCGGCGCTTGGCCCATGGCGGGGGGCATACCGGCTGGAGCCGGGCTTGGATCATCAATCTCTGGGCGCGGCTGGAAGAGGGGGAAAAAGCCGGGGAAAACCTCAGGGAGTTGTTAGCCCGGTCAACCTTGCCCAATCTCCTTGATACCCATCCTCCCTTCCAGATCGACGGTAATTTTGGCGGAACCGCAGGGATTGCCGAAATGCTGCTCCAGAGCCATGCCGGCGAGCTTTGCCTTTTGCCGGCGCTGCCGAAAAACTGGGTGAGCGGCCGGGTGACGGGGCTGAGGGCGCGGGGCGGTTTTACAACCGACATTGAATGGGAGAAGCAGGCCTTTAAGGCGGCTTGCCTTCGCCCAACTTTGGGCGGGCAGTGCCGGGTCCGGATCAAGCAGCTTGCTCCGGAGGCGCGCGCGATTGTTGTTTTGTGCGGAGACCGGCCAGTAATGCAAGTTCCGGCTGACGCTGCCGTAGTTGAGTTTACGGCCGCTGCAGCGGCGGAGTATGTGATAAAAACGGAGTGATCCGAAGAACCCTTCCGGTTAAAAAAGCAGGATGAAAAACGGGCGATTCATTGATCGCAAGGCGCTGTTTTTATTCTCGCTTTGGGTAAAAAATAAAGGCAAGCGTTGAATCGTAAAGGAAGGGAGATAAAAAAAGAGGAATTTACGGCTGGGCATCTAATATACTGGATTATCAACTAAATTATAGAAAGAAGGGAATTTATGAAAAAATACATCTGTACGGCATGCGATTTTATTTACGATGAAGCGGAAGGCTATCCGGATGACGGGATTGCGCCGGGGACCAAGTGGGAGGATGTACCGGAGGATTGGGTATGTCCATTATGCGGGGTCGGCAAGGACTTTTTTGAGCCCTACGAAGGATGAAGTTTTCGCGATGAGTTAAGTTGAAGGAGGAGTTTTCCTCCTTCTTTTTTTGGCGGGTGGTCTCTTGACAACCGGAAAGCAAGCGATATAATATAAATATGAATCGAACATACGTTCGAAAAGGAAGGGTAAGACAGCATGAAGCTCAAACTATTTTATCCCAACCAAAGTTCAGAACTTGCTTTACCGGCTGTCGGTCCACTCTCAGCCGGTTTTCCTTCCCCGGCCGAGGATTATCTCGAAGCCGTTCTCGATCTTAACCAGGCGCTCGTGAAGAATCCCAGTTCGACCTTTTACGGGACGGTCAAAGGGAACTCGATGACGGAGGCAGGCGTCGACGACGGGGATCTGCTGGTGATCGACAAAGCGCTGCCTTACCGCCATCAGGCGCTGGCCGTTTGCTATCTGGACGGTGAATTTACGCTGAAGCGGATTAAAATTGAAGGTCAGAACTTATACCTGATGCCGGCCAACCCGACGTATCAACCAATTATGGTCCGTGCCGAGCAGGATTTTTGCGTCTGGGGCATTGTCACTTATGTGATTAAGAAGGTCTACTAAATGTATGCGCTGGTGGATTGTAATAATTTTTATGTCTCTTGTGAACGGGTTTTCCGCCCGGATCTGAACGGCCGGCCGGTGGTGGTCCTCAGCAATAACGACGGTTGTATTATCGCCCGCTCCAATGAAGCCAAGGAGCTAGGGATCAGAATGGGTGAACCGGCTTTTAAAATTGCGGATTTCCTCCAGCAAAACCAGGTGGCGGTTTTTTCTTCAAATTATGCCTTGTACGGGGATCTATCGCACCGGGTAATGAGTATTTTGGGCCGTTTCACTCCCGAACTGGAGATTTACTCGATTGATGAGGCTTTTTTAGGGTTGGCCGGTTTGAACGTTGACTGGGAAGATTACGGGCGAAAAATCCGGGAGACGGTCCTGCGGCATGTGGGGATCCCGGTCAGTGTGGGGATTGCGCCGACCAAGGTCCTGGCGAAGGCCGCCAATCATCATGCCAAAAAAGGCCGGGGGAAACAGGGAGTAGGGGTTTTGGACTCACCGGAAAAAATCGAGGCGGCTTTGAAGGAATTGCCGGTTGACGAGGTCTGGGGGATCGGCCGGCAGTATACAAAGTTGTTGAAAGCCCAGCAGGTGGAGACGGCCTGGGAGTTCCGGCAGTTGGACGATGACTGGGTCCGGCGGCGGATGACCGTGGTCGGGCTGCGGGTGAAAAAAGAGTTGGAAGGGATCGCGTGCCTGGAGATGGAATTAATACCACCGGCGAAGAAAGTGATCTGTACCTCCCGCTCGTTTGGGGCAGACCAGACCGACCTGGGACCGCTGGAAGAGGCGGTGGCGACTTTTGCGGCCCGCTGTGCGGAGAAACTGCGCCGGCAACGCTCCTGCGCCGGGATGATGATGGTTTTTCTCCATACCAACGGCTTTAAGGAGGATGAACCGCAATACGCCAAAAACCTGGTCTTTAAATTGCCGGCCGCGACGAACAGCACAATCGAACTGGCCCGTCATGCCCGGGCCGCGCTACGGGTTATTTATAAAAAAGGTTACCGGTACAAAAAAGCCGGGGTGATCGTGATGGGGATTGTCCCGGAGGAGCGGGTGCAGGGCTCTTTATTTTCCGGTGTGGATGAGGCCAAACATGCCGCGGTGATGAAACAGATTGACCGGATCAACGCGAAATACGGACGGGACACGATCAAAATCGCGGCGCAGGGTTCGGGGGAAAAATGGAAACTCCGCCGCCAGAAGCTCTCCCCGTGCTATACGACTAGGTGGGAGGATATTATCAAGGTAAGGGTGTAGCCGATGTGTTTCTTTTATGCGTTAAGCCAAACGGCCCAGAGTTTGAAAAATCGCTATCAATTGGCGGATGACTTTATCTTTGAGTTGGGGCCGGAGTTGAGCGGGCCGATCTATTACGTCTCGGGTTTCGACTTCCCAAAAATGCCGGTCCTGACCAACGAGCAACCGGCGCGGCTGCAGGTTTTCCGCTGGGGGCTGGTTCCCTCCTGGGTGAAAACAGCAGCCCAGGCGGCGGAGATCCGGGCGAAGACCCTGAACGCCCGGGCGGAGACGGTTTGGGAGAAACCGGCGTTCCGGCAGGCGGCCCGTCAGCGCCGCTGCTTGGTCCCGGCGGATGGTTTTTACGAATGGCGGGCCTTTAACGGGAAAAAGTATCCGTATTACATCTATCTCCGGGACAAAACGGTCTTTTCCTTTGCCGGGCTCTGGGAAAAATGGGTCGACCCGGCGACCGGGGAGATTCTAAAGACCTATACGATTCTGACCACCGCGGCCAACCCGTTAATGGAAAAGATCCATAACACCAAAAAACGGATGCCGGTGATTCTGCCCCGTGAGTGTGAACGGGACTGGCTCCGGGGTGATCTGAGCGAGGCGGACCTGCGGGCGTTGACGGAACCGCTGCCGGCCGAGTTGCTGGCGGCGCATCCAATCAGCCGGTTAATTACCGCGCGGGTCCCGGACCGCAACGTGCCGCAGATCCAGGAGGCGTATCATTATCCGGAGTTGGACGAGGTTTAATAGAAAGAAGCGGGTCTGGCTTTAAAGCCAGACCCGTTGTTTAAATGATGCCTGAGCAAAATTTCCTGAGAGATTTGTTTCTTTTTCCGGAGCGACCATCTGACGAGATTGTTCGCTGTCGCATTGCAGGATCTTGGTCAGAAGGGTCCGGGATATTTTATATAAATGTTTCTTCTCTAGAAGCAGGGCTAAGCAGACCAAACCACTACCAGTATGACCTCCAATACAGGCTTAACGGTAGTGGAAAATGTTAACTCTAAAGGTTAATTATGGTAAATTGTGCGGAAGGAAAATATTGGAGGGATATGAAGGTATTTAATCGCCGTTTGCAGAGAATTATACTGTTTCTTGGGAGTAAGCCATTGCGGTATCCAGGGAAATGAAGCAGAAGAAAAAGCCATAAGCTTATTTAAGCTGCTTATGGCTTTTGTTATAAGTTATAAGGTATGCTGCGGGCGAAAAGAAGATTTTTGGATACATTGCTAATACTGCTTGACAAGGGGATAAAGATTTGCTAATTTAAATGACATATATCAAAATAAGCTAAATGCGTGGAACGGGACAACACCCGGCCGTAAGTTGCTGCAGAGAGCTGTTGGCTGGTGGAAAACAGCGCACGAAGGCCAGGGAACTCGCCCGGGAGCAGTCACCTGAAAGCTGCCGTTTCGGTTGGCAAGGCAGTGAGTAAGCGTGAACGGGGTTCTCGCCGTTATCAAGAGAGGGCATTCATCTTTAAAGGTCGTTCCTATAAAGGTCGATGCTGCAAAGTGGGTATCTTTATACCAAGAAGAGTGGTACCGCGGAAGGTTAAGCTTTCGTCTCTTGCTGTTAGGCAAGGACGAAAGCTTTTTTTATAAAATTGCGGCCGTGTAGACTTCCCTGCGGATCAGTAGGGATAAAATAAACAATGTCTGTGCTAACAAGGAGGCGATTACAATGAAAATTGCTTTTTCCACCCTAGGTTGTCCGGATTTCAGTTGGAACGAGATCTATTCGATGGCCAAGGACTTAGGCTTTGACGGGATTGAAATCCGGGGGTTGGGGGAGGAGATCTTTGCCGTCAAGGCGCCGCCGTTTACGGACAGCCAATTGCCGGAGAC
>JAKOVI010000065.1 GCA_029782135.1 Bacillota bacterium
GATAAAACCCGGCCAAGCTCAGCGTTTCGAAAAACCTGCTTCAGATTAAAGATCCCCCCGAGGGGGATCCGTTCACCGGTCTGCCAGAGGCGCCGTGCCTCGGTGGTCTCCGCCTGCCACCGCTTAATCTCCTCGAGATTGGTCGATGGCCGGAGCCCGAGGGCAAGTTCTTTCCCTAGTTCACTGGCTGTATACGTAGACAACCGGGTAAGGACTTGGTCAAACTCCAATACCCGGAAGGTCCTTTCGTTCAACAGGATCGCCTCCTTGATCCCTGTTCAAGCTTTTGGGATGGTCTTTTTTCCCTTAGCCCACCTCAATCCTGGAGATGGGTGACGCCAGGGCCTCCTTTAAGACGAGGTCCATCTCCTCGGCCAGCACAAACTGGAGTTTCCGGGCGATATTCGCCGGAATCTCTTCCATATCTTTCTGATTTTCCTTCGGAATTATGACTTTCTTGATCCCGGCCCGGTGGGCGGCGAGGACCTTCTCCTTCAACCCGCCGATCGGCAGGACCCGGCCCCGCAAGGTAATCTCGCCGGTCATCGCGACTTCGCTGTCGACCGGAATTCCGGTGAGCGCCGAAACGACCGCCGTCGCCATCGCAATCCCCGCCGACGGGCCGTCTTTGGGGATCGCCCCCTCCGGGACATGAATATGCAGGTCCATCCGTTCGTGGAAATCCTCGGGGATCCCCAGTTCCGCCGCGCGGGAGCGGATATAACTGACGGCCGCCTGGGCCGACTCGCGCATGACTTCCCCCAGTTTTCCGGTTAAGAGTAGCTGTCCTTTCCCTTTTACGGCCGAGACTTCAATCATTAAGATCTCCCCGCCGGCCTCGGTCCAGGCCAGCCCGGTCGCGACGCCGACCAGATCTTCTTTCTCCTTCTGGCCGGACCGGTATTTGGGAATCCCCAGGAATTTACAGAGGTTTTGTTTGTTCACCCGTACTTTTTCCCGCTGGTGACCAACGATTTGCCGGGCTGTTTTCCGGCAGATCGTCGCCAGTTCCCGTTCGAGATTCCGCACCCCCGACTCCCGGGTGTAGGAGCGGATCACTTCGGCCAGCACCGGATCGGTCAGGATCAACTGTTCCGGCTTGATCCCATGCTGCTGGCGTTGTTTCGGCAGGAGGTGGCGTTTGGCGATCTCAACCTTCTCTTCCTCGGTGTAACCGGAGATCTGGATCACCTCCATCCGGTCGAGCAGCGGACGGGGAATATTATAACTCGTATTAGCGGTCGTGATGAAAAACACCTTCGAAAGGTCAAAGTTGACCTCCAGGTAATGGTCGCCGAAAGCGTTGTTCTGTTCCGGATCCAGGACCTCCAGCAAAGCCGAGGACGGATCCCCGCGGAAGTCCATCGACATCTTATCAATCTCGTCGAGGAGAAAGACCGGGTTCTTCGAACCGACCTGCCGCATCGACTGGATGATCTTCCCCGGCATTGCCCCCACGTAAGTGCGGCGGTGGCCGCGGATCTCAGCTTCGTCGCGTACCCCGCCCAGGGAGAAACGGACAAACTTCCGGTTCATCGCCCGTGCAATCGAACGCGCCAGGGAGGTCTTGCCAACCCCCGGCGGTCCGACCAGGCAAAGGATGGGCCCCTTCAATTCCGCCGTTAATTTGCGGACAGCCAGGAAATCAAGGATTCTCTCCTTCACCTGCTCCAGCCCGTAATGATCTTCGTTCAGAATCTCCTCGGCGACCTTGAGGTCGAGATGATCCTCGGTATAAACATTCCACGGCAGGGAAAGCAGCCAATCGAGATAATTCCGCACCACCACGGCCTCGGCGACCAGCGGCGGCATCTTCTCCAGGCGGTCAATCTCTTTTTCCGCCTTCTGGCGCACCTCGTCGGGGAGTTCGAGTTCGGCCAGGCGCTGCCGTAACTCCTCCGCCTCGGCAACCCGTTCATCCTTCTCCCCTAGTTCTTTCTGGATCGCCTTCATCTGTTCGCGGAGATAATACTCTTTTTGTGTCTTCTCCATCTGTTTCCGGACACGGAAATGAATCTTCCGCTCCATCTCAATAATATCCAACTCTTTCAGCAAGATTGAGTAAAGCTTCTCTAAACGTTCCTTCGGATCGATGGCTTCCAGTAAGACTTGCTTATCCTCTACTTTTAGATTCAAATGCGAGGCAATGATATCAGCCAGCCGCCCCGGTTCATCGATACTGGAAACCGACGCCAAGACCTCCGGTTGCACCCGTTTACTGGCCTTAATATACTGTTCAAACTGGAAAAGCGTACTCCGCATCAAGGCTTCCGTCTCGGCGCTCCGCTCACCGATCTCATCGACTTTCTCAACCTTCACCCGGTAATGCGGATCGTTCTGGATAAAAGCGCAAACCTTCACCCGGCTCAACCCTTCGACCAAGACCCGGATTGTCCCGTCGGGCAATTTTAAGAGTTGTTTTACCTCGGCCAAAGTTCCTAACCGGTAGATATCTTTCGGCTCCGGATCATCCGTCTTCGCCTGGTGCTGGGCAGCCAAGACGATCAACCTGTTGTTGACCATCGCCTCTTCCAGCGCACTGACGGATTTCTCACGGCCAACATCCAAATGAATAATCACATAAGGAAAGACAATTACACCCCGCAGGGGGAGTAACGGTAGCTCCATTTTCAGTTCATCCTCCAAGATTTTTTCCGCCGCCGTCACGGCTCCACACCTCCATTATAAAACTCCACCACAAGATCGAACGTACAGAAAAAATGAGACAAAGTATTTCATTCTGTAAACTGCGGTGTTTCCCTCCCGTTGTTTTCTGGGAAAAAGAGCGGAAGCTGGAGCTATTGCCATGTTCAGACAAGGATCCTCCCAATGTTCATGAAGTTTGACATTTCTGCCGGAAAAACCTGCTGACAAGAAGTAAAATCTTCGCGGCGGGAGGATAATGACCGGCAGGGAAGAAATACGTACTCAACGAAGCAACTGGACTCCGGGGCCCTGCTGAGAGCCGGAGCCTTGGAAAATACTCAAAAATGAACCATGCTGATTTGGTATTACTCAGATCGAAGATGATAGAGGGTGGATGTAATGAGAAAGAAGCTTCTGAGCATTCTTGGGATCGTCATAGTGGGCGGCCTTCTTTTCCTGGGCTTTTTCCTTAACCAGGTCGTGGATTGGTTATGGTTTCGCAGTCTCGGCGCGCAATACTCGTTTTGGCTCCCGTTACTGACCAACTTTTTTACCCGCTTCGGTTTCGGGCTGGTCGCTTTTCTTTTCCTCTTTATTAATCTGCGCCAGACGAAAAGGGCCTTTTTTGAGTTGGCAACGGAGGTGCAGATCACCCCGCGCCAGCATCTTTTCTTTACCATCCTCGCCTCCTTTCTGCTCACCCTTTTCTTACTGCCCGGAAGCGCCCTGGACTGGGTGGCTATCCAACAGTTTTTGCACCGGAGCGCGTTCGGGGCTGTCGACCCGGTCTTCGGGCATGATCTAGGTTTTTACCTTTTCGCCTATCCGCTGTACCAGAAGTTAAGCTTTGCGCTGCAAGGCCTGCTCATCCTGGCTTTCTTAAGCACGGCCCTCTTTTACCTTCTCCCCAAGGCTTACTGGTACCAGGAGAAAAAATTCCAACTCTGGCCGCGTGCCCGGATTCACCTCACCATCCTGGGCGCCCTCTTCTTCCTGCTGAAAGCGGTCGATCACTATCTGGGCCGCTACGGCATGCTCTTTGAAGAAAAGGCTTTGCTCACCGGCGTGGACTTTACAGCGCGCCACCTGCGGATCTTCGGCCAACACTTCCTGGCGGTCGTGGCCGCCGGCGTGGCTGCCCTGCTCTTTTGGTCGATTTTTCATAAACGTCCGCTCCGGCTGGCCCTGACCGGCCTCGGCCTCTGGCTGGGATCGCTTTTCCTGTTCACAATCCTCATCCCGCCGGTGGTCGAATCCTTATGGGTGAAACCCAACCAGTACATTGCCGAGGAGGAGTTCCTCGGGCATCACCTGCGCTTCACCCGGTTGGGCTTTGGACTGGACAGGATCGAAGAACGGCCTTTCCGGATCGATCCGGATGCCGGTCTCTCCGCCGTTGATGAAAACCACCCTTCCCTGGCGAATTTACGGATATGGGACTGGCGCCCGTTACTGCCCGCCTACAACCAACTGCAGTCCTTCCGTTCCTACTACACTTTTTATGACCTTGATATCGACCGCTACCCGACCGTCAGCGGTCAAAAGCAGGTCATGATCGCTGCCCGTGAACTGGAAACAAGCAAGACCGGGAACAACTGGATAAATACCCATCTCACCTATACGCACGGGTACGGCCTGGCGGTCAATGAGGTGAGCAAGGCCAATCCGGTCGGCCAACCCGTCTTTTTGGTGAAGGATCTGCCGCCGGTGGTCGATCCGGTGCTTGCCGGCATTGAGCTAAACCGCCCGGAGATCTACTTTGGGGAACGGCCAAGCGATTATTTGATCGTCCGGACCAAACAAAAGGAGTTCAATTACCCGGCTGTCAACTCCGATGAATACATCACAACCACCTACCAGGGGCGCGACGGGATCTCGCTCCGCCGCTGGTTAAGCCGGTTGTTGTTTGCGCTCAAACTGAAAGAAAGCAACCTGATCCTCTCCGGTTATCTGGAGGACCAGAGCCGGATCCTGTTATACTGCAACATTAAGGACCGGGTGACCAAGCTCGCCCCCTTCCTCAGCTATGACCGTGATCCTTATCCGGTCGTTGCCGACGGGCGGTTGTTCTGGTTGATCGATGCTTACACCACTTCCCGGTATATGCCGTACGCCAAACGGCACCGGCAAGGGTTCAACTATATCCGGAATTCCGTCAAGGTCGTTGTCGACGCTTACCACGGGACGGTTGATTTTTATGTCAGCGACGAAACCGACCCGGTGATTCGGACCTGGCAGAAGATCTTTCCCCGTTTGTT
>JAKOVI010000070.1 GCA_029782135.1 Bacillota bacterium
AGTTCGTTGCTTTCCCCGGCTCCATTTGCCGGATCACAAATTCCGTCTTTAAATTCACTCCCGGCTGATCCCGGCCTTCATTAATTATCGTCACGATCATCTTCCCCGCGGTTCGCCCTTGCTCATACGAAGGGTTGGTCATGGACGAGACCTGCGGGAAGAGTTTTTGGGTCAAGGGAAGATTATCGCCGGCGACCACCTGAATTGCCCGGTCACCGCCCCGCCCCAAATCATGAATTGCCCGCAAAGCGCCATAGGCCATCGGGTCACTGGCGCAGATCACCGCCGTCATCTCCGGATTCTCCTCGAGCAGGCTGCGCAGGTTGGCATAGCCATCTTCAAAGGTAAAGTTACCTTCGCGGACCAAACCGGGGCGAAAGGCAATACCCGCCGCTTCCAGGGCCAGACGGTAGCCCTTGAGTAAGTCATCCCGGTTATACATAAAAAAGCTACGGGACTTATTGATCAGGCCAATCTGCCGGTGGCCCAGTGAGAGTAAATATTTCGTCGCCAAAAAGCTACCGGGCGTCTGGTCGACCTCGACATAATTCTCTGTTTGCTGCTCAGAACAGATCCCCAAAGTCACATATCTCAAGTTTTTTTCCTTGAATTCCCTGATGATCTGATCGACACCCAACGAAGGATAAAGGATCACCCCGTCGACATGACGGTTTTTGGTCAAGCGTAAGGCTTCCTGCAGCGCATCCTTCTTGTGTAGCGGTACGGTCACGACCAGTTCAAACCCTTCAGTCGACAGATAATCATGGGTTCCTCTTAACTGTTCCATCATGTTGGGGTCTTGAAAGACAAATTCGGAACCATAGGGGACGACAAAGCCGATCATGTTCGAACGTTTCCGTTTGAGGCTGGTTGCAATCGCATTGGGGTGATAATCCAGTTCTTTCATGGCCGCTAAGACGATTTTCCGTGTCTCTTCCGCCACTAAATGGCTCTGGTTTAAGACCCGGGAAACCGTCTTGGGTGAGACTTTGGCCAGCTTGGCAACATCATAGAGCGTAGGCATCCGATCGCTTCCTTTTCCCCAGAATTCTCCTTTCGCCAACCGGAAGGGATTACCCCGTCAGATTAACCGCCATCAATTCCCGCTACACGCATAATACCATTTTCAAAACCCGTTTTGCGACAGGGATCAATCTTTGGTTACCATTTAGTAAACTTACTTATAATTGACTATAAGCCAATCAGGGATCGTTGTCAAACCTGCTTTTTAAAAATTTGTGTAAATTTTCCCTAAGCCTTTGGCCCTGTCCGGCAGAAGACCTGTACCACCTTCCGTCCAGGTTGGGCCTTCACCAGGTGCCCGTCAACCTCTCCCCCGCCGGCCGTTAAGAAAAACCCGCCTTTTCCTTGATTGTCAATTTTGATCTCGTACCGGACTCCCCGGAAGATCCGCACCACTTCCACCTCTTCCAGCTCCGCCGGCAAGCATGGATCAATGACGAGACCGTCAAAATCAGGACGAATCCCGAGAATATACTGTGTAATCGCGACATAATTCCAGGCCGCCGTCCCGGTCAGCCAGGAGTTTTTCGCCTCCCCATGCCGGTGTGCATCATCACCGGCAATCATCTGGGCATAAACATAGGGCTCCAGGCGGTGGGTCTCACTGAGTCTCTCCCGGTAAGCCGGGGCAATCATTTTATAATACCTAAAGGCTTCGTCGCCACGGCCCAGCCTCGTCTCGGCAATCATCACCCACGGGTTGTTGTGGCAAAAGATCCCGGCATTCTCTTTGTAGCCCGGCGGGTAAGAGGTGATCTCCCCCAACTCTTTACGGTAAGAGGTATAGGCGGGATAAAGCAGTTTAATCCCGTGCTTGGTCAGCAGGTACTTTTTCACCGCCTCCAGGCTCTGATAAGCCCGCCCGTCTTCCAGGCCCAGGCCGGCCATCACACAAAAGCCCTGGGTTTCAATGTAGATCTTTCCTTCTTTATTTTCTTTACTCCCAACTTTGTTCCCCCGGTCATCATAAGCGCGCAAAAACCACTCACCGTCATACCCGTACTTATCCACCGCCGCCTGCATCCGGGCGATCGCTTGGCCGATCTCCTCCGCCTCGTCCTTTAGGCCAAGTTTCTGGCACAAGCGGCGATACTCCGGCGCAATGAATAAGAAAAGCGCTGCGATGAAAACCGACTCCGCCGTTTTTCCGTCCTGATTGCCGACTGTTTGGAAAGATTCGTCCGGCTGTTCCGAAAAACAGTTTAAATTAAGACAATCATTCCAGTCCGCCCGCCCGATCAGCGGCAAGCCGTGCGGCCCCAGGTTATTTAAGGTAAACCGAAGGGAACGGCGTAAATGTTCATGGAGGGTCGCGCCGGCGGCCGGCTGGTCGGCAAAAGCCACCCTTTCCTCGAGGATCCCGTAATCACCGGTTTCTTTCAGGTAAGCCAGGGTGGCGTAGACCAACCAGAGCGGGTCGTCATTGAAACCGCTGCCGATCTCCGTATTCCCTTTCTTGGTCAGTGGCTGGTATTGATGGTAGGTACTCCCATCCGCAAACTGGATGGCCGCCAGATCCAAAATCCGTTGCCGGGCCCGCTCCGGGATCATGCTCACGAACCCCAAAATATCCTGGTTGGAATCGCGGAAGCCGATCCCCCGCCCGATTCCGGATTCGAAGTACGAGGCGCTCCGCGCCAGGTTAAATGTGACCATACACTGGTACGGATTCCAGATGTTCACCATCCGGTTCAGTTTCTCATCTCTGCTTTTAACTTGATAAGTACCGAGCAGCTTTCGCCAGTAATCCTTCAGTTCGGCCAGGGCCGCCGTCACCTGGGCCCCGCTCGCATAGGCCGCCGCCATTTCCCGGGCCGGCTTTTTGTTCACCTGCCCGGTTGCCGGATCCCATTTTGCTTCCGGCTTGTTCTCGACATAACCCAGGACAAAAATCACCTCCTGCTCACCGCCCGGCGGCAGGGTTAACTCCAGAAAATGGGAGGCAACCGGCGCCCACCCGCTGGCAAGGGAGTTTCCCGCCCGGCCGTTGAGCACTGCCTGGGGATTATGGAGTCCATGGTAAAGGCCGAGGAAAGCATCCCGGTCCGTATCAAAACCGGCCGGTTGTTGGTTGACGCTGTAGAAAGCATAATGATTCCGGCGTTCCCGGTACTCGGTCAGGTGGTAGATGATCCCACCGTCAACTTCGACTTCCCCGGTGCTTAAGTTACGCTGGAAATTCGTAAGATCGTCGTAAGCGTTCCAGAGGCAGAATTCGATAAAAGAAAAGAGCTGAATCCTTCGCTCACCGCTTCCGGTGTTGCGGATTTTTAAATGGTGCACTTCACAGTCATGCGCAAGCGGTACCAGATAGAGGACCTCGACCCTGATCCCCTTTTTTTCCCCGCAGATTTTCGTATGCCCTAATCCATGGCGGCACTCATAAAAATCTAAAGCCGTCTGGACCGGCTGCCAGGTCGGCGCCCAGATCGTTGCGCCGTCCTTGATATAGAAATAGCGTCCTCCCGCATCGAGGGGGATATTATTATACCGATACCTGGTAATCCGCCGTAAGCGGGCATCTTTATAAAAGCAGTACCCGCCGCCGGTATTTGAGATCAGGCCAAAAAAGTCCTTATTCCCCAGGTAGTTGATCCAGGGATAGGGGGTTTGGGGGGTAGTGATGACATATTCGTAATCGTGATCGTTAAAATATCCAAATTTCAACTTTGCGGACCTCCATTCCTTAGCAGCGACAGGACAGGCCCCGCCTGGAAAGGTAATTCTGCATATAATCAAAAGAGGGGAAGAGCGCCCGGCACTCCTCCCCTCGCTCCCCGGCTTACTTCTCTCTCTTCAGGGCTTCATTCACTTTGTCGGCCGCCCGGTTCAGATAGATCTTGACGGTATTCTCGTCATAGTTCCCGTTCACATACGCAGCCAGCACCCCGGCAAACTCCTGCTGCACGGCATTCTCAATATCGCCCCAGACGCCCAGTGTCGGATAGGCGGTCGCATACTCCAGGGTGGTCTTGAAGGTCTTCCAGACGCCGGAATCATAGTACGGATCGGCAAAGACCTCCACTTGGGCCGGTAACATGTGGGTTAGATCCCGCGTGTACTCCACCATGTTCTCCTTTTTCAGCAGGAATTTAATCCATGCTTTCGCTGCCTCTTTATTGCGGCTCGCCTTGAGGATGGCCAGGTTACTCCCGCCGGAGAAGGAAGCTTTTCCTTTCGGTCCGGCCGGCGGCTCCACCACCCCGTAATTGAGCGATGGATTCTCCAATTCAATGTTGGCAATGTTCCAAGGACCCATATAGCACATCGCGACATTCCCGTTGACAAAGGCGGCGTCGGCCTGCGGTTGGTTATACTCGGCGCAGGCTTTTGAGGCGTAGCCTTTGCGGACCAGATCGACATACCATTTCATGGCAGAGACGCCCGCTTCGTTGTTGAACATGGCATATTTATTGTCGTTGGTCAACAACTGTCCACCGTTGGCCCAGAGAATAATCGACCAGTTATGCAAGAGATCCCAGGCATTGGTCCCCGCAAGCGCAATCGCCGTGCCCTCGCCAAAAGTCTTAATAATCTTCTCGGAGACCTGGAGAAGCTCATCATGGGTCTTTGGCGGTTGCACCCCGGCTTTCTTAAACATATCAACATTGTAGAAGAGGGCTCTCGTCTCCGCGAACCAGGGCACGCCGTAGCATTTTCCTTTGTAGGTTGTCGATTCGTAGTTTGCTTTCATGAAGGCGTCTTTCCCGCCGAATTCGGCAATGTTCAACTCTTCCAGGCCGCCGGCGGCGGCGAACTGCGGATTCCAGGTGGTCCCCACCTGGAAGACATCCGCGCCCTCACCGGTCACAAAGGAACTTGTGATCTTCTGCCAGGCGACGTCCCAACCAATAACCTCAAAGTTTACTTTGATTCCGGTCTGCCGTTCAAACTCGGCGGCTTTCGCTTCCACCCAAGGAATGTGGACTTCATCCGGAGCGTTCGGCATCGCCCAGAAGGTAATCGTCGCCGGGGCGCTCATTGATGTCATCGATGTCAGGAAAACCAACAAACAGATAATCCCTAAGAAAGTGGTTCTCCACACTTTTTTCATTCTCATCCCTCCTGTTTTTTCTTCATTACGTGGCGGTCAACCACCATCCAACCTGCTTTCCCTCCCTTTCCCGGAATTTTGACCGGTCAGCCCTTCGTTGCTCCGCTCACTAACCCTTCGACGATCTGCTTTTGCATAAAGGTAAAGAGGATTAACACCGGAATGGAGACCAGGATACAGGCAGCCATCATCCCCGCCCACCTGGCTTGCTGGGCGGTAATGTACTCAAGTAAGCCGATCGCCACCGTTTTCGTCGCCCTTCCGGTCAGGATCGAAGCAAACAGTACTTCATTCCAGGCCATGATAAAGGAGTAGATGCCAACGGCCACAATTCCCGGGGCCGCCAGCGGGATAATCACGCGAAAAAGGGCGCCAAGGCGCGAACAACCGTCAATCCTGGCTTGCTCGTCGATCTCCCGGGGCACGCTGTCAAGAAAATTGCGCAGCATGAGGATACAGAAGGGGATGGCAAAAGTCGTATAGGTAAAGATCATCCCGTGATAGGTGTTGATCAACTGCAGCCCCAGGTAACGGTTGACCAGACTGAAGAGGATAAAATATGGAATCAAAAAGGCAATTCCCGGAAACATCTGGGTTGAAGCCACCCCAACGGTCAGCGCGGTTTTTCCGCGAAAATCAAACCGCGACAGGGCATAGGCGGCGGAGACACTCACCAGAACGGAGAAGACCATCGTCCCCAGACTAATGATGATGCTGTTGCGGAAATAATCCAGCATCCTGACAGTCTTGTTCACATTTTTGTAGTTATCCAAGGTGAAAGTCCGCGGGATCCATCGCGGTTCCAACTCCGGCTTCGTCACGTCGGCCGCTTGAATTTCGAGCGAAGTCTTGAACGAGCCGGATACCATCCATAAGTAAGGCGCCAAGACATAAGCCACAACCAGCAAAACCGCCAAATATAACAGGATACGCCGGCCAATCTTTTTCCAGCGCCGCCTGGCCCGGCGCTTCACCGCCACTCTGGCGTTCCGCTCTTCCACCCTAGCCTTCATAACTACTCCCCCTTCGCAGCCGGAACGAAACGGCCGTTAAGATTAGGATGACGATCATTAACACCACCGCCATCGCGGAACCAAGACCGTAATGCAGGTTCTTAAAGGCCTCTTGCAAAATAAAAGTGGAGGGGACATGCGCCTGCCCCGGCTCGGCGCCCAGGAGGATATAGAATTGATTAAATGCATGAAAATTCCAGATTAGATTAAGGATGAGCAGGGTTTTGGAGACCGGTTTCAACAGGGGAAAGGTAATATGGAAAAACTGTTGCCAGCTTGAAGCCCCGTCAATCTTCGCCGCCTCATACAACTGCGGATCGATGCCCTGCAGACCGGCCAGCAGGATTAAGCAGGCAAACGGCCATCCTTTCCAAATACTGGCGATGATTACGGCATAGAGGGCGCGGTTACCTACCAGCCAGATCAACGGTTCCTGAATCAAGCCCAACGCCAGCAGGTATTTATTGACAATCCCGATGCGGGCTTGAAAAATAAAACGCCACACATTGTACGCGACGGAATCCGGGGTGATATAGGGAAGCAGGATCAAACCCCTGACCAAGGTGCGCCCAACAAACTTCCGGTTGAGCAGTAAAGCGCCGAGCAACCCCAACAGGTAGCCGGCAGGAATGGTAATCAAACCGTAAATCAAAACTGTATAGATGGAACGCAGGAAGCGTTCGCCGACCGCCACTTTACTGGTAAAGATCTGCCGGTAGTTTTCCAACCCGATAAAGGGCGCCTGTGTCCACCGCGTGATGGTATACAGGTCGAGCTCCAAAAAACTGATGTAGATCCCCCAGAGGATCGGAATGGCATGAACCAATAACATACAAAGGACGGCCGGTAAGATGAACCACAAGACCATAGTTTTTTTCCGGAGTTTCCCCCTGGTGTTACGCAATTGAGCGGTCCCTCCCTCGTCGCCTGCCGGCAACGGCTTACTGTCCATCGATGTCATTATACCATAAGTTTCCTTTCCCGCCTAAAAGCCTAGCCCCCGATTGCCAATGATCTACGGCCATTATCTCTTTTTTTGGAAATTATTCTCCCCGAAGCTTTAATTTTTACTTATTAGTAACAACTTCTTTTTATAAGTGCAACTTTTTAACTTTCGTTCCCATTTTATGCGGCAGGAAAGATGAGCATACCAAAAGAGCTACCCGTTTGGGTAGCTCTTTTAATCATAAGACAATATACTGGTTATTTGTTATTGTTATTTGTTAATTCGTTCCACAGATCCGGGATCTCCCGCTGGATCAAATGTTCCAGCTCGCTGTCACCAATGACTGTGGTGCGGCCTTCGGCGTATTGCTGGTCGACCCATTCCTTAATAATCTGGACCCGCGGGTCTTTCTTGTCGATCCGTTTATCGCCTTTCAGGTTAAAGTATTGATTCAGCCAGTAAGTAATCCCGGCAATTCCGGAGTATTCATTGACGGCTACCACAACCGGCCGGTTCAACAATTTTTCCGTATTGAAGATATTATAGATCTCTTCATCCTTCAATAATCCGTCGGCATGAATGCCCGCCCGGGTAAAATTGAAATACTTACCGACAAAGGGGGTCATGGGTGGAATGTTATACTTCAATTCCTTCTGGTAATACTCGGCAATCTCGGTAATCACCGTGGGATCCATCCCGTCAAAGGTCCCGCGCAAGCCGGCATATTCAAAGACCATTGCCTCCAGCGGGCAGTTACCGGTCCGCTCACCGATCCCCAGCAGAGTGCAGTTTACCCCGGAACATCCATATAACCAGGCGGTTGCGGCGTTTGTTACCACCTTGTAGAAATCATTATGCCCGTGCCATTCTAAACGCTCACTCGGGATCCCGGCATGATGCCACAACCCGTAAATAATCCCGGGAACACTCCGCGGTAACGCCACACCGGGGTAACTCACCCCAAAGCCCATGGTGTCACAGGCCCGGATCTTGATCGGGATGCCGCTCTCCTCGGAGAGTTTGTTCAGTTCAATCGCAAACGGAACAATAAACCCGTAAAAATCAGCCCTCGTGATATCCTCCAGGTGCACCCGGGGAATCACCCCGATCTCCAGTGCGGATTTAACAATCGAAAGGAACTGCTCCATCGCCTGCTTTCTGGTCATCTTCAGTTTCTTGAAGATGTGATAATCGGAAGCACTGGCTAAAATCCCGGTTTCTTTTAAACCCATCTCCTTAACCAATTTAAAGTCCTCTTTCACCGCCCGGATCCAACTCGTAATCTCCGGATACCGGTACCCCAGGGCCAGGCAGCGCTCGACCGCTTCTTGATCCCGCTTGGTGTAGAGGAAGAATTCGGTCTGCCGGATAATCCCCTTCGGTCCGCCCAATTTGTGGAGCAGCTTATACAAGTGGACAATCTGTTCGACCGTATACGGCTCCCGCGCCTGCTGTCCATCACGGAAGGTGGTATCGGTGATCCAGATCTCCTCGGGGGGTCGCATCGGCACATGCCGGTGGTTAAAGGGAATCTTCGGGGCTTCATCATAATTGTACAAGTGTCTGTATAGATTGGGCTCGGTTACATCCTGCAATTCATAGGTATATGCCCGTTGTTCCAAAGTGTTGCTTCGCAGATTAAATTCAAGCATTAGCTTCACCTCCATGCTGAGCCAAAAACTTTTTATAGATTATATCATGTATTTTTTCGAAATAAAGCAGGCCATACACATGTATTTAGTATACTTGTTTGGCCGGGTTATTACTCTGTTTCCGGGTGGAATCTCCAAGCTGCGTTCTTCGGAGAAAAAAATAAACACCGCCTTCATGACACCGGTTTTCCTTTGATAAAACAACTAATTGCGGTAAAAAAAAGACACCGTTACGGTGTCTTTTTCCGGTGAAAGAAAATATTCAGCCTGCTTGCGCCGGCGTTTATAACCTCCGCTGCCAGGGAACCGTCTTAAAATCCGGCCGGGCCAGCACTTGCGCCAGAACAATGGCGGACAAAAACTCGTCGTGCTCCATTTCTTCCTGAAGGTTCTCCTGTTCAGACAGGGCTGTTTGCTTGGCTGCCTGCGGTAAAGTATCATTGAACCCGGTCATTTCCTGGAAAGCGTAATCATCCTGGGGAACCTGGCTAAACTCATCATTCCAGGACTTTTGGCGCTTCTCCACATGTTGCGCCGGCGCGCGGTCCGCCTTTTCCAGCAGGGAGGGTCCGGCTGTTTCCGGCTCCGCGTTTCCTTCCTGCACCGGAACCGGTTTTGCTTCCTCTTCCTCTACTTCCCAGAAGAACGGGGGAAAGGCAACCGGGCGGGGAGCCGGGGAGCCTCCACCCTGCCCCTTACGGGGTAAATCTGAAGGGCGGTTCATTTTCGCCGCCTTTTCCATCAGGTTGGAAAGGACGGCAAAGATCAGAAAGATAAACCACAACCAACCCATGCCCTCAACTCCTACTTCTTAGTCTCCTCACCCTGGCCGGTGACGGGTTTGGTCCCCCGCCCGATCGATTCCCGCATTCTCGTATCGGCTTGGATATTTTGCAGTTGGTAATAATCCATTACGCTCAGCTTTCCGGTGCGCAGCGCTTCGGCCAACGCCTTCGGGATCTCGGCTTCCGCCTCCACCACCCGGGCGCGCATCTCTTCCACCCTCGCCTTCATCTCTTGCTCAAGCGCCAAGGCGGCAAAGCGGCGTTCCGAGGCTTTCGCTTGGGCAATATTTTTATCCGCTTCGGCTTGATCCATTTGCAAGGTAGCACCAATATTCCGGCCAACATCAACGTCGGCAATATCAATGGAGAGAATCTCAAAGGCCGTCCCGGCGTCAAGCCCTTTCTCTAATACCACCCGGGAGATCTGGTCAGGGTTTTCCAGGACAGCGGAATGCGATTCAGCGGAGCCCACGGTGGTAACGATCCCCTCGCCGACCCGGGCAATGATCGTCGCCTCCCCGGCGCCGCCAACCAGCCGGTCAATATTGGCCCGGACGGTCACCCGGGCTTTAACCCTAAGCTCAATCCCGTCTTTCGCGACCGCCGAGATTTGTGGGGTCTCAATGACCCGCGGATTGACACTCATTTGCACTGCTTCCAACACATTTCGTCCGGCCAGATCGATGGCGGCCGCCCGCTCAAAGGTCAGATTGATCCCGGCCCGTTGGGAGGCGATTAAAGCATCAATGACGCGGTCGACATTCCCACCGGCTAAATAGTGGGCTTCCAGTTTATCAACGGTCACATCGATCCCGGCTTTCACCGCTTTAATCATCGGCAAGACGATCCGGGAAGGGGGTACCCGCCGCAGACGCATTGCAAACAGGGTCCAAACCCGGATATTAACCCCCGCCGCCAAGGCGGAGATCCACAGCCCAACCGGGATAAAGTTAAAGAACAAGAGGATAAAGACTACCAACAGCGCAACGATGAACAATGAAATAACATCCACCAACATAACACCCCACTTCTCCTTTTTGTTTTATTTATAAGATCTGTATCCCGGAACGCCGGGGAGTATCCTTACCGGTCATGATCGACCGGTCTTCCGGAAGATCATCGCTAGTTTTGCCCTTCCGCCCGGACCAGTATGCGCCGGCCTTCCACCGCGATAATCTTCACGCGTTGCCCGGCGGGGATAAACGCTCCTTCAGAGACAACATCCAACCTTTCTCCACTGGCCAACTCGATCACACCGGCCGGACGCAAGGGATGGACCACAATCCCGGTCTGCCCCAAATAATCCTGGTAGAGCGGAACGGCACGGTAGCCCTCCTGTTCTTCGGCGCTCGTTTTGAGCACAATCTTCTTCAACAACTCACTCCGTTGCAAATACTGAAAGGCTAAAGAGACCAAAACCATCGTCCAGAGTAAAGAGACAACCAACGCGGCGATCCCCTGTCCGCTGGTCGCGTAGGATAAAACGATACTCCCCCCGGTCGCAATTAACCCTAATATACCGGCAAAACCGAACCCGGGGATGAAAAAGGCTTCCAGCACCAGTAAAACCAGGCCCAAAAGGAAAAGAAGGATCACTTCCATCCCGGCCAAACCGGAAAGGATTCGCGCGCCGAAAAAGAGAAGGAGAGAGACGATTCCGAGCACACCGGCGACGCCGAAGCCGGCCGTAAAGACTTCGATGATTAACGCCGTAAATCCCACAATCAATAAAATTGGGCTAATGACCGGATCCGTCAGGAACCGCACCAGACCTTCGACCGGCGTTTGCTCCACCGTCACCACCGTTAAATGATCCAAGCCCAACTTGAGAAGGGCTTCATTCCGGTTGGCCGCCGTCAGATCGGCGTAATTATACTTCAGTGCTTCCTGCGCGGTAAGCGCCAATAACTCTCCCTTGGCGACCACCCCTTCAATCTCTACATCCGGATCAACCATTGCTTCTGCAATTAAAGGATCCAACTCGATTCCCCGTTTGGCGGCCCGGGCTTCCGCGACCCCTCTGAACATCTTCCGGAAAGCGGCCTTCGTCTTTTCCGGTGCGGGTGTTCCGTCGATCACGACCGGTTGGGAAGCGCCGATCACTGCCTCGGTGGACATGACGATCCGGTTCGCGCATAAGGCGATATAGGCGCCGGCGGAGATCGCCCGTCCTTCAATAAAAACATCAACCGGAACCGGGGAACGGCTAATCGCATCGCCGATCTCGGTCATCGAATCGGCCAACCCGCCAAAGGTTCTCAGCTCCAGCAAGACGGCTTCGGCTTTACGCGTGGCGGCCTCGTTCAATGCCCGCTTAATAAAATCCGCAGTTCCGCCGGAGATTGTTCCGTCCAGCGGAATGACGTATAGCAAATTTGTCTCTTCCTGCTCGATCTTTTTAAAGGATGAAACAGTTACCAAAATGGCGATGATGAGTAAGACAATCGTCACCGGGCTAACCTTCATAAATTTTTTCTTCTCCATCACGCAACCACTCTTTCTCTTGGACTTTATTATTATAATCAGGATTATCCTTGATCCCGTACTTCTGTGCGTGCCGTTTCACCGGATCAATCATTCTCCTCATTTAATGTAACTGTTAAAAGCACCGGAAAGTTGTCAGGATTTTGTTAAAGTTTGCTGAAAAGAGTTAATTAAAAAGGTCCTCCCCTTGCGGGTGGACCTTAAGAGACAGTTTGGGAAATCTTTAAAACCTCTGCCTTTTTTTCTTCCGGGCGGCTTCGGATTTCTTTTTCCTCCGGACACTCGGCTTATCGTAATGTTCTCTTTTTCTAATTTCCGCCAGGATCCCCGAGCGCTGACACTGTCGCTTAAACCGGCGCAGGGCACTATCTAGGGATTCGTTTTTCCCGATCTTAACTTCGGCCACGACCTACTTCCCTCCCTCCGCTGCCCTCAATATCCTCAGGCATAGACTCCAATAAAACAACAATAATAATCACTATTCTACTATATTATCGATCGCTAGTCAATTCTCATCCGGGAGGCCAAGTGAGATCCCGGCCGCCTATCAGGTGAAAATGAAGATGGGGCACAGTTTCACCCGCTTGCGGGCCACGGTTAACGACGACACGAAAACCTTCCTGGTTAATGCCTGTTTTCTCACCAAGCTCCTGAATGGCCGAAAAGATTTTCGCCGCCAATTGCGCTTCCGTTGCAAGCACCGGATCCATAATATTATTAACGTGACGTTTGGGTATCACTAAAATATGAACTGGGGCAACGGGATTTATATCCTGAAACGCGATAATGTCGTCATTTTCCAGGAGTATTTTGGCCGGAACTTCTTTTCGGGCAATCCGGCAGAAAATACAGTTCTCCACTTTTAAACCTCCCTTCCCCTTTTCAAAAGTTCGACATGAGAAGAGATATTCCTTTTTCGATCCTCAGATAAATCTGAAAAACCATCAACCGGCTTAAACAACGATTCCCGTTAAAGGTTCAGCTGCACTGGAGGTTATTTTGGCTTTAACCATTGTATTCGGTTGCCAATCCCCGTCGACCTTTACTCTTAAGTATTCCCGGGAAAAACCGACACCATATCTTCCGGTTTCCACTTCTTCAAACAACACCTCAACGGTCTTCCCCAAAAGCTTTTCCCGGTAAGCCCGCGCTAGTTTTTCCGCAGTAACTTCCACCTGGCGGACCCGTTCTTCCTTGATCCTCCGGGGAATTTGCCCTTTCATCCGGGCGGCTTTGGTGCCTTCCCGCCGGGAATAGGGGAAGATATGAATCCGGGAGAAGCCAACCGCCTCGATAAAGCGTAATGTCTCCGTAAATTCCTCTTCCGTCTCCCCGGGAAAGCCAACCATCAGATCGGTGGTCAGGCTAAGGTCCGGAATCCCTTGCCGGAGCATGGAGACCAGCCCGGCATAATCCTCCGGCGTATACTTCCGGTTCATACGGGACAGCACCCCGCCGCTCCCGCTCTGCAACGGAATATGCAGGTGATTGCAGAGCAGGCGGGAGGAGAACATGATCTCGATCAATGGTGGCGAAAAGTCGGTTGGTTCGAGTGAGCCCAAACGCAGGCGCCATTCCTGCCCCCAATCCCCTCCCTCGCGGTCAATCTCCGTCAGCAAGGAAGCCAGATCACTCCCCAGATCCGTTCCGTATTCCCCCAGGTGGATCCCCACCAGAACCAACTCTTTAAAACCCAGGCTCAACAAACGCTGAATCTCCATCTTAACCTGGGCGGGCGGCAGACTCCGCACCGGTCCGCGGGCAAACGGAATTTTGCAATAAGTACAAAACGAGCGGCAACCGTCCTCAATCTTTAAAAAAGCCCGCGTTTTCTCCGTGTCCTGCGGCGTATAGACTTCAAACTGCGCACAGTTTTCCCAGGGAATAACCTGATTTTTTCTTTCCGCGGCAATTTCCTGTTCGATCAGGTCCACCAGGTTGCTCCGGCCGGCCACTCCGACCACCAGATCGGCCTCGGGCAAAGCCGCCACCGCCTCCGGATTTGTCTGGGCATAACAGCCGGTCACCACCACCAACGCCTCCGGATGCTCCCTTTTAACCTTCCGGATTAACTGCCGCGCTTTCTGTTCGGCGGTCTGCGTCACCGTACAGGTGTTAATCACATAGATCCCCGCTGGTTGGTCAAAACCCACGATTTCGTAGCCGCGTTCCTGAAACTTCGCCATTAAACCGCCGGTGTCAAACTGGTTAACCTTACACCCCAATGTATGAAAAGCAACAGAACCTCGCCGCTCGTCACTCGTCGCCCGTCGCTCGGGTTCGAGCAAACTTTTGCTCTTCTCGTCCCTGGCCGCGTGTTGCCCTCCATCGGCCGCTTGCCGTCCGCCGTTTGTATTTATATGTAAAGCCTTTCCCCCGTCCGCCGCTTGTTGCTCGTTGTTCATCGTCACACCTCATACACATCGCTCGTTCTCCGTCAAGAAATCCCTTTCGATCTGAAATCAAACGCTATCCTCAAGCCAGCGCCCAACCCCAGCGCGGAGCAAGCTTTGATCCAACAATCTGGCACTAAACATTTGGAACAAGGAAACACCATTTACTCCGGTATCCGGGAGGTTCTTATTCACTGCTCCCGACTGCCCGCGCGTCGCTCTCCGGCTCTTCGAGGTCGGTCAGGTATACGGCCCGCTTAAGGACTGTACTATACGCAGTCCAGTTTCCGGCACCGCTCGGGTGCTTTTGGATCGCCTCCCTGAACTTTGCCGCCTCCGCATCCATATTATCCGCCTGGTGCAGCAGGCAGGCCTCCAACAATACCGGTTCCAGCGGCGATCCCCATTCCATTTTCCCGTGATGACTGATCAACAGATGCAGAAGGGGTAACTCCGCCGCTACCGGGAAAGCCTCTTCCCCGTGCTCCCGGCGGATCGCTCTGATCGCTTCGCTCACCATCTGTACCCCTAAGACGAGGTGCCCGATGAGCCGTCCTTGGTCCGTCCCTTCGATCACCGGCAGGCTGGCGTATGAATCAACCTTCCCGACATCATGTAAGAGCGCACCGGTAAGAAGCAGATCCCGGTTCACCCCCGGGTAGTAATCGGCCGCCGCCCGGCAAAGGGTTACCACCCCGGCGGTATGTTCCAGTAAGCCGCCCAGATAGGCATGGTGAATCTTCAGCGCGCCCGGCGTCCGCATGAACTTCCCCCGGAACTCCGGATCCCCGAAGAAATATTCGATCAACTGTTGATATGGTTTGGTCTTCAAGGCCGCCCGTACCCGGTCAATAACCGCCCACAATTCTTCGAGCTTGACGGTGGTTGCCGGCAGGAAACAGGCCGGATCAAACTCCCCTTCGCGACAGACCTGGAAAAAATCCTCTTTCCCGCTGGCTTCCAACTGCAAGACTCCATTAAAGTTCTTCGCCGTCGCCCGGAGCTTGAGCACCTTCCCCTTTGCCAGGTCGCGAAAGATTTCCTCGGTGATCTCCCAGACCTTTAAGGAAATTTCGCCGCTCCGGTCCCCAATCCGTAATGCGGCATAAGGGCTCCCGTTCCGGGCAACCCGCCACTGACTTTCAAGCACCAAAAAAGTCCCGGAAACGGCTCCCTCTTTTACTATTTCCTTTATTTGCAATCCTTAACCCTCCCCTCGCGCGCCGTTTGCCCATGCCATACGCGCCTTTGTGGGTAAATTGATCGAGAATTCATCCGTCCTTCACTGGGGGAGCCATCACCCCGGCCGGCTCCGGTACCCCGCCGGTTTCTTCCCCCTCATTGGTTGACCTAACTTCTCCTCCTCCGGTTTCTTCGCCGGAGGGATCCTCCAGCACATCGCCCGGTTCATCTTCCGCCCCGGAAGAAACTGGCGTCCCGCCGTCAACTTTATTCTCCTCTCCGGGGGTCCCTCCATTCTCCACACCGGCCGGCTTTTCCTCTTTCTCTTCGATCTCGAAGATCACCTCGATCGGTTCCCCTCCCCGCTGGGCGGTGAAGAGCTTTTGTTTCAAATCAAAACTGATCGTTTCCCCCTTGATCTCTTCCTTCTCCTTCCGCAGATGAAAACCACCCTTGATCGTCAGGGTTTCCGTGGCGTCAACATAACTGATCTCTTCGCCGCTCCCTTGGAAATCCTTATGTTCGATAAAGGGGTCGCCGGTCGCCGTAAACACTTTATCTTTGGTCTGCAGGTACAAAGAGGAACAGACCAGTTTGATCCCGTCCTTCTCCACTTCCCCTTGGGCGTTCCGGACCTCTTCCCGTTCCAAAACCACTCCGCCGGTAAAGACACCGCTTTTTTCTTCCGTATGGTAACGGAAGGACTCCCCGCTGACCTTCAGATCCTCATGGACTAACGCGACCTTTCCCCGGAAGGTAACGATCCGTGCCCCATCCTCTTCTTCAATGATCTCGGCTTCGGCAAAACGGATATACGTTTCCCCCTGGAAATACTCCAAATTCGCCCCTTCCATGAACATCCTTTTCCCATCGGTATCCCCGCTAAAACGTTCGATCCCTTTAAAAACTCCCTTTTCCGCAGCCAGCACCCCTCCGGTTAAACAGACCACCATGAGGAGGATTAAACCGCTGCTGATCAGTCGCTCCCGTTTCATAATTCCAGTTCAACCTCCACTCCGCCTTCAATGGCAAAACGGTCCTCCTGTGCCCAGTAACGGAAGATCTCACCCCGGGACCGGCTGTTCTTCTGCTCAACCAGCAAATCACCGGTGAAACGATACTCCTCGCTCTTCAGATCCCCATCCATCCGGTTCGCCTCCACCCGCAATTCCGCCTTCACAAAGGTAACCTTTTGGGGACAAGTCACTTTTCTGGTTTCAAGATCAACGTACACTTCAGCCGTCGCAAACTCCCCTTCATGAAGCCGGCCGCGCACCTCTTTGATCAGCAATTTTTTCTCTTTTCTCCTGAGTTCCACTTCCGCAGCGGTCAAAGAGATGGCAGGCTTACCCGCTTGGAAAAACTCAATCTTTTCCAGCCCGGTAAAATAAAGGTTCTTTTCTCCTTTGAGTTCATAGATCTGCGCCGCTTCCAAGCGCCAAAGCCGCTCCTTACCATCCCATCCTTCATAACTGGTCTGCCGGAGGGTTAATCCTTTTTGGGTCTGCACCGGCTCCGGCTCCGCTTCCGGTTGGGGAAGAAAGCTGAAAAAAATCAAGAGGAAAATCCCCAGGCCCAGCAGGAAGAGGAAGATGCTGAGCACGGGCCGGCTTGCTATTTTACCATGTCCCATTTTGACTCCCCCAGCTCTCAGCACCTGTCCACATAAAGCCTTGTTCGCCGGAACCATAGCCAAAGCCCGCTTCCTTAAAGACTTTGTAAGAAAACTGGATGATATATTCCTGGCGCATAAAGTTATAGCCGAAAAAGAGGTTACGGCAGTGCCAGTTATACTCCAGCCCCAGCTTTGCTTTTTCCCAACCGTCCCCGAAAAAGCTGTACCTTACCTCCGCCTCAGCCCGGAGGTCCTTGGTCAGCTGTGGTTTAAGGTTGGCTTCCACCTCCAGGGTCTCCCACTTCTGCTCCAGTAAATCATAGCTCAGGTCCAGACTGATACTACTCTCTTCATCTGGATGGTAGCGGCTCTGCGCCGTCAGAAAAAGGCGCTCATACTCCCGGCGATTGGGATTATAGGTCGCAAAAAACTCGATAAAGTTGTTATCATCCATCCTGAGTGCTGCGCTTAACCGGACCGGATACCAGGGGTTCGCTACCTGACTGAGGTTATAACCCCCGGAGAGGGTAGCGGTGAAATACTCCGCACTATAATTTAGATTACTGGAAATATGGCCGCCGGAGGTATACAGATATGTATTGGTCACCAGGCGTGGAAACTCCTGGGTTGGCGCCTCCCCGGCCGCCTCGACCCAACTGATGGTATTGGTCCAGGTCAGGTCCGGGGCAAACCTTTCCCGGGCGGTTAAACCGACGGAGTGCGCCTGGCGCCGGAAATTCCCTTCCGCAACCTGATAAAACTGTCCCCGGCTCGCATAGGCGAGATCCAGCGTGAAACCGCCCGCTGACCAGAGACTACGCCCCAACGGACGGCGTTGCCAGAGGAGCTCCGTCCGCTGGCCGACCTTCTCCGCTTCCCCTTTCACCTCAACCAGGCGAAGATAATCAAGACGGCCTTGGTAATAGCCGGCAAAACCGAGGTTCAGATCGGGCGTCCACAGGGAAAGCGAAGGCAACTCATGATAATAGGGAGTCAGATAATAGTCACTGTAGGCATAATCCTGGATGATCCCCAACTGCAGACGGAAATTCTTTAAAGAAAACATATCCCAGCTGTGTTGGAACCGGAGGTTGTTTTGGTACTTTTTTGTGATGATCTCATCCGTGACGAGATTGGTCCGGTAATTAACTGACCCTGAATAAATCAGGGAACTGCGGTTGTCCGGCCGCCAGGATAAGTTCAGAGAAAACGGGTAGAGATAAAACTGTGAGTTCTTTCCCTCTTTACCGGTTTCAAAGCGGAAATTCACCGGCAATTTACTGTCGTTATAGCGGAGGGATCCTTTCACCCTTTGTTCCGAGTAGCCGTAATCATTATAATTCGCCGCCAGCTCGTAGGAGAGGGGGCCGGTTTTCTGTTGCCAGTCGGTGATGATTTGCCAATCGTGATGCCGGGTCTGCCAGTTGTCAAGATGGTACAGGCTGAGCGAGAGGCTTTTGTCAGGGCCGACCGGGAAGTAATGTTTGATCCCCTCACCGACCCCTCTGGCCTGGAGCAGGTCAACCAGTAATTTCCCCTGGTGCGCGCCGAGCGTGTAACGGTAAACCATCTTTAAAAAAAGGCCATCGCTGTAGTTATAACCAAAGGTCGATTCGTCAAAATCATTATCCTGCTCTTTGATGGAGAAAACGAGCTTCGGAAAGCTCATCAGCTTCAATTTTCCTTCCCAGTAAGCCACCTTATATAATTCAACCCGGTCGTCCGGGTAATATTCCATCCGCTCCGCGGTTAAATGGTAATGCGGTTTTTCCAGGTCACACCCAGTAAAAGAGGAGTTTTCCGCCTTTACATCTTCCCCGTCCAGTTCCACCCGTTCCCCTCTCATGATCATCGGTTCCCCGGTCTCCGATTCCTCCACAAGCTCAAAGTCTTGGAGTTTCCCGCGTTCATCCTCGAAATAAAAGACAAGTTTTCTTCCTTTAACGGTCCGTTCTTGCTCACGATCAACCAGTTTCACGGGGCCATCCGTCGAAAGAGTGTTCTTCTTGTAATCAATCACAAATTGCTCGCCGGTAATCGTATAGTCGCCATAGGTCACCACCACATTTCCCCGGGCAACGAACTGCTCCTCCTCATAATTACCGAAGAACTCGTCAGCCCGGATCGTACCCTTTTCCGCAGCGGAAACCGCCGAAGCCAAAAACATCCCGGCCAGCAAAAAATATGCGACAAGTCTCCAGGTTTTTCGTTCCACGGTGCCTGACCAATCCTTTCTGTTCCTCTGCAGGCTGCTTGCATGGCCAATGTTCATGCAGACAAGATAGACAGTTTTCTGGCGTTCATTTAATGACGCGGAACAATAAGATCACACCAAGCGCAAGAAAGAAGAAATTAGGAATCCATGCCGCCCAGAAGGGCTGGACCAAGCCGGAGACGCCCAATTCGCGAAAGAGGACCGTTGTAAAGTAATAGATCATAATCAGCAGCATGCAAAGGGCCATCCCCCAAATCCGTCCGTAACGCGGCATCAGCGTTGAAAAAGGCACGGCCAGAAAAGCCAGGACCAGCCCGGCAAACGGCAGCGCCACCTTCAGATGATAAGTAACGGCAAATGAAGCAATACTGAGGCCGCTTTTGGCGTAGGTGATCATGTTTTGCTTCAGTTCGGCCCGGCTCATCTCGTCCACGGTCTTACTGAAGCGCGTAAAGAAGCTCAGATCTTCCCCGACATCTTCCACCAGTTCGTCAAATTCGACCACCGATGAGATGGAGCCGTCATTATCCAACTCATAGTAATAGCCGTTCTTTAAATGCCACCATTGCTCCTCAATCCGGCCCGTCGCCGCCGTGATCATAACCGGATAAGTCCGCCCTTCCGTCTGGTAGATCATGACGCCTTCAACTTCTTTGGTCCGTTCATTGACCCGCCGCAGATAAAAAAACCTGCCTTGCGGCCCTTTAATCACCACATTCTCCTGGACAAACGGGATAAAGTCTTTATAAATCATTTTTCTTATTTCTTGCTCATACCGGTGATTCCCGGCCGGGACGGCAAAATCGTTAAAAAAGTACGCCCCAATACACAACAGAAAAGTAACCAGTAATAACGGATAGGTTAAACGGGGAAAACTCAACCCTGAGGTCCGTAACACATCCATCTCCCGGTCTTTGGCAAGGCGTCCCAAACTCAAAAAGATCCCGAACAGGACCGCCGCCGGGAAAACGTCCATCATCAGATAGGGAATCTGGTAATAAACCAAAAGACAGATCACCGCGAGCGAAGCCCGTTTATCGACTAAAAAGTTGGAGATATCAAATAGAAAGTTCCCGACAAGCAGAACGAGAAACCCGATACTACACAGGGCAAACATGGCCAGATACTCGCGGAGCATATATCGATGGATAATCCTCATGAACGACTGTTCCCCTCTAGCTATGTAAGATCAAATTCCTTCCCGCCTCAATTTCAGCATCGCTATGGGTAGGACCTGCGCGGCACCCCGCTGGCGGATGGATGAAACGGCGACACAAATAAATAAACCCGGGTGTACAGAGTTTTCTACGTAAAGTGGACAAACCCCTCCCCGGGAAAGCTACTTTATGCAAATGGTGATGGATGGATAACAGAAACTATTTAATTTTATCCTCCAATTCAACCAGGCGTTTCTCCAGCAAACGGACGGTCTTTAATAATTCGGGTAATTTACCGGTCGCCGCTTGAATCCGCATATCTTCGGCGTGGGGACGTGCCGGTTGCCCGGAAATAATCGAGTTCGGTCCCAAACTGCTAATCACCATGCTCCGGGCAAAGATGACCGTATCATCTCCGATCGTAATATGTCCGTTAATCCCCGATTGACCGGCAATCGTGACCCGGTCGCCGACTTTGGTACTGCCGGCAATCCCCGACATGGCCACCAGGATATTGTCCTTTCCGATCTGTACATTATGGCCGATTTGCACCAGATTGTCGATCTTCGTTCCCGCCCCGATCAAGGTCTGCCCGGTCGTCGCCCGGTCAATCGTAACATTGGAACCGATCTCGACGTCATCCTCGATCACAACCCGGCCTACCTGCGGAACTTTAAAATGTTTTCCTTCCGTGGTTTTTTCAAAACCGAAACCGTCGCCGCCAATTACTGTTCCGGGGTGGATAATTACTCTCCGCCCGACAACGGTTTGCGCACCCAACACGACATTGGCGTGAATTTCCGTGTCATCACCAATTTCAACCTCATCATAAAGGACCACGCCCGGGTGAAGGACGACCCGTGCCCCCAACTTGACACGGTTGCCGATTGAGACCTGGGGACCGATATGGCAGCCTGGACCGTGTTGGAAATCCTCTCCAATCACGGCTGAGGGATGAATACCCTCCGGCCAAACTTTTTTCGGATAAAAGTGCCATAAAATCTGTGCAAAGGCCAGACGGGGATGATCTACTTCAATCCCCTTGAATTTAAACGGGCGTAAATTCGGCGGGAAGATAAAAGCCGAAGCCTTACTCTCCTTCGCAAGCTCAAGAACTTTGGCAGAGGCAATCAGAGAGATCTCGCCGGGCTTGGCCTCTTGCAGTCCGGAAACCCCACAGATTTCCAGGTCAGACTCCCCGACAACTTTTCCCTTCACTAGTTTGGCTAGCTCTCCTATGGTCGCCAATGCAAATCTCCTCCTCAAATAATCTTTCACCCAGCTGTCTCAGCAGAAAGTCCAAGTTCGGATTGTCTTTTCGCTTTCCACTCGGAAAATTCCTGCTCCAATTGGTCTTTTTCTTCCAAAAACCGTTTTTGGCCTTCCCTTTCCAAACTCTGACGGTAAATAACCAGTTCCTCCTCGGCCATCAGTTTTTGCTGCGCGGTGAAAGCTTCTAATTCTTCCGCCAATTCCTGCCGTTTCGCCTCGATCTCCGCCGCCAGCTTAGCTTCGAGGGCCGATCTTTCTTCGGCGAGCAGCGACCTTTCTTCGGGGGACAAATCCGGTATTTCTGCCTTAAAGTATAAACTGATCAGCTTTAATGAATAGTCTTTCTCTTTTTTTTCCTGGAAATCATTTAATTCTTTGGCTTGTTCCCTTTTTTTTGCGGCAATAGCCTCCTGCAGCAGCGCACGGGCTTGATTACGCTTCAGTTCCACCTTACCCTCGATCTCCAGCTTCATCTGTTCCTCCCGGCGCTTCACCGCTTCTTCAAACAACGCCTGCCGCTCGGCGAGCTCCGCTTGGAACAGGGCACGCACCCGGACCAGGGAAGGAGAGAATTCCCCGGTCTCCCCGGGGGGCTGAGCATCCTCCCCGCCTGGTCTGGTTATGACCCAACGGAAAGACTGCACCCAACGCCTGATCTCTGACGCAAGTTTACCATAGGACTGCCACTCCAAGGCTGGCCGGGAAGCGGTCAAGTCTTCCGCCTCCCTTAAATCCGTTGTTTCCTGCGGGACAAAACGGTTTGCCCGCCAGCCAAGCACGACCGCTGCTGCCACTATGCCGAACACCAGGACCGACCAAAGGATAATAACCCGCCCTTTAGTCATTTCCTTTTTCACCGCTACCAACAAGCGCCGTCAGCACCTGGCCGGTGAGGTCTTTACCCCCATAGTAGACAACCTGGTCGAGAAGGATGAGAGTCACGCCCTCCCGCTTCCCCACTTTCCCGGCAGCTTCATTAATCCGCTGCCGTAGGTTCTGGTTCAGCCGGTCGTTCAGTTCGGCCCGTTTGTTCTCCAGTTTCGTCTGTTGTTCGGCGTAAAGGTCCCGTCGTTTGGTCCCGTATTCTTCGGCAATTTGACTTTGGACAGCCGTGCTCTTCCCCTTTTTCGCGTTCTCTTCCTCTTTTTCCAACGCTTTTAGTTGTTCGGCCGTCTCCTCCTGCAGTGCCTGGCCAAATTGAGTGAACTCCTGCTCCAGCTTTCGATAGAACTCTTGAAACTCCGCGGTTTCATTATAGGCTTCCGCCAGGCGGTTCGTGTCAATATAACCGATTGCCCCGGCTTGGGAACGGGGAACGATTATCCAGCGCCAGACCGCGAACAATAGGAGTGCGGTGCCGAGAAACCCCGCCACCGCAAGAAACAATTTCTTCTTTTTATCCAAACCTTAATTCCCCTTTATCTTTTCGGGCTTACTTTTTGAGCGCCGTGATCACTTGATCGGTAAGATCGACACCACCCCAGTAAACCACACTTTTCTCGAGAATGATTGCATACCCGTTCTTATTGGTGATCTGCTCAAGCACTTTCCGGATTTGCCTGTCAATCTCTTCCTCTTTGAGCCGCAATTCACCGGTCAGCCGCTCATTCTCCGCATCCAGTTTCTGCTGGTAACTCTGGATTATTTTTTCCGCCCGTTCCTGGTATTTGGCTTCAATCGTTTTTATTTCCGCCTCGGATTTCCCTTTAATCTCGGCATTTTTCTCTTTCTCCAGCTTGTTAAGTTCATTATTGAGCTGGGTCTGGATATAAGCGCCAAAGGAACTAAACTCGGCTTGTTTGCTCTCAAAAAGCTCCTGCAACTCCTGGTACTGCGGTAGCTCCTTTTGGAGTTGCTGCCGGTCAATATAACCAATGGTCGTTTTCGTTTGTGCGCTGACCAGGCCGGTAAGCGCCAACGCCAGGACGGCAATTACGACAACAGGAATCAACATTTTTTTCATCTTTTTGTTCACTTGAAAACAACTCCCTTATTATTTTTTGCTCTCTTTCAATTGCTAAACTTTAAAACATCTCACCGAAGAAGAAGTTGAATTTCGGCGTTTTACTCTCCGGATTCCAGGCAAAGTCGAAACGCAGCTGTCCCAGGAAGGGAACATTATAGCGGAAACCAATCCCGTAACTATGATAATACTGGTCGAAATCAACCGTCCCCACGTCATAGAAGAGTACCGCTTCCAAATTCTCGACATTGGGAATTCTCTGCCTTAACTCGACATTCGCTAAGACCCGTTGGTCGCCGCCGGCGTGCCTGACATCATAACCCCGTAAGGTGAGTTCACCGCCCAAATAGAGCTTGTCCGGCGTTTCGCCGAGGATCTTTCCACCCATCACCCGGTAACCAAGGGTGGTATTCTTGAATGGCGAATAAAACTGTTTAAACTCCGCATAAAGCGTTTGATAGCCATACTTTCCGCCCAAAATCCCGTGGAAATCCACCCCCAAGTCACCGCTATAACCGCCGGTTGTATATAAACCCGTGTACAGCAGTTTATTATAGCGCAAACTGAACCCCAGGCTGTTATCCCAGTACTCATCCGCAAAGTCTGATAACGGTTTGGAAGGATAATCACTCTCTTTCGAGACACCCTCACCATACTGGTTGTTCTTATCCGCCACCCAGGCTTTGGGGTCGATTGTTACCCGTTCCATTTGGAAAGTGGTATTCACCCGTAAGTCCCTGGTTAATGGGCGGCCGAGCGTCAGATTTAAACCGGTCCGGCGCTCGTTAAACTCGTAAGTGTACTTGTTGTCCGGTTCTTTTCCTGGATAGATGTAGCCCTCCTCCGGTTTTAAGGAGAGTTGGTGGTTGGAGTAGAGTTTAAAACCGAGTGAGGTCTGCTTCTCATCCAGCCAGGGTTCCATGAATTCAAAATTCAAGTTAAAAACATCATTCGGATTCATCTCCAGATTAAAGGAGATTCTCTGCCCTAATCCCAAGAGGTTGGGATCGGTGATCCCGATATTCCCCAACAGCTTGTTATTGACGGGTGTATAGGTTAGACCTAAGACAATATTCCGGTTTTCACCTTCTTTAAATTCCATCACCAGATCCATAACCCCCGGTCTACTGGTCGGTTGCAGGCTCGGACTAATACCCTCAAACAACTCTAACCGCGCCAACCGCTGGGTATCTTCGCGCAGGATATTCAGGTCCAGGATCTCGCCCTCTT
>JAKOVI010000076.1 GCA_029782135.1 Bacillota bacterium
ATTGGCGGGTTGGTCTTAACGTTCACCAGCGGGGCCGGTTGGCGCCGGGAGGAGCCTGCGGTGGCTTTTACAGCCGGGAATTTGGTCCGCCTGCATGTGGTGGCCCATAGTAACCGGGAGGCGGACCAAAGGGTAAAGCTCCAGGTGCGCGACCGGATCTTAAAGGAGACGGAAAAACTGCTGGTGGTGGAGGACCGGGAAGCAGCCCTGGCGGTGCTAGCCGCCAACCAGGAGAATTTGGCGCGGGCGGCCGAGGATGAACTGCGCAAAGCGGGTTTCAATTACGGCGCTGCGGTCGAACTTGGGGAGTTTGAGTTCCCGGAACGTGCTTATGAATTTGGTGTCCTCCCCGCCGGAAAATACCAGGCGATCCGGGTCGTTTTGGGAGCGGGGGGCGGACAAAACTGGTGGTGCGTCCTCTTTCCGCCGGTTTGCCATCTGTCCATGGCGGAAAGTACAGGCGGCGGAGACGGGAGCCCGGAACAGGTCAAGTTGCGGTGGAAGGCGTGGGAGGATTTTAATGCCGCGCATGGGAAGGAGATGAAGGAGGCCTTGGTCAAATGGCTAAGCCTCTTCCAATTGGCGACCGTCGTGCGGTAGGGGGAAACCCCTTTTTTTTATATCCAGTTGACAGGCTTGGACAGGTATTATAGACTGATATTTAGGGGTATTGTATTTGGTAATCATTGAGATTGGAGGGAATGGAATGGCGAAGGAACGAATTCTTATCGTTGAAGATGAACCGAATATTATCGAACTTGTTGCTTATAATTTGGAAAAAGAAGGGTGGCTGGTTTCCAAGGCGCAGACCGGCGAGGAAGGTTGGGAGAAGATCCAAGCGGAGCACCCGGATATTATTCTGCTCGATCTGATGCTGCCGGGGATCGATGGGATGGAGATCTGCCGCCGGACGCGTCAGAACAAGCTGACCCGGGATATCCCGATTATCATTCTGACCGCTAAAGCGGAGGAGGCCGATCGCGTTTTAGGGCTGGAATCCGGGGCGGATGATTATGTGACGAAGCCCTTCTCCCCGCGGGAGTTGGTGGCGCGGATCCGTGCTGTCCTGCGGCGTGCCGATAAGAGTTTCGCCGAGAGCGCCGATAAGGAAACTCTGGTGTTGGGTCCGATCAAGATGGATCTTCGCCAGCATAAAGTGCTAGTGAACAACCAGGAGATTGATCTGACGCCGAAAGAGTTTGACCTGTTAAACCTGTTAATGTCGCACCCGGGACGGGCTTTCTCCCGCGAGTATCTCCTGGAGAACCTCTGGGGTTATGAATTTTTCGGCGACACGCGGACGGTCGATGTCCATGTCCGCCGTTTGCGCCAGAAAATAGAGGAGAACCCGGCGCAACCGTATTGGTTGGAGACGGTTCGTGGGGTAGGTTACCGGATCCGGGAGGCTTAATCGATGCAGCGCCTCCGTATCCAATTACTCTGCGGATTATTTCTTTTTTTTGTTGCAGCGTGTGTGATCAGTAGGCAGCCGGGTTTTTCGGTATTGGCTCTTTTCTTCTTTGGGATGGCCGCCTATCTGATGTTCTATTTTTATATTAACCCCTTGGCAAAGCTCTGGCGGACGATGAAACGGATCGAGCCACAGATGCAGGCTTCCTCCTACCGGCAGTTCTTGAAGATCGTTAATGACCGGGTGAGCGATCAGGAGCAGAAGATCGCCTGGGAGACGAAACGCCGGGAACAGGTCGAGTCGATCCTCTTCAGCATGGTGGAAGGGGTAGTGGCGACCGATTCCAGCGGGAAGATCTCGTTCGTCAATCCGGCGGCCGAACGTATCTTCCAGATCGAACCCGGCACCGCCTTGGGGAAATATCCGCGTGAGGTTTGGCGCGATTTTGAACTGGTGGAGATGTTCCACCAGGTTTTTGTCAATGGCGAGCCGCAAAGTCGCGAATTCGAACTGGATACGCCACAGAAGACTTATTTGAAAGTGGAGATCAGCCCAATCCGGTTCGGGGAGTATGATGAGGCGCAGGGGGTCCTGGCGATGGTCCGGGATCTCACCCGGCTGCGCCAGTTGGAGACGATCCGGACGGACTTTGTGGCCAATGTCTCCCACGAACTCCGGACGCCGCTGACCTCGATCAAGGGTTTTATCGAAACTTTGCTCGACGGTGGGATTGATAGCCGGGAGACGACGAAGCGCTTTCTTACCATTATGTACCAGGAGACCGAGCGTTTGAACCGTTTGATTGCCGACCTGCTTGACCTGTCGCGGCTTGAATCGGGACAAGCCGAGTTGAACCGGACGAAAGTCTTCCTTGCTCCGCTGGTGGAAGAGGTACGCCTCACCCTCCAGGAGCAAATGGCGGCGAAAAATATCAGTTTCTCGGTGGAGCTCGGGCCGACACCGGTCTGGGCGGATGAGGACCAGATCCGGGAGGTCCTCTTCAACCTGATTGATAATGCGATCAAGTATTCGACAGACGGGGGAAGCATCAAGGTCAGGGAGATTAACCGTGGGGATCAGCAGGAGTTTATCGTCTGCGATCAGGGGATCGGGATCCCCAAGAAGAGCATCCCCCGGATCTTTGAACGCTTCTACCGGGTGGACAAGGCCCGTTCGCGGGAGATGGGCGGAACCGGTTTGGGATTGTCGATTGTCAAGCATATTATCGAACGGCATGACGGAAAGGTCTGGGTCGAAAGCGAACTGGGGAAAGGGAGCTGTTTCCACTTTTTGCTCCCGAAGTACGAGGGCGAGGAGAAATAAGGAGTGAGCGGATGGAACGCTTACAAAAATACCTGGCCCGCTGCGGAGTGGCTTCCCGGCGACGGGCGGAAGCTCTGATCACGGGCGGGTTGGTGGCGGTGAACGGTCAAGTCATCACCGAACTCGGGTTCAAGGTCGAACCGGGACGCGACCGGGTGACCGTGGCCGGGCGTGCGGTTTCTCCTGTCGATGAAAAGATTTACTTAATGCTGAATAAACCGAAAGGCTATCTCACGAGTAACCGGGATACGCACGGGCGCCGGACCGTCTTGGATTTGTTGCCGGCGGGGTTACCACGTGTCTTTCCTGTCGGCCGGTTGGATTATAACACCACCGGCCTTTTGCTTTTGACCAACGACGGGGAGCTGGCCTTCGCTTTGACGCACCCCAGCCATGAAGTGAAAAAGGTTTACCGGGCAATGGTCAAGGGGGTTCCCGGGCAGGTGGCGCTGGAGAAGTTGCGGACCGGAGTCCGGCTGGAAGACGGGATCACGCTGCCGGCGGAAGTTGATATAATCGAAGCCAAAGCGGGGAATGCTATCCTCAGAATCGGACTGCGTGAGGGGCGAAAGCGGGAAGTGCGCCGGATGTGCCAAGCGGTGGGCCACCCCGTGCTTGAGCTGGCGCGGGTAGCGCTGGGGCCTCTGGAATTGGGGGATCTGCCGCCCGGGCATTACCGGCGGTTGACGGCGGAGGAGATCAGGGCGTTGGAGGAGGTTGCGCAGCCGGTGCGGAAGCGTGGAGAAGGGAAAGGGGAAGAGTGAATGCTCCGGATCAAAAAGGATGATTCCTGGGAATTGGCGCCGATTCGGGCCAAAATCAGACTGGACTTCCGGGGAGAAGAGAGCCGCCAGTCTTTCTTTTTTGGCAAGGCGACCCCGGAAGCCGCCGCGGAGCGCCAACGTGAGCATCAAGTCGCGATCTTAAAGAATTTACCCTGGCAGGGAGTGACCTTGGAAGATGTAAATACCGATTTTGAAGTCTATACAGTGACCGCGCAGGACCGGGGGGAGAAGATTGCGTATGCCCCCGTGGAACTGACGGTGACTGCCGATTCACTGGAGGACCTCTTCGCGTTTGTGTTCCGGGAGGAGTTCCGGAAGATTAAGATCTTGGAGCCGGAAGAATTAACCCTCACCAGCTTCGAAATGGAAAGGACCATTTTCAAAATGGGACAGGAGTATAGAAATGGCTTGAATCAGGAAGGATATTTACATTAGAAGCCAAGTTTTCGGAGTGAGCGGGGTTAAATCTGCAAAGGGTGTTGTCAGATGAGCCGGAATTTTCTCAACCGTTGGTTCGGTAAGGATTTAGGCCTGGATTTAGGAACGGTCAACAGTTTGCTCTATGAGAAGCACAAAGGGATCATCTTTCGCGAACCGTCGGTCGTCGCCGTCAATAAGAGTAACAATCAGGTGATCGCCTTTGGCGAGGAAGCCCGGCAAATGATTGGCCGGACGCCCGGTGGAATTGTGGCGCTCCGCCCGTTGCGGGAAGGCGTAATTGCCAATTATGAGCTGACGAAGGAATTGATCCGGTACTTATTGAGAAAGGCCGCTAAAAGGAGGTTTTTGGCCAAGCCGCGGGTGGTCGTGAGTATTCCGACCGGGATCACCGGGGTGGAGCGACGGGCGGTCTTGGATGCGACGCTCAGTGCCGGGGCCGGAGAGGCCTATTTGATTGAGGAGCCGGTCGCGGCGGCGATTGGCGCCGGACTACCGGTCCACGAACCGGTCGGCAACATGGTGATTAACATCGGCGGGGGAACCACCGATGTTGCCGTCATCTCGTTGGGCGGAGTTGTCTACGGCCTCTCGATCCGGGTGGGCGGTGTAACAATGGATGACAGTATTGTCCGTTTCGTCCGGCGGCAATATAACCTGTCGATTGGCGAACGGATGGCGGAAGAGATTAAGATTGAACTCGGTTCGGTTTATCCGGTCCCCGACGAGGAGAAACTGGTGGGGGAGGTCCGGGGGCGGGACCAGGTGACCGGTCTGCCGAAGAACATCATGATCGGCGCCGCCGAAGTGAGGGAGGCCTTGAAGGAACCGATCAACAGTATCCTTAATGCTGTTCACCAAGTGGTGGAAAGAACACCGCCGGAACTGGTAGCGGATATTATGAAACAGGAGATTGTGATGACCGGAGGCGGCGCGCTCTTAAGAGGGATTGACCGTTTGGTGGCGGAGGAACTAAATATGAAGGTGAAACTGGCGGAGGACCCGATGGGATGTGTGGTGATTGGTGCGGGGAAGACACTGGAAAATCTAGACCTCTTGAAAAGGGCGCTGGTGGGGGCGAAAAAAACCGCGCGGTAAGGAGAATTCCGGAAGGAATTCTTTTTTTTTTGCCCTCCTCATACCTTAGATTAAAGGAGGGCGAGGGGGTATGCGGTGGAAGATAGCCTATTTTCAACAGTGGGTGACAAAAAACCGGATGCTGTTGTGGTGGGCAGTTTTTCTCCCGCTTCTGCTGACGATCCTGATCACTTCCTGGGAACACCTGACCGTTCCGGTTGCTGTCGAAAAAGCGCCGGCGGGCTTTTGGCCGGCCCTCTTCCAATCGGCCCCCTTGATTACCCTGGCGCGGGTTGTAATCGTGGCGCTCGGGGTCGTGGTCATTATGATCTGTCTTTTTTTCCCGGCGTTGCGGGTGGGGAAGAGCGGAGTCCATTGGACAAAGGAGAAAGAAGAGGAGTTGACGCGGGCAACCGGCGAGATCATCGGAGCGGAAGTTGAAGCGTTGGTAGCGGAGGAGACCAGGCGCTGGTCTTTAGTCTACAAATGGCTGCGTTTGCCGGCGATGAAAAGGCTTACAGCAGTGGCACTCTTCCGCGAACTCGTAGCGGTGCTGGGGGAGACCTTTCCCGGGATGAAGATGAAGATCTCCCTGCAGATCGGGGCGGACGAATATACGGTTCGCCATCCGTTGCTCCCGCGCCTGGTGGAGGAGGAGATCACCGGGAAAGAAACATTTGGGGTGCGACTGAGTTTTAACCCTGAACTTTCCCTTCTTTTTTTCCTGGAGTCCGGAGAGCCGGGGGGCCTGTCGACCCTTGATGAAAATTTTATCCTGACCTTATGTGCGGTTTTCCTGCGGGAAGCACGGCCGGAAGAGCTTTCCCTTCCCGCGCTGGAAGCCCATTTTGAACTGATTAATAACCGAAAGTCCGGCGAAGTTATATGATAATAGGGGGTGAACGAAGATGGGGAGTTCTGAAGAAAAAGGGAAGGAACAGTCCGCTAACCAGGCGGTGAAAAAGATCAACACCGTGAAATCCACAATGAATGAGGGGAAAGATCCCTACGTGGTCAAAGCGATGGAAAGGGCCAAACTTCACCTGCGTAGCCGGTTAAGCGAGATTAATGGTGAAGTTTAACCTTTATTTTCATCTGACCAAAGAGAAAAGGGGAGGTGTGAACTCCCCCTTTTGTTTTCGTTGGTCCTAAGTGTAAAGAATGACTCCGAAATAATGCGGCTTCAATAAAACAAGTTTAGTATTCGGTGCCGAGCACCAGCAGGATGAGGATTAAGAACAACAGGACGGCAATATTGGATCCGCCGTAAACTCCGTCTTTCGTGGTACCCATCGATCAGCGCTCCCTTCGGGGTTAATATGGTCTCTTCGGTGTTATCATATTGCTCTGCCTGCCAAAAAGGAATAGGGTAAAGTAATTTTCTCTTAGGCCTAAAGTCTGAACCGGAAAAAAATATTTTGGCCTAAAACAAAATAAAGAAAGGGCGCATAGTTTATAGTGAGATTGGGTTAGGAGGTGTAATTAATGGCAGGGATTCTGGATTTCTTTAAGAACATGGACGAACAACTGGCCTTTATTCTTTTCTTAATTCTCATTCTGTTAGTGTTGGGATCATTCTAAGGAAGCAAGTTGCAAGGTTATTGCCTTTTTTTCTTTCTTAAATGAGTCTCAGATGCCAGGTAGTTTATACGGAAAGCGAAAAAAGATCGAAACTGGGAGCGATGGGATCGCCTCAAATCACCCCGGCTGTGCGGCCGGGGTTTCTGTTCCTTTAAGCAAAAAGATGAATCAGCGGGAAGACTTGATAGTATTCAAATTGTATTTTTCCATGGTATAATAAACGTGCAAACCCTTGTGCGCCCGTAGCTCAGTTGGATAGAGTGGCAGACTTCGAATCTGTAGGTCGGGGGTTCGAATCCCTCCGGGCGCGCCATCACTTTAAGTTTAAACCCCAGATGACAAAATGTTCTGGGGTTTTTTCTTTGGGTTTTGCGCTTGTGAGGGGTCCAGGGCTGCGTTGAGCTTCTTGAGTGCCGTTGCTTCGATCTCGGTGCACTACATTCAGAACAGTCTCGTCGAAGCGACGGGAGACATAATAATCAAAGGGAAAGGCGTTTACAATTCGAGCCTTGAAGCCGGCGGCAATGTATTGATCACCGGGGTACCGGGGGTTTCCCGCGGCGGCCGCCTCCTTAAGTTAAACAAGGAGATGCGGAAGATAGCCCGTTTGGATCAGAACGGACAGATTGTTTTTTAAAGTTACATTTAATATATCCTCCCCGTATAGATAAAACTCCGAAAAGGATCTCCCGAGGTTTTGACCACCAGATCGACCTGGGAGGTCTTTTTTTAGACGACGAAGCCACCGTTGACCCCGATGACTTGGCCGGTGATAAAATTGGCGGCATCGGAGGCAAGGAAGAGGGCGCAAGCGGCTACCTCTTCCGGAGTGCCAAACCGTTCGAGGGGGGTCTGCTCCCGGAGGGCTGTTTTTTCTTCAGGTGTATAGGGGTCGAGCATCGCAGTGTCGATGATCCCCGGGGCAATGCAATTAACTTGAATATTGGAAGGACCTACCTCTTTGGCAAGGGCTTTGGTAAGGCCGATTAACCCGGCCTTGGCGGCGGAGTAGTGGACTTCACAGGAGGCGCCGATTTGCCCCCAGATCGAGGCAATGTTGATGATTTTCCCCCTTTTCCGTGGGATCATTGTCCTGAGGACCGCCTGGGTGCAATAAAACACCGCGGTTAGGTTGGTATTGATCATTGTAAGCCAGTCATCATCCGTGAGATCAATAAACAACCTGGACTGGGCGATTCCGGCATTATTGATCAGGAGATCGACCAGTCCGAATCTTTGTTGGCAGAAGGCAACCATCGCCTCAACTTCGGCGCGCCGGGTGACATCTGCTTGAAAGAGTTCGACGGAGCAGTCTTGCTCTGTTAAAGAACGGTACAGTTGTTGGGCGGCATCAGCCGAGCGGTGGTAATTGATTAACACATTGTAATCGTGTGCGGCGAACAGTTCGGCAATCGCCCGTCCGATCCCCCGCGCGGCGCCGGTGATGATCACGGTTTTCTTCATGCTTGTATCCTCACTCCCTGGGTTGAACTACCGGGTAAAGGATTTTATTTGCGCTCTTCGAGTAAAGCCTCGCCGGATGTTAGTTATTTGTATTCTTTGTTGTTGGCCGGTGATCAAATACAATTTAACTCTATTATATATTGTCTTTGTCGTGGGAAATCCCTGCCGGAAAGGGGGCAAACCGGCCGGCGGATTTCCAGATTGCTCCGTAAAGGATTAGGTTGCGGAACCGGATCGAGGGGGAAGGCGTTTACAATTTAGAGTAATTTCAGGTATAGTAGAAAAAAGCGCCGGGAGCATGTGTAAACTACCGGTGGTGACATGTAATTTCCTGCGGGGCGGGCCAATGTGCACCCGTTTTTGGCGAGTGTAAAGAAGTGAGGAAATGAAGGAGGCGTGAGGATGTATGATATCCTGGTGGTCGGGAGCGGACCGGCCGGATTGTCGGCGGCGGTGAATGCGCGCCGGAGAAATAAGCAGGTATTGGTGGTAGGCAAGGAGATGCACAGCAATAAGCTGCGCCAGGCCCACCGCATTGATAACTACCTGGGTCTTCCGCAGAGTAAAGGGCTGGATTTGGCCATGCAATACCGGGAACATGCCCTGAATGAGGGCGTCGAAATAAGGATGGATGAGATTTTGAACCTCTGGGCGGAAGCGGATGGTTTCCAGGGCATGGGTAAAAGTGAACTCTATCAGGCGAAAGCCGTCATTCTCGCGGTGGGGACGCCACAGAAGGCCTCTATTCCCGGGGAGGAAGAACTGGTCGGAAAAGGGGTAAGTTACTGTGCAACCTGTGACGGGATGTTCTACCGCGGAAAACGGGTTCTGGTCTACTCGGAGATCGTGGAGGGGGAAAAAGAAGCCAATTTCCTGGCGGACCTGTGCGCAAAGGTTTATTATCTCCCCCGTTATCAAGGCTCTTATACCGAACTTGATCCCCGCGTTGAACTGCTTTCCGGGCGCTTGCTCCGGCTGCACGGTACGGAGGAGTTGACTGGCGTAACGACTTCGGCGGGGGAGTATGAAGTGGAAGGGGTCTTTATTGAACGGGCCGGCCTTCCCTTGGACCGCCTGTTGCCCGGTCTGGAGATGGAGAACGGTGCGATTAAGGTGGACCGTCAGATGGCGACGAATATCCCCGGGGTGTTTGCTGCCGGCGATTGTACGGGAAAGCCCTGGCAGATTGCGAAAGCGGTAGGTGAAGGGCAGGTGGCGGCCTTATCAGCCGTTGATTACCTGGCCGGGCGCCGCTAGTTTGATAAAAAGTCAGCTATATCCCTCTTTACCGGATGTTTCCGCTTGTTACATAATGTTATCCCTGTTAACATAGAAGTAGAAATCGTAACAAAATGACAAACAAGTGGTAATAAGTTAGGTGATAGGGGGATATGTATGCAACAAAAGATTTTGCTTCCGGAGGCGGCCCTGGAGGATAAGGATAACCTTCCGGAGCCGGCTTGGCTTGAGGATACGGTCTTTTATCAGATCTTCCCGGAACGCTTTTTTAACGGAGATCCAACCAATGATCCATCTCCGGTCACACCCTGGGGCGAAGAACCGGAATTATTTAATTTTTTCGGCGGCGATTTAGCCGGGATTCTGCAGAAAATTCCTTACCTTACCGACCTGGGAATTAATGCAATCTATCTTAACCCGATCTTTGACGCACCATCGAATCATAAATACGATACCCGCGATTACCTCCGGATCTCTCCTGACTTTGGTGACTTCCGCACTTATCTGAAGCTTTTGAAAGCGCTAAAGCAAAAGGGGATCAGGTTAATTCTTGACGGGGTCTTTAACCACACCGGTGATCAGTTCTGGGCCTTCCGTGACCTGATGCGCCGGGGGACAACCTCACCCTATCATCGCTGGTATAACTGTCAGTTTCCGGTGCAGCAATTTCCAAAACCCAATTACGAATGCTGGTGGGGGATCGGGACGTTGCCCAAATTGAACTATAACGAACCGGAAGTGGTCCGTTATATCCTCCGGGTGGTGGCGTTCTGGACCTTAACCGGGATTGACGGGTGGCGGCTGGATGTTCCGAACGAAGTACGGGCCGACTTTTGGCCGATCTTCCGCCGTCTGGTGAAAACCCTCAACCCGGAGGCCTATATTGTGGGTGAAATCTGGCACGATGCCGATTTTTGGTTGCAGGGTGACAAATTTGATTCCGTGATGAATTACCCGCTGCGCAAACTGATCTGCTCGTTCTTTGCCAAACAGGAGATTAACGCCGAGCAATTCGACCAGGGACTGGCGGGTTTACGGGCCCGTTATCCGGAGAAGATAACCCGGAGTATGTTTAACCTGCTGGGGAGTCATGATACGCCACGGTTTTTAACCAAGTGCCATGGGGACCGGCGGCGGTTGTTACAGGCGCTCTTATTCTTACTGACCTACCCGGGCGTCCCGGTAATCTACTATGGTGATGAGATCGGGATGACGGGCGGGAAAGATCCGGATTGCCGGAGGACAATGATCTGGGATGAAACGCAGTGGGATAAGGAGATTTACCAGAATACCAAAGCCCTGATCCGGTTGCGGAAAGGAAAGACGGCGCTTAAGCGGGGAGCATTTCGGACGGCGTTCACGAGCCACCATGGGGTCTATGGTTATTGGCGGCTGGACGGGAACGAGCGCTTGCTGGTCCTCTTTAATCGACAGGAGGCGATGGCGCCGGTCTCGATTCCGCTGCCGCCCGAGATGCGGGGCGCCTGGCGGCCGGTTTACCCGGTATCCGGGGAAACGATCAATTTTCAGGAGCGTTTCGAGCTTACCTTACCGCCTTGGGCGGGAATGATCTGGGAGCATCAGGGATAAAGAAAGCGGAACCCTGTTCCGCAGGAACGGGGATAAATAAAACCGGTAAACTCCCTGGTCTCAGAGTTGTCAAGCTCCGCCCGGACCGGAGCGGGGGAATAAAGATCAAGAGATTGACAGAACCCGGATGGCCATTAGCTGCCCGGGTTCTGTTTTTTTAAGATTTGCACAGCCGCCGAATAATAAGTAAAATAGGGTGGAGACCGGTGGACAGCATGGGGAAAGGAAGGGAAGCCAAGGGTGGAAAGGATCGATGTCTTGATGGTGAAAAGGGGCCTGGCGGAGAGCCGGGAGAAGGCTCAGGCTTTAATCATGGCCGGCGCGGTGACAGTTGAAGATAAACTGGTTGACAAACCGGGAACGAAAGTGCCGGCTGATGCCCGGGTAGAGGTTAAACAAGAATTACCCTTTGTCAGCCGGGGCGGCTGGAAGCTCGCCCGCGCCCTGAAGGTCTTTCCGGTCGGGGTCGAGGGACGGATCTGCCTGGATGCCGGGGCGTCTACCGGCGGGTTTACCGATTGTCTGCTCCAGAATGGCGCCCGGCAGGTGATTGCCGTCGATGTGGGTTACGGGCAATTGGCCTGGAAACTCCGGCAGGATCCGCGGGTGGTGGTGATGGAAAAATGTAATGTCCGTTACCTGACGGCGGAGGAGATTCCGGCAGTTCCAAGCTTAATCACGGTTGATCTTTCCTTTATTTCCCTTACGAAAGTGCTCCTGGCTTTGACGGGGTTACTGGCGGAGGGGGGCGAGATCATCGCTTTAGTCAAGCCTCAGTTTGAAGCGGGCCGGGAACAGGTCGGAAAAAAAGGGGTCGTCCGTTCCGCCCGGACGCATCAGGAGGTTCTCGCGAAGGTGATGGCCGCCGGCCGGGAGGCCGGTTTAGCCTGCCAGGGGGTTACTTATTCACCGGTGCTTGGACCGGAGGGGAACATCGAGTTTTTGATGTACTGGCGGAAAGGAGAGGCACCGGAACCGGCGATCGATTTGGCGCAGGTGGTCGAGGCGGCCTGGGCGGATCTCAAAAATTAAAAAAAGCCCCTGTCAACGCAGGGGCTGAACTTTTGGTTAGAAGTCCAGGCGGTAGATGCGGTAAATCTTGTAGAGATCGCCGCCGGCGCGCATGGCGTCGTTCACCATTTTCGTGTTGAATTCGTGGATCGTTGAACCTTCCCCGTATTTGTAACCTTTCTTTAGGCCTGCTTTGAATAACTGCAGGTACATCGCAGCCGAGACGCCTTTTTTGTGGTAATCGGGATCGACCATTAGGATAAAGGCGCGGGCGCCGGTCACCTTCCGTTTATACCATAAAAACTTAATAAAACCGAACGGGAAGATCCGTCCATTCAGGCGCTTGAGGACCTGGTTGTAGTCGGGGATCGCAATGGCAAGCCCGACGATGTGGCCGGCTTCGTTCTCGGCAACGACCAGTAACTCCTGATCGGCGATCGGCAGTAACTGGTTGACCTCATCCTGGATCTCGCTCATCCCGGGTGGAACCATATCCGGCCATTCTTCCGGCCAGGACCGGACGAGCAGGCGGTGGATGCCGACTAGTTCTTCGTCGAGTTTCTTCAGGTTTAACTGCCGGGTTATGAAGCGGTAGCGTTGTTTCAGCCGTTCGACGTTTTGCTCAAAACGTTCGGTGACCGGTTTGGAAAGATCATAGTAAAAGGCAAAACGGTCGAAATCCTTTTTAAAACCGTAACGGTCAAAGAACTCTTGATAATAGGGAGGATTGTATGAATTTAATAAGACCGGCATTGAATCAAACCCTTTAATCAAGAGCCCCCGGTAGTCGTCACCGTTCGTCGGGGACTGCGGACCGGTAATACTGTGGATCCCCCGTTCTTTTTGCCACTGGACAACCGCATCGAAGAGGCTTTTAGCGACCTCATAGTCTTCGATCGACTCAAAAAGCGTGATGTATCCTTCTTTTTTGTTTTTCTCCCGGTTTAACTTCTCGTCAATTCCCGTGCCAATCCGGCCGACCGGTCTGCCTTGTGACCAGGCGATAAAATATTGGTAAGGCCCCAGTTTCATCAAGGCATTCTTTTTGGGGTTTACGGTATTCCACATGTCTGACTTTAAAGGAGGAACCCAGTTGGGGTCGTTCTTATATAACAGCCAGGGAAGGTTGATAAAGATACGCCAATCGCGTTTCGTTTCAACCTTGGAGACCGTCACGCCGGCGACCAGCGGGAGTTCCTTTGAAGCCGTATTTCCCAAGTTCAACACCTCCTTATTTTTTGAAAGTTTGAATTCGTGATCGATTGTGAAATCCCTGCCAAAGGAGAGAATAAAAGATGAAAATTTAATTAAAACCAGATTGTAACAGAGAGGCCGTTGATTTTCCCCTTGCTTTCTAGTATTATTCAGTGTATATAGGGGAATTTGCTTTAAAGGGCGGTCTTCTTCCATATTCATTTCAGTAAAGGAGGTTTGTCAAGAAGCATGAATGACATCATGGTGGGGCTTGAACTTCTCGTTGTTGGCATGGCCGTTGTCTTTGCGGTATTGCTATTTTTAATGTTTTTGATGAAGCTACTTGCAGCATTCGCCGGTACGCCACAGGAAGCGGAAGTTCAAAGACTCACTAAACCTCCGGTTATTGTCACTGAGGAACTACAGGAGGATGAGATGATTGCTGTTCTGGCGGCTTTATCCGGGTTATTGCCAAAGGACAAGCAAGCTGTAGTCAGATTCAAAGCGACGGGTTCAGTGGGCTCGCCCGACGATGAACCGGAGATTGCCGCGCTGATCGGTGCGCTAACCTGTGTCCTGAATAACAGTACCAACCAAAAGCTGGTTTCCGTAAAACCGCTTACCTAAACAAATATAGGGGAGGATTTGTGAAAGATGCAATATTTTAAAGTGACGGTTAATGGAAAAAGTTATGAAGTCAGTGTCGAAGAGCTTACGGCAGCTGGTCAAGTTCCAGCACAACCGGTGACTGCTGCAGCGCCGGCGACTCCTGCCGCTCCCGCCGCCCCGGCCGCTCCTGCTGCTGCGCCTGCCGAAGCCCGTCAGGCGGCTCCGGCTGAGATCCAGGCCGGTGAAGAACTGGTACCGGCCCCGCTGGGTGGAACAATTGTGGAGCTGAAAGTAAAACCTGGCGATCAGGTAAACAAGGGACAAGTACTGCTCATCTTAGAGGCTTTGAAGATGGAGAATGAGATTGTCGCACCGGCCAATGGAACCGTCAGCCAGATTTTTGTCCGGGCGAAAGATACGGTTAATGCCGGTGATGCGCTTTTAACCCTCAGATCTTAAGGGGGTTATTATGTAAATGTTGGATTATCTGCAAGAGTTACTTTTAACGACCGGTTTTGCCAAGCTTTCCGGCGGACAACTGGTAATGATCCTCGTCTCTTTCCTCCTGATGTACTTGGCGATTAAAAAACAGTATGAGCCTTTGCTTTTATTGCCGATCGCCTTTGGGGCTTTGTTGACGAATCTACCGCTGGCCGGGTTGATGGAGGGGCCG
>JAKOVI010000087.1 GCA_029782135.1 Bacillota bacterium
GATCGCCCGAAAAGGAAACCGTGCGGGTGTGGGAATAGGGATTGGTCATCTTCTCGGGATATTTCTGTCCTTCCACGGGATAGAACTCGCCTTCTATGGGCGGATAGGACGGATCGGCGGCGAAGGCGGGAAGGGCGGTTAAAAGCAGGACAAGAAGAGCAATTTTTTTCATCACAGTCCCGACTCCTTCAGTGAGTTCACGTACCAGCCGTACAGGTTATCCGAAGTGACGGGCCCGGGCACAAGCTCGATCTCGTAGACGACCTGTCTCGTCTCGTTGCCCAGAGAACGGTAGCGCGTGGCGTAAGCCTTGACGACGGCCCTGTTTTCCTGCAGGGACGCCAGCTCCGTCTTCAGCACCGACACGTTCTGGACAATGTTGTCCTTGACGACGGAATCGACGAAGGACGGTCCCAGTACGTAGTTAAAGGAGTCGCGAAAGGCCTTGGTGGACAGCTTCATGGCCTGATTGAGATTTTGGTTTATGGCGGAAGGCGAGTAGTTGGCATAAAGGCTCAAGAAATGCCGGGCGAAGATGTCGAAATTCACCTGTGCGGAAACCGGGCGAAGGGCCACCCTTTCTCCTTCGGGCGTGACTCCCACGATGTAGACGTTCTTCGATGTGTAAAGAAATCCCGCCAGAGCCAAAGACAGGACCAGGGCAACGCTCAGCATTATGCACATGAGACCACGAAAACGGGCGGCGGATGCGGCCCATCCCCATGCTTCGACGTACCGGGGGACCTTTTCCTTGGGCGCTTTTTCCTTCTTCGGTTTCGGTTCTTTTTTCTTCAAAAACGGCATGGACGCACCTTCCTTGGGATATAAATACACAAATTAATTGTATCCGAAAGTAAAACGGTTGTCAACAAAAAAACGATATATAATTTAACAAAAAGGAGTGCATAAAACATGGCAAAGAAAAATGTCATACTTGAATGCGAGAAGATGATGGCCGACGCCCTGACCCGCAAGGACGCCGCGGCGTTGAAGGACCTGCTGGGCAAGGCGGTCCTGTTTCGGGACTTTTCCCCGCGAAATTCCATACTCATAGCACAACACTGCCCCGAAGCTTCCGTCGTGATGGGAAAGAAGGCGTGGGAGCGCTTCGGAGCACGTCCGAGAAACGACGGCATAACAATAACGGGAATGAAGCGGGAGATAACGGGAGACCGGGACACAAGGGCAAAATGGCTGGAGAAGAACCCTTTCAGGAAAACGGACATTCCCGAACTGCTCCCCGCAAG
>JAKOVI010000089.1 GCA_029782135.1 Bacillota bacterium
CAATAGGATCTTGTACGTGGAAATCTAATTCTTGCAAAAAACCCATGGTGACATTTTCACGGAATAAAACTAAGGCTTTTTACTGACATTTTCATAGACTATTGACAGAGTTTTCAGCCCGCAAACACTCAGCTTAATCCTTAAATTATGATTAAGGGCGTAAAAAAAGGAAAAAGGAACCGTTCAGAAAAGGCCAGTTTACAACCGAATTGACCGGACCGAGGTCCTGTCGGGAACATTTCGGTAACTTGCTTTTTACGGAAAGCCATGTTGACCTTTGGTTTCTTTTGTGATATTTAACATAACAGGAAGATTCTTGCGTATTATGTATAATTGTATACGTAGGAACAGTTGGGTTAAACATCAAAATGTTTTAATCTTCAATAAATTACCGCGACAAAACCACAATTTTTGCCGACGTTTTCCTCGCGACAACCTTGAAAACCGCGACCCACACCGGTTTTCCTTCCGCGGTTGCTCCCCGCTTCGATTCAAACAAGCACAGACCAAACATCATTTGGACCGAACACAATTCCGACCGACTTTGCCAATGGACAGCAGCCTTCCGCACGAACCAAAAAGAGAAGGCTGCTGTGCCTGTTGCTTCAACGATCCTGATTATTAAACTGAATTCGGGAAGAGAATAACATTGATTAAAGAAAGGAATGGTGCGTTTGCTGACGACAACAACCTCTCTCCAATTGGAAGAACTTTTGGAATATGCACGCCAACTTGCCAGGGAACAAAAGGGCATTACATTTTCCCGAAGCGTACGCCTCAAACGCCAGGTAAAACACGATCTACGTTTGTTAAATGCGGTTTACCGTGATTTTTTGGCCAAAGCGGAAGAAGAGGAAGCGATGCTTCCCCCGGCCGCCGAGTGGTTGTTGGACAACCATTATCTCCTGCTCGAACAGTACAAGTATATTCGGCAAAACTTGTCCATCAGCCATTTCCGGCGGTTACCGGTCCTGACTTCGGGAAAGATGAAAGGTTTGCACCGGATTTATGCCATCCTTTATGAACTGCTCAAGGTCACCGGGGGTAAGTCCGATCCGGAAGTTTTGGTCAGTTTTCTCTGGGCTTATCAGCAAATCCAACCCTTAACCATCGGTGAGTTGTGGGCGATCCCGCTCATGCTGCGTTTTGTCATCTTCCACCAGCTCCGCGAACTTTATGTACATTTGAATCAAGAACAGTTACCGGCCAACCAAAAGAAGATCTGGTCGGAAAAAGTGGCCCCGCTGTTGAAAGAGGGAACCCAACAGCTGAACAAGGCCATTTTCAAGTTGGAAAAATACATGGATCTGGCCGATCCTTCAGTTCTGCTCTTTTTGGAACAGGAATTCCGCCGGTCCGCCGATTTAAAACCCCTCCTCTACTGGCTCGATGCCCGGGTAAAGGCGGAAAATCTCACCCTTTCCGATTTAAAAGAACGGGAACATCAACGGCAAGCCAGCTACCGGACAATGGCCGGCAA
>JAKOVI010000093.1 GCA_029782135.1 Bacillota bacterium
CAGACACTTTAAGTTGGACCATTAGCAATCCACAATTTGTTGTTCAACCGTGTAACAGGATCCGGTCGTCGGTTAATTCCCGTCCGCTTCTGGCGCTGAACTTGGCGAGCAGTTCGTTAACAGTCATCCGTTCGCGTTCTTTGCCCTTCAGATCAAGGATGATTTTTCCTTGGTCCATCATCAGCGTGCGGTTCCCCATGGTCAAGGACTGCCTCAGGTCATGGGTGACCATTAAGACGGTTAAATTATGCTGCGCCACGATCCGCTCGGTAATAGCGATAATCTGCTGGGCGGTCTTCGGGTCAAGGGCCGCGGTGTATTCATCCAACAGGAGAAGTTGGGGATGGCCGATCGTCGCCATGAGCAGGGTCAGAGCCTGCCGCTGTCCGCCGGAGAGCAATTTGACAGGGCACTCCAGGCGGTTCTCCAGTCCCAGTTCGAGGAGGGCCAGCAGCCTTCGGAACTCTGTTCGTCTTTTTTTATTCAACCCTAATCTTAGGCCGCGGGCTTGGCCGCGCTTGACGGCCAGGGACAAGTTTTCCTCGATTGTCATTTCGGCGGCCGTTCCCTGCAGGGGATTCTGAAAGACCCGCCCAATCAGGTGAGCCCGTTTATGCACCGGCCAGTTGGTGACATCCTGCCCGTTGATCTCGACGGTCCCCGCTTCCGGGAAAAGGGTACCGGCAACCAGATTCAGGAGGGTTGACTTGCCGGCCCCGTTACTCCCGATGATCGTGATAAAATCACCCCGCGTGACTTGCAGATTAATATCCTTTAAAACATAGTTCTCGTTAAGCTTGCCGTAATTGAAGATCTTGTGGACGTTATTTAACCTGAGCATCCGAGGTGCTCCTTTCCATTAAACGTTCGGCAAATTCATCCTGAATCATAAAGCGGCGCAACGAAGGGGCGCCCAGCGCGAGGATGACCAGCAGGGCGGTGACGATCTTCAGATCGGTGGGGGCAAAACCGAGTTGGAGAGCGATGGCGATCGCCAGCCGGTAGATGATTGAACCAACGATCACACCAAAGGTGGCATAGATGATTTTGCTGGTCCGGATCACCACTTCCCCGATGATGACCGAGGCGAGACCGACCACGATCATGCCGATCCCCATTCCGACATCGGCAAAGCCTTGATACTGACAAGTCAGGGCGCCGGACAAGGCGACCAGGCCGTTGGCCAGGCCCAAACCGAGGATTTTCATATGGTCGGTATTCCCTCCCAGGCTCTCAATCATGACCGGACTGTCGCCGGTTGCCCGGATGGCCATACCGACCTCCGAGCAAAGGAAATAATCGAGGAGAAACTTGATGAAAAGCACGATGATGACAAAGACGGATAAGGCGAGATACTGTTCGGGGAAACCCCACTCTTTAATCACGGTTAGAATCGTAGTCTCCCGTAAGAGGGGGATATTGGAACGGCCCATAATCCGGAGGTTAATCGAATACAGGGAAGTCATGGTCAAAATCCCGGCGAGGAGGCCGGTGATTTTGAGTTTGGTATTGATGATTCCGGTGAGCATCCCGGCGAGGAGGCCGGCGCCGAAAGCGAGGAAGGTGGCAAGGAAAGGATTTACGCCGTTAATGATCAGCACGGCGGCCACCGAAGCCCCGAGCGGGAAGCTGCCTTCCACCGTTAAATCGGGGAAATCCAGAATCCGGAATGGGAGGAAGACCCCCAGCGCCAGCAGGCTGAAGATTAGTCCTTGTTCAATTGTACCTTGCAGAATATTTAACCACATTTACGTCACTCCATTTAATTTAAGCAAGTGGTAATGTTGCTCCATCTTGATCGCCAGCGAGGGACGGGAAAAAGATCAATATCTGACGGGGATTTTGATCGCGTGGCCCTTACAATTTAACGGTTACGGACAAGGGTTGCTTTTTCCTTTATGGATGCGGGAATGTTAATTCCCAAAGCCTGCGCAACCTCCTCATTGATGACCAGTTCGGTTTCCTTCTGACTCTCCACAGGCATTGTTTCCGGCTTTGCTCCCTCTTCCAGGATTTTCAGCGCCATTTCCGCGGTTTGACGGCCAAGGCGGTAGTAATTAATGCCGACGGTTGCCAGCGCGCCCTGGGGCACTATATTATCTTCACCGGCGATGACCGGAATCTTATGCTCTTCAGCCACTTTTACCACGGAAGAAAAGGCGGAGACGACGGTGTTATCGGTGGGGACATAAATAAAATCAACCCGGCCGATAAAGGATTGGGCGGCTTGTAAAACGCCGGCGCTGGTGTCGACCGTTGCCTCTACTACTTTCAGACCCAGGTTAGCCGCGATTTCCTTTGCCATTTTCACCTGGATCACCGAATTGGCTTCACCGGCATTATAGATGATCCCGACGGTCCGGGCGTTCGGGAGCAAGGTCTGTGCCAATTTGAACTGTTCATCCATGGGTTGCAGATCATTGGTCCCGGTGACATTCGTCCCCGGCCGGGCAGCGCTCTCCACCAGTCCGGCAGCGACCGGGTCGGTCACGGCGGTAATTAAGACCGGCTTGTCTTTGATCAGATTCGCGACCGCCTGGGCAGTCGGGGTGGCAATCGCGAGAATCAGGTCGAGTTTTTCATTCTTAAATTTTTGCGCAATTGTATTGGCCGTGGCCATATCACCCTGGGCATTTTGGATTTGGTAAGTTACATGCTGCCCCTCCACATACCCGTGTTCGGTGAGGAGATCGATAAAACCATCCCGCGCGGCATCCAGGGCCGGGTGTTCGACAATTTGGACGATGCCAATCTTCAGTGTTTCCGCAGCCGGTTCGCGGAGAAGAAGATAGAGACCACCTGCTACAACCAAGAGAATGATTACAACAATCCACAATACACCTTTCTTCATTTAACAGTTCACGCTCCTTTTTCCTTGGTTTTCTGGTGGAAAAAGAAAAAACGCTCGGTAGGAGCGTCTCATTCTAATGAACAAAGATAACAAACCCCGATCTTTGCGGGTGTTGGTTATCCGTCTCTTCTTCTTTCCTACCATTCTACCAAACTACTATTAATAACTTATGGCAATTCTATAATAAATATCTGTACTTGTCAAGAAGGCAGACCGCTTTAAGCATACTCTCCTTGCAGTAAGATCCCGGATTCCACCATGGGCTGATCAATCCTGAGATAAGTAACATTATGTTTGACATGGGGCGGGACCCAGATGACGGTCGTGGTGGTTATGGTGAAAACCTCATCGTTGAGGGGGACTTTGACTTCAAAGGTTCCTTCTTTCCCGGCAAACAGCAAAAGCTGTGGCGTGGGATGGGAATGCATTTCGCAAGTGGGGTTGACTTTGGGGAGTTCTGTCCGGTAAAAGACATCAACGGAGACCGTGGCTTCGGGGACCAATTCTTTGTTCATGAAGATGCGGAAGGGTTCGTCCGGCTTGGCGTGATAAAGGTAATCAAAAATTTCTTTGGGTTGGCTGATCACATACTTTTCGTACAAGAAGGCTTCCTCCTTTCCTGGGTTATATTCTTTGCAATAATGCGTATTTATTTCTTGTCGTTCGCTGCCAATTCCTTCTACCCAATTCACAGGACTGTAATCCAGGCGCAGCAACAGCAGGTTTTTTGGTTTCAACATGGCTGATTACCACAAAACAGTTCAACACGAAAAGGGGCAGATGATGATGGGTAAAAAAAAGTTAGTTGCCGCCAACGGCAACTAACTTTTTTAATTTGTTCTACATTATTAGCAGTTTATATTTCAGCTTAACAGTCAAGAGTTAGTGTATAATTAAGTTCGCAATTTCATAAAAGGAAAAAGCCATCGGGACTCCGAAATGGTAAGTTGCTCAAAACAAACCCAAAAAGGAGTGTTGTCCGATGGCTTACCATAAGGATACCGCGAATTTAGAAAAAATGCTACTGAAATTTTTAAGTGAACCGGATCCCATGCTTTCCATGCTTCAATGGCTATGCCATAAAATGATGGAAGTAG
>JAKOVI010000128.1 GCA_029782135.1 Bacillota bacterium
GAGAGCATCAGCGCTTATGAGATTAAAGACCGGAATATTGGCGTCATCAACCCGACTACGGGTTCGGTGTTTGCTTCGATCAGGGTAAAGAAAAAGCCGTTAGGCGGTGATTGGCTCGATTTAACGTATCAATATACCATAAGCGTAAAAAAGGTTAACGGGGTGTGGAAGGTTAGCAGTATTTCCCGCCAATCCCAATAATATAGAAGTGTACCGGTGAAATTAAGACGAACTGTGGAAGATTTGCGCTATTGAACGCAGAAGAATGGATGATTAGAGGATCATAAAATAAGAGAAGGAAATTTAAAAAGAGTATTGACAGAGAGTGTTTTTTTTGGTAACTTATTTAAAGAAGAAATGCCTTTAAACTGGTCCCGTGAGGCTGGTAAGGAACAAAAGATTCTTAAGCTTTCGTACTTAAAGTTAAGAACTGAACCTTCCGCCTGACGGTGGAAGGTTTTTTTATGGAGGTGGCGGTGGTGCGGATTAAGGCTCAGGTGATGGACGGAGAGAGTATACGGCGTGCTTTATACCGTTTGTCCCATGAGATTACTGAGCGGAATAAAGGCATCGAAAATGTAGTTCTGATTGGGATCCGCACCCGTGGAGTCCCACTCGCCCAGCGTTTAGCAGCGCTGATCAAAGAGCACGAAGGAGTGGAAATTCCCGTTGGGACACTGGATATTACTTTTTACCGGGATGATTTATCATTAATCTCGCCACAGCCGGTTGTCCAACGGAGCGATATTCCCTTCGATATCAACGGGAAAAAAGTGGTTTTGGTCGATGATGTCCTTTACACAGGCCGGACGGTGAGGGCGGCCCTTGACGCCTTAATAGATTTGGGACGGCCCAGTTTGATTCAACTGGCGGTATTGATCGACCGGGGGCACCGGGAGTTGCCAATCCGGGCCGACTTTATCGGAAAAAATGTTCCAACGTCACGTAAGGAAGTAATCCATGTAAAGCTAGGAGAAACCGACGGAGAAGACCGGGTAATAATTGAAGAATTAGAGGAGAGAATATAAAATAACCTGCTTTAAATTGATCCAGTGAGGTCAATAAGGAGGTAAGGCTGAACTTAACCCCTGATTGATCTCAATCAGGGGTTTTCTCATATCAATACAAATCTTAATGAGTAAATTAGGGGAAAACAGCGGAAGCTGTTAAAAATAAGAAGTTTAAAATGGAGGGATAAGTTTGAAAAAATTTCTCGACGTTACAGACAAGCCTACTCTCGGCAAATGGATTCCTTTGAGTCTTCAACATGTTTTCGCCATGTTTGGGGCGACGGTTTTGGTTCCTTTCCTGGTTACCATTAACACGCCGGAACAAGTCGTGATGTTGACCTCAACCGCGCTCTTTACCTCAGGAATCGGTACCTTGCTCTACATCCTGATTACCCAAGGAAAGGTCCCGGCTTATCTTGGTTCCTCCTTTGCCTTTATTGCGCCATTAATCTCTGTTGCAACTGTTTATGGTTTCCCCTACGCGATGGGCGGCGCCTTCTTTGTCGGTCTGGTCTACCTGTTGTTCGCCTTAATCATAAAATATTTTGGTTTAAAATGGTTGGATCGGGTCTTACCCCCGGTGGTGATTGGATCCATCATCGTAACGATTGGTCTAAACTTGGCGCCTACCGCGATGAACATGGCGATGAATGGCGGGGGCGACACCTATAATCTTTACTATGTATTGGTGGCCGCCGTAACCTTGGCCATTGCCATCATTGCTTCCGTGGTTTTCAAGGGCTTTTTTACCGTCATTCCGGTCCTGATCGGGATCATTGGTGGATACCTGTTTGCCCTCATTACCGGATGGCTCTTTCCGCAACACGCTTTAATCGACTTTTCCACGGTCGCCGCCGCACGGTGGTTTGGTGTTCCTAAATTTGCGTTGCCGAAGTTCGGAATTGTGCCCATTGCCACCTTCGCCCTGGTTTCTTTAGCAACCATCGCCGAACATCTTGGTGACACTTTGGTTACCAGTAAGGTAGTTGGTAAAGACTTCTACAAAGATCCCGGTCTCCACCGGACCTTGGCCGGCGACGGACTGGCGACTTCCTTGGCCGCCCTCTTTGGGGGACCTCCCAATACCACTTATGGTGAGAACATCGGCGTGATGGCGATTACTAGAGTATATAGTGTCTGGGTGATCGGCGGCGCAGCTGTGATTGCCGTTATCCTCTCCTTTATAACGAAGTTTGGCGCGCTGATTCAGACGATCCCCGTGCCGGTCATGGGGGGAATTAGTATGATGCTGTTTGGAATCATCGCCAGCAGCGGGATCCGGACGCTAGTTGAGAGTGGGATTGACTATAATGATAAAAGAAACCTTATTATCTCCTCGGTTATCTTGGTCATCGGGATCGGTGGCGGTAAGATCTTCTTCCCCATTACTGAACAGTTAAGCTTCAATCTGGAAGGGATCGCGCTTGCGGCTTTGGTTGGGATCATTCTTAACCTTATCCTGCCAAAATCCATCGACCAGGCGCAGGATTCTTCTTCGGCAGTGGCCGAGCAAGAGATTAAAGCTGGAACCCAAGAAGCTGCTGCTAAAAACTGAATGTGACTAATGGCAAAAGGCGGCCGTTTTCCGGCCGCCTTTTGCGTTTAATAGACCTGCTACAATAGGTACAGCCTTTACTTGCGAGTAATTTGCCTCCCGGAAATTGGGCTTTTTGTTTGCAAAGAGTTTACTTCCATTATCGATAATCTATGATACAATTATGTTATAAAAATTGAATATGGACAACCAATATAATTTGGGTAATATGGGCCCGAAGTTTCTACCGAGCAACCGTAAATTGTTCGACTATTGGGGGTATAATTAACCGCATTTATTCTTTGAATGAATGTAGGTTGTTCTCCTATTTTGATTTACGGGCAATTGGTATGAACCAATTGCTTTTTTATGTTTGTTATGATGTTTGTTGGGACAAACTGTGGACCAGAGCGGGGACGCTCTTTAGATAAAAAAATTATGGAGGGATTCAATTAATGGAGAAGTTCTTCAAGCTTAAGGAGAACGGTACCCAGGTTTCGACGGAGATTATTGCTGGTTTGACTACTTTCTTTGCGATGTCCTATATTATCTTTGTGAACCCGGCAATGCTGTCGCAGACCGGGATTCCGTGGGGCGGGGTCTTCCTGGCAACCATTATTGCTTCCGTGATCGGTACTTTAGTAATGGGTCTCTTTGCCAATGTGCCCTACGCCCAAGCGCCCGGAATGGGTTTAAACGCCTTCTTTACCTATACGGTTGTCTTTGCCTTGGGTTTCAGCTGGCAACAGGCGTTGGCAATGGTTTTCATTTGCGGAATCGTTAATATCCTTATTACCGTTACAAAACTGCGGAAAGCGATTATCCAATCCATCCCGGTCAGCCTACAGAATGCGATCGGCGGCGGAATCGGGATTTTTATCGCGTATATCGGTGTTAAAAGTGCCGGTTTGCTCAGCTTTACCTCTGATCCCGGCCATAATATTGTTTTAGAGAGCGGGACGGTGATTGCCGACGCCAGTGCGGTTCCCGCTTTGGTCCCGTTGAACAATCCCACTGTGTTACTGGCGATCATTGGTTTATTCCTGACCATTATCCTCTTGGTGCTCAGGGTCAAGGGCGCCATTCTCCTCGGGATTATCGGGACAACGCTGCTCGGTATCCCCATGGGAATTGTTGATCTTTCCACGTTGGGCACCACGACCGGTGTTGGCGAGGCCTTTAAACAATTGGGGGTCACTTTTGGTGCCGCCTTTGGTCCGCAGGGAATGGGCTCGCTCTTTGCCGACCCGTCGAAAGTACCTTTGGTGTTGATGACGATCTTTGCTTTTAGCTTATCCGATACTTTTGATACGATTGGGACCTTTATCGGTACCGGACGGAAAAGCGGAATCTTCAGTGATGAAGATGAGAAACTTATGTTCAGCAGCTCCGGTTTTAAATCGAAGATGGACAAAGCCCTTTTTGCCGATGCGATCGCGACCTCGGTGGGCGCCCTTTTCGGTACCTCCAACACCACCACCTATGTGGAGAGTGCGGCTGGAATCAGTGCCGGTGGCCGGACTGGTTTAACAAGCGTGGTTACTGCTTTGCTCTTTGTGGCGTGTATCTTCCTGGCTCCGGTAGCCGGTATCGTTCCGGCAGCGGCGACGGCACCGGCGTTAATTGTTGTCGGGATCATGATGATGTCGGCCTTCAAAGAGATCAAATGGGATGACCTCGAAGAAGCGATCCCCGCCTTCTTTGCCGGTGTCTTCATGGCGTTCTGCTATAGCATCTCTTACGGAATTGCGACCGGGTTTATCTTCTACTGCCTCGTTAAGTTCTGCAAGAAGCAGTTCAAAGAGGTTCATCCGATTCTCTTCGTCGCCACGCTGCTCTTCATCCTGAACTTCATCATTCTGGCGATGATTTAACAAAGCGTGCGGGACGGATGCCTCTTTCCCGGCCGCGGCCGGGAAGGGACGTTGGCTGCGCACTATTGACAGGCGAAACGAAGGACTTTTGGGAAAACGGGAGCACTCCTGAACCTACGTTCAGGAGTGCTCTTTTTTTGTTTTACCGTCTGATCCGGCTGTGGGGAAAGGACGGCAACCGCATAAATCTGTTTAGATTGGGTAAACTGTTGGTTGATTTAAGGAGGTGGCATTCAGTGGATAACCGGAATTGGCTCACTCCCTTTAACAATGATTTTTGGGGGGATCGCTTCTTCAATCAACTGGTTCCGCGGCCCTTTGCCGACTTTTTCCGCACCGGTACCTTTGGGCCCTCGATTGACCTCAGGGAGACGGAGAATGAGGTTATTCTCCAGGCCGATCTGCCGGGGGTCAACCGGGAGGACCTCGATGTGACGGTTGATGAGAATGTGGTGATCATTAAAGGGGAGAGTAAACGGGATGAAATCCGGGAGGGAAAAGGGTACCACCTGACCGAAAGGCGCTATGGCAGTTTCCACCGCACCGTTCCGCTCCCTGTGGAGGTTAAAGCCGACCAGGCGACCGCCCGGTACCGGAATGGGGTATTGGAGGTAAGAATCCCGAAAGCCGAAACGGCGAAGCAGCGCGGGTTTAAACCACGAATCGAGTCGGATGACCGTCCACTTCAATAAAGAAAGCAAAGAAAGACCCGATTGGGTCTTTTTTTTTTGTTAGTCGCGAGCGTATATCTAGATGATGCGGCAAACCATTGCCCGGGCCCACGAATTGCATGACTTCGGCACAGTGCAGGTCCTGGAGGAAGTGCTGGCCGAGTTTTCGATAAAGACGTTCAAGGTACCGGAAGGCCGTGATTAGCTATCTCTTAACCGGTGTTACCTTTTAATGAGCGGTGTTGGTCGACAATAAACACCAAACAGTCCTGGGTAATCTGGTGAAAATCGATGATTTCTTCGTCAGGGGAGGTTTTCATACCTCCCTTTGCCCATTCTGTCAGGGAACCGATCAGGGCATGTGAAAAATAATGAGCGATCATACTGGTCTTCTTCGGTGGCAGGGAAGAGGGGCCAAGCAAAAAGGAGATTCTTTCGGTTAGTGCATCATTGACGATTTGAAACAAATGCTCACGTAAATTATTCTGGGCGTTGGAGGTCAGAGCGGCAATATAAAACTCCCGGTTCTTATATAAATGTTCAATTAACTCATCAATGGTCGAGTTATTCTGGTTTACATCGGTCAGGCTGGCGTACTCATGGTCAAAAATCCAAGAGACCAGGGCCTGTTTATCACGGAAATGATAATAAAAAGTTTTCCGGTTAAGTCCGCACGCTTCCACAATCTCCTGGACGCTGATTTTATCCAGAGGTTTTATTTTCATCAGTTCTTTAAGGGTTTTTGCCATCAACTCTTTGGTGAGTTCAGGTTTGGCCACGGTCATCACCTCGCCTTTGGACACTTCTTCAAATCTGTCCAAAAACCTCCCATTGTTAATAGTCTGTGGAAAATTAGGATACTTGACCGGAGCTGTTGGTTTTATTCACCGGCCTGGACATGCTAAAATAGTGATTAATCGTTAACATTTAATTATATACTTTACAAAGCGCTTTACTTTATCTTGAAGGAGGCTCACGATGAAACATTATTTAATGGAGAGTACTGCGGTTCTGCAAGACCAGGCGACAACGAAGAACGGCTTGGATGAAGAGCAAGTTAGTTTAAGGCGCCAGCAATACGGCCTGAACAAGCTGGAAGAAGGGAAAAAGAAATCGCTTTTCGCCAAGCTCTGGGACCAGATCTCCGATCCGATGGTGATCGTTTTGATCGTGGCCGCCGTCATCTCAGGGGTGGTCGGTGAGATTGCCGATGCGGTGATTATCTTGATGGTGGTCGTCCTCAATGCCATTCTTGGCGTTGTGCAGGAAGGGAAGGCGGAAAAAGCGATTGAGGCCCTGCAAAAAATGGCCTCTCCTTACTCCAAAGTACGGAGAAACGGGCAGGTCATGATGATTAAATCGGAGGAGATTGTGCCCGGCGATATTGTGCTGCTGGAAGCAGGGGATGCCGTCCCGGCTGATATGCGGATTATTGAAGCTTCCAGTCTGAAAATCGAGGAAGCGTCCTTGACCGGGGAATCGGTTCCGGTTGATAAAAGCTGTGAAGTTATTGCCACGGCGGCGGATGATGTGCCGTTGGGCGACCGTCATAATATGGCGTATATGGGGACCAATGTGGTTTATGGCCGTGCCGAAGGGGTCGTCATCGCCACCGGCATGTCCACCGAAATGGGGAAAATTGCCAATATTATCTCTACCACCGAAGAGGAAAAAACGCCCCTCCAAAAGAAGCTGGCCTCCTTGAGCCACGTCCTCAGCGCTTGCGTAATTGGGATCTGCGTTTTTATCTTTGTTTTTAGTGTGTTGGAAAATGGTGGCTTTCACGGCGGGCATGTGCTGGAGATGTTTCTGACCGCGGTTAGTCTGGCGGTAGCCGCGATTCCAGAGGGTCTGGTTGCCGTAGTGACAATCGTGCTCTCGATCGGGGTAACGAAAATGTCGAAGCGGAATGCGATCATTCGCCGGTTGACGGCAGTGGAAACCCTCGGCTGTACCCAGGTGATCTGTTCCGATAAAACCGGTACCTTAACCCAGAATAAAATGACGGTTGTCGATACTTTTGGGGAACAGCAAGAGTTGGCGGTCTCGATGGCGCTTTGTAACGATGCTTACCTGGCGGAAGGGAACGGCGAAGCGGTGGGCGAACCGACGGAAAATGCCCTGGTGCGTTTTGCTTTGGCCCAGGGAATTGTGAAAGGGGAGCTCGAAAAAGCAAGGCCACGGGTGGCGGAGGCCCCCTTTGACTCCACCCGGAAGATGATGTCTACCGTCCACCGGTTGGAGAACGGTCAATTTATCCAGTACACGAAAGGGGCCCCCGATGAACTCTTGCAAAGATGTACCCGGATGTTAACGAGCGAGGGCGTGGTTCCCTTAACGGAGGAGCTCCGGGCCCGCGTTTTAGAAGAGAATAAACGGATGGCCGGTAAAGCGCTGCGGGTTTTAGGTTCGGCACGGCGGGAATGGGAACAGTTCCCGGCGGAGATCTCTCCTGAAAACCTGGAGCAGGATCTCACCTTTATCGGCCTCGTCGGAATGATTGATCCGGTCCGCCCGGAGGTAATGGCAGCAATTCGCCAATGCCGCCAGGCCGGGATCAGGCCGATTATGATCACCGGCGACCACCGGGATACCGCGGTGGCGATCGCCAAAGAGTTGGAGTTAATCACTGACGAGAGCCAGGCGATTACCGGAACGGAACTATCGAAGTTTACCGATGAAGAGTTTGAAGAGAAGGTTACCCAATACAGTGTCTACGCGCGGGTCCAGCCGGAGCATAAGGTCAGGATCGTCAATGCCTGGAAAAAACGGGGGAAGATTACGGCGATGACGGGCGACGGGGTTAACGACGCCCCGGCGCTCAAATCGGCTGATATCGGCGTCGGGATGGGGATAACCGGGACCGATGTGACGAAGAATGTCTCCGATATGGTGCTGGCGGATGATAACTTTGCGACGATTGTTTATGCCGTGGAAGAAGGACGCCGGATCTATGATAATATTCTGAAAGCCATCCAGTTTCTTTTATCCTCCAACCTCAGCGAAGTGGTCTCCCTCTTCGTGGCGACCCTGATGAATTTCCGGCTTTTCTCGCCGATACACATTTTATGGATTAACCTCGTCACCGATTCCCTCCCGGCAATTGCTTTGGGATTGGAGGGAGCGGAACCGGATATTATGGAGAAGCCGCCCCGGAAGCCGGAAGAAGGGGTTTTTGCGCACGGTTTAGGCGTTGATGTCATCTATCAAGGGATGACCATTGCCCTGTTGACCCTCCTTTCGTATCTTTTCGGTAGCCGGCATTCGCACCTGACCGGGATGACAATGGCCTTCTTCACCCTGTCAATGTGCGAGATCTTCCATTCGCTCAACATGCGGTCGCGGACGAAGTCCATCTTTCGCTTGCACAGCCATAACAGATACTTGTTGGGCGCCATGTTATCCTCGTTTATCCTGACTATGCTGGTTATTTACATACCGGGTTTAAACACCATCTTTAAACTGGCCGCGCTGTCGCGTATCGAATTTTTAGTCGCCATCGGATTGGCCTTTGCGATTATTCCGCTGGTGGAAGCGGTGAAGCTGGTCAAGGGTGGGCTAGCAAACGGATAACCGAATTTCAACTTAAACTGTAAACTTTTAACGATGAGGGAAAGGGGCGGATTTGCCCCTTTTTTCTCATTTAAGAATAGTTCTTGACAAAACGGAGCCAATCGTTTTATCCTTAAAGGTAGTAAACTACTAAATTACTAAACTACTAAACGACCGGATGGCTTGAATCACTAACCAGATTTGGGGGTGAGAAAATGAAGATACCAACGACACTAAAGCATAAACCGGTTATCATCTCAGAAAACTATGAAAATGTCGACGGAAGGTCAGCTTACCATTCCGATGCCAAAGGGCTATCGCTGGGACTTGCCCAATGGAATGATCGGGGAAAGGTTGATATTTCGGCGAAAGTATGGCGGTACACGGGAGAAAAGTGGTCACGGCAGTCTGAAGAGTTACCGCTCCACCGGGTATTGGATCTGGCGATTCTAATCTGCCGCGCACAAGCATATTTTCGTGAGGCCTATCGCTTACCTAAACTATATGATCCCGAAAACCCGGTGATTGACCGGGTTGGCCTCCAGGGTGACGCCATGACGATCGCCGTCTGTACGGATAATGAAAAGATCGAAGAGGATCTACAACTGTTCCGGCAAGCGCTCAGTAATGACGATGAATTGCTTAGTGAACGTTTGCAGACATTAGCCCGGATCTTAAAAGAGATGGGGTATTAAACGGAGAAAAAAAGGGGATTGACAATGGACCGGAAGAAAGAACTGAAACAGCAGTATAAAATGATGAAGCCAACCATGGGGATCTTTACGATTCGCTCCAAATCCAGTGATAAGTGTTATCTGGAAGCGACTCCTAATCTTACGGGAGCGATTAATGGCGCCAAGTTTAAACTAGAAGCGGGGGTCCATGTTAACCGCGAACTACAAAAGGATTGGAATGAACATGGAGAAGAAGGTTTTACGATTGAGATCCTTGAAACGTTGGAAGCGGACGGAGATGAATCGAAGAACGATTATATGGAAGAGTTAAAGATCCTGCAGATGCTGTGGGAGGAGAAAATGGCCGCAGCTGGGATTGAGCTTTATAATATTAAGAGATAAATTTTGAAGATGCTTTGTGATAGGGCGACACGCCAATCGAATGACCGGTTTTTCGGTTTGGAGGTTTCGACCCTACAGCGGAGTCAATTATGTTTGCTGCGTTAGAGACGGGCGGAAAGAAAAAGGCCAGATTAAGTTAAGAAATAATCTGGCGCAAGAGTCGGGCGGAGTTCCATATAAAGCCGGCGCCGAAGCCGAGGAGGCAAAGCCCGAGCAGGATGATAAGCGCTTTATAAAATTTTAAACTTATAAAAGCCCTGGTCTTACTGACCAGCCAGGAGACGAAGAGATACCAGGAAAAATCGGCGGAGATATGTCCAAGGTAAAAAAGGACGACACCTATAAAACCGAAGGTATTATAGGCATTCATAATCAAACCCATCCCGACGACTGCCCACCAGACCGTGAAATAGGGACTGGCGGCGCTGATCACAGCCCCGCAAAAGATCATGCTCCTGCTCCTGGTGGGGGGCGACAACGAATGATCAACAACAAGCTTTCCGGTAACGCTCTCCCTGATCATTCCGGTACCCAATACGATTAAAACGATCCCCCCCAAGAGACCAATCAGGATCTGGGCCGGCGTGCTGCTTAATAACTGGCCCATCCCAAAGAAGATCATGGTTACCAAGAGTAATTCCAGTAAGGAATGGCCGATCGAGACCATTAATCCGGCTTTAACACCGGATTTTATACTCTGGTCCAGAGTGTAAGTCAGTAAGGAGCCGGGCATCACCGCACCGGAATAGCCAATTAGTAAAGATTGAATTAAAATCTCAACCATAGCGCTCACTTCCATTGGTTTTATCGTAGTTCATGCCGGGCGGTTTTTCCCAGGGACCGGCTAGTTAAGCTTGTTACAAAGATTCACCGTGTACATCTTTTCATCATTTTAGCAGAAGAAAACGGAAAAAACCACTAAAAAGTCGGCCGGATTAATTCCGGCCGGCTTAAATTATTCCTCTTCTTATGGAGTTAATCTGTCTAACGGTCCCGTAGGATTTTCGATTAAAGTGTATAATCAAATGTATCTTTTTCTTGGGAGTCAGGCGAATAGGCTGCCATTGAGCGGGGGCTTGCCTGTTTCGTATAAATAGTGTTGAATATTATATAATAAACTT